>NZ_AOLF01000024.1:0-77907 GCF_000336975.1 Haloferax sp. ATCC BAA-644
GCCATCAGAGATGTGTATAAGAGACAGCGTTCATCCCACGCGATACGACTGCCGGCGGCTAAACGTTTGCCGCGAGACAGAACGACGCGCGGGTCCGACCGACGGCGCCGCGTCGGGTCGACAGGGACGAACCGGGTCAGTCCGCGCTCGCGTCGGCCCGGCGAAGCGCGTCGTGGAGCGAAAACAGCGGCTCGATGTCGCCGGCGGCGTAGTCGACGAGGAGTCGAGTGAGTTCGGCGTGCGTCCGGGTGTGGTCGAGTTCCGCGACGACGCCGTCGACGTACGCCTCGCCCAGCGCCTCGCCGACGTGCGCTCCCTTGACGTGGTCGTCCTCGACGCCGAGACGGTCGAGGTAGCCCGCCGGGAGGTCGTAGTCGTCGTACCAGACGGTCGGCTGGTCGACGCCCGCCTCCTCGCACGCCTTCCACAGCGCGGGGATGTCCCGGTTCGGACGGACCGCCTCCGGGTACGCCTCGGCGGCGAGCATCCCGAGGTCGACGTGGTCCGCGAACAGCGCGTCGATTCGGCTCGGCGCGTCCGCCCAGACGCCGGCGTCCGCGACTCGGTCGGCCCACGCGCGGAGGTGGTGTTCGTCGAAGTACTCGCCGTTGTAGGTGACGACGCCCTCGCCGCCCGCGCCGCGGGCCTCGCACCACTCGACGACCCGCCGGAGGAGGTCGGCGGTGCGGTCGAGCGACCAGTCGCCGTCGCGGAGGAGCACTTCGACTTCGACCTCGGGGTCGTCGCCGTCGCCCCGGTGGCCGAGGCCGACGGCGACCAACTCGAAGTCGTCGGTGTTCCGGAAGTCGCTCGGCTGACCGTTCGGGCTTGCCGTCTCGATGTCGACCGCGAGTCGCCCCTCGTGCATACCCCGCTGTTCCGCCGGCGGGAGTCAAAAGTGGCCGGATTATCCGGCGAGCCGGGCGGTCCGAGACGAACGCGCCGCTATCCGGTCGAGCGCGGCAGAAATGAAGTGGAAGTGACGTTCGCCGCGAGCGTGCGGCGGCAGTCGAGCGCGTCGGGACTCGGCTCGCTACTCGGAGCCGAACATGTTGCGCATCATCGGGTGCATCTCCATGAGCTGTTCCTCCGCGATCTCCTCGTACAGCTTGTACGTGATGGAGACCGTAAGGAGCAGCCCCGTCCCGGAGACTGCGCCGATGGTGCCGAGCATGTTCGCCATGACGGCGAGCAGGCCGACGAGCGCGCCACCGATGACGGTCACCTGCGGGATGTACCGCTCCATGACCTTCTCGATGACCTGCGGGTTACGGCGGAACCCGGGAATCTGCATCCCGGAGTTCTGAATCTGCTGCGCGGTCGATTCCGGACCCATGCCCGTCGTCTCGACCCAGAAGATCGCGAACACCGCGCCACCGACGATCATGAAGATCAGGTCGATGAGCACGCGGATGGCGATATCGAGCGGGTCGGCCGACGTGAGTCCGAGGAACCACATCCAGTCGGACCGCGACTGGATGGGCGCGAGGTAGTAGAACAGGCCACCTGTGACCTGTCCGCTCGTGTACTGGCCGAGCCACGCTGGCATGCCGACCCACGAGGAGTTGAGGAAGCGCCCGAGGAACTGGATGTTCGCCTGCAGGGCGCGAACGAGGATCATCGGCAGGACGCTCGCGTAGATGAGCTTCACCGGGAAGCGGCCGCGGGCACCCTTCACGCGGGCGTGCGAGAGGGGAATCTCGACGCGGACGCTCTCGGCGTAGACGACGATGCCGAAGATGAGCAATGTCGTGATGAGCGCGAGCAGCTGTCCCTGACCGAGGAAGACCGTCGACAGCAGGTCGGTCGGCGAGGCCGGCAGTTCGATGGCACCGGTGATGATGCCGATCCACGTCGCGAAGAAGCCCGACGTGCCGCCGAGGCCCTGCCAGCTGAACAGCCCGCCGACGAGCTGTTGGCTGACGCCGGCGATAATGAACAGGCCGACCCCGGAGCCGACGCCCCACTTGCTGACGATCTCGTCCATGAATAGGATGAGGACGCCACCGACGGCGATCTGCGCGAAGATGAGTCCCTTCACGCCGACCGTGCCGATACCGAGCGATGTCGCTACGGCCTGGTCGGCCGGCAGGAAGTTGCCGGCGAACACCATCGGCAGGCCCGTCAGGCAGATCATGACCCCGACGAGCAGCTTCTGCAGTCCCTGATAGAGGACCTGATCGCGCGGGTTGTTGTCCGTGTCGAGCCCGAGCAGGTCAGCACCGCCGAGCAGTTGTAGAACGATGCTCGCGGTGACGATGGGACCGATGCCCAGCTGGAGCACCGAACCCTGCTGGCCGGCCAAGATGGACCGGAACTGACCGAACAGGTCGTTCGCGGTCGCGGCGTCGAGGCCGAACAGCGTCACGTTCGTCAGGAAGAAGTACAAGACGAGAATGCCGCCGGTCCACCCGAGCTTCCGGCGGAACGGAACGTGTCCCTCCGGTCGGGCGACTGCGGGCATCCGCGAAAGCACTGGTTCGGCGGCGTCCTTCCATCCCATGATTTATTCCTCGTCGTCTTCGTCGGCGTCGGCCGATTCCTCGGATTCAGCCGCTTCTTCCGCGCGTTCGGAGAGTTCGGCGTCGCCGCCGGCCTCTTCGATGAGTTCGACGGCACCGGCCGTGAAGGCGTCGGCGACGACGTGCAGTTCGTTGCGGACCTGCCCGCCGCCGAGCACCTTCACGACGTCCGCTTCCCAGCCGTCCTCGGCCACGTCGCGGGCGTCGATGACGTAGGTGTCGCCGTCCTTCTCGGCGACTCCGTCGGCCGCGAGGAGCGCCGCGTCCTCGTCGAGCTTCTGGACCTTGACTTCAGCGACGTCGTCCTGCAGGACATCCGGTCGCTTGAAGCCGTGCTTGCCGAGCGGCTCGTAGTTGTGGAACTCGTGTTTGTCGCGTCCGGCGCGACCGCGACCGCCGCGGTGACCGGCACCGCGTCGGTTCTTGTGCGTACCGCCGCTGTGCGTGCGGGAACCGCGTTGGCGTCGCTTCTTGGACGTCATCGCATGTCCTCCAGGAGTTCGTCGATCTGTTCGGTGCTGTGCTTACCGAGCTGGCCGCCTTCCTTGGTGACGTGCTTCTGTCCGCGGTGGCCGCCGCGCGGCGGGTGCAGACGGAGCACGGGGGAGACGCCCTGCTCTCGCAGCGTCGTCTCCTCGTCGACGATGGCCTGCGCGAGCGCAGCCACGTCGTCGTAGTCGGTGTTCTCGGAGACCCACTCGTCGGTGATGTCGCCGTCGCCCTCCTCGGGCTCGGCGCGCGTGCTGATGAGGGTCTCGACGACGTCGACGCTCGGCTCGCCGTGCGCGACGAAGTCGTTGACCTTCGAAATCATCCCGCGGTAGGCGTCGGTCTCGGGCACGAACGTCGCGTGGTTCACGCGGTGGATGTTGAGCATCGTGAGCGTGTCGCGGACGTCCTGTGCGATGTTGACCTCACCGCGAAGCTGAACGATAGCCTGCATTATTCGCGCACCTCCTGACGGACTTCACGAGCGCGCCGCGGCGTGCGGGACTGCGACGCATTCTTGAGCGCGTTGTAGGTCGCCTTCGCGAGGTTGACCGTGGTCCGGGTGTTCCCGTCGCTCTTGGTCCAGGCGTCCTGGACGCCGGCGAGTTCGAGGATGTTCCGGACGGTCTCTGCGGCCGCGAGGCCGAGACCCTGCGGGGCGGGGATGATGCGGACCGTCACGGAGCCGGCCTTGCCCTCTGCCTTGCGCGAGAGGGAGTTGAGGCCGCCTGCGCGGTCTTCCCACGATCCGGAGCCGCGGTCTACCTTGATGATGTTCAGTTTCGCCACCTCGATGGCTTTCTGGATGGCACCGCCGACCTGGTCGTCGCGGGCCTCAGCGTAGCCGAGGTAGCCGTCACGGTTCCCGACTGCGACGACACACCGGAACTTCACCCGGCGGCCGGAGTCGGTCATGCGCTGGACCATGTTGATGTCGAGCACCTCGTCGTCCAGTCCGGGAAGGAGCTGGTCGACGAGCTGGGGTTCCTTGAGCGGAAGTCCCGTCTCGAGCGCCTGGTCCATCGACGTGACGTCGCCGTTCTGCACCATGCGGCCGAGCCGCGTTCGCGGCTCCCAGCCGTTGTTATTGCTGCTCATTCGTCCTCCTGAAGGTTCCCGAGCACTTCGTCGAAGTGGTCGGGGAGGTTCGTGGCATCGAACTCTCCACTGTAGAGCGGCTCGTCGAGCTGCTCTGCGTACTCTGCGATGTGGACACCGCGGTTGCGGTCCCAGTCAGCGAGTACTGCGTCGTTGTGGGGGATTTCGAGGCCAGCGTCGATAGCACCCTCCTGCACCGCGAAGACCTTGTTTCCGGGCGTGGCCGTGTTGAGGCCGATGTCGAGGACCGCTTCCTCGACGCCGGCGGCCAGCGCCCGCTTACCTGCCAGATACCCCGTGAGGTACGCGCTCGGGAGGTTGCCCGTGGGGGCTTCCCAGCCGTACTCGTCGAGGTCGGCAGAGGTCGCTGCAGCGTGGGTCTCGTCGCCCTGCGGGCCCGGAGTGACCAGCTGCGCCCTGACGTGCTTGTTGCTCACGCGAGCGACAAGGCGGGGCTTGCCCGATTTCAGCAGGCGCAACCTTTGATGGTAATCGGTCCGGACTTCGCGGCGACGCCGCATCGGAACCTTGTATCGTGGTCCGGTCGCCATTATTGAATCTCCACCTGGTAGTTGTTCTGAATGTATGCTTCGAGCCGGTCCACGCTATCGAATTCGCCACCGGACGCCTTGTTGTAGAGCGTGCGGTACTGGGAACGGTCGAGCGTTCCGTCCTCGCGAAGCTCCTTCAGGCGACGGCGCTGGGCGCGGATTCGGCTGACCCATGCGTCTTTCTTGTTCTGTCGAGCGCCGGAACGGCCCTTGCGGGAGCCGGCACCCTTGCGGTGACCGTAGGAACGCTTGGCGGCGCGCTCGCGTGCGCGACCTTTCGAGTTGCCCTTGGCGTCCTTGGCGCGAATCGTGCCCTCGTCGACGAGTTCACGGATGTCTTCGCGCGTGATGGCCTCCGCGATTTCGGCCTGTTCTTCGGGGTCGAACCACACTCGGCTCTTGCCGACATCGAGGACGTCGGCCGCCATTCGCTTCTGCGCTTTGAGGTCCGTCATCAGTTGTCCACCTCGACTTCGACGTAGGTGGGGTTGAGGACGCGAATCTCGCGGTCCTCACACGCTTCCTCGATGCGCTCGCGCTTGCGCGCGCCGACCGAGGAGGCGATGCGAACTGCCTGCGTATCGCCGTCGATGCCTTCGAGGTCGTCCGTGTTGAACACGCGGACCTCCTCGAAGCCCGACGGGTGAAGGCCGCGGGCGGCCTTCGGCGTGCGGTAGCCCGCCTCGACCTTGGCTCCCTTGCCCTTGATTCCGATACGCTGTTTGGAGAGACCACCACGGGGGCGACGCCACGACGTGGGCGTGCGCTTCTTCTTGTGGTAGTCCTGCCGGTTGAACTGCGGCTTGCCCTCGCGGCGCTTCTGCGCCAAGGCTTCCGCGGTTTCGTCGTCGAGCTGGGGCTTCTTGTCCGCGTGACCGCGGGGCTGAAGCTCCGTCTCGACTGCTTCGGCTTCCTCTTCCTCAGGCTCGGCTTCGGACTCGTCTTCGACTTCGGCCTCGGCCTCGTCGGAGACCTCGAGGCCACCGACGTCGGCTTTGATACGCGCGGCGAGCGCGTTCCCGATGCCGTCGACCTCGGCCAGTTCGGACTGGCTCGCGGCCTGTACGTCGTCGACGCTCTCGAAGCCGGCTTCGCGGAGCGCGTCGGCCTTCGACGGGCCGACGCCACTGATGTCTTCGAGTTCGGTGATTTCTTCCGACATTAGGCATCACCAGTCTGCGGTTTCTGGGTGATGTACACGCCGTCGGTGAACACGCGAGTGTCCTTGTCCTTGACGCGGGTGAGTTGTTCGATGTCGGCGGCGGTCTGCCCGACGTCCTCCTTGTTGGAGCCCGTCAGGGTGAGTTCTTCGCCGTCGACCTGTACGTCCGTGTCGCCGCGAATCTGCGCTCGTCGCGGGGACTTCTCGCCGAGGAAGTTCTTGATGACCACGTCGCTGCCTTCCACGCTGACCTGCATCGGGAAGTGAGCGTAGTGGACTTCCATCTTGTACTCCCACCCCTCGGTCGCGCCGTGAAGCATGTTGTTCACGTGGCTCTCGAAGGTACCGATGGTCGCGTTGGTCTTCGCGTTCTCGACGTCGCTCTCGATGACGACAGCGCCGTCTTCGGCAGAGACCGAGACGTTCGGGTACCAGAGGCGCTTGGTGACGCTTCCGTTGGGGCCCTCGATGGTGAGCTCGAGGTTCTTGACCTCGGCGGATACCTCGTCCGGGATTTCGATTTCTATTCGGCTCATTGTACTAGTAGACGTAGGCGATGATCTGGCCACCGATGCCCTTCTCGCGGGCCTCGTAGTGGCTCATGACGCCGTGGCTCGTCGTGACGATGAGCGCGCCGTAGTCACGGGCGGGGAGGAATCGCTTCTCCCATTTCTCGAAGTCGTCGGCTCCGGCGGAATACCGGGGCTTGACGACGCCACAATCGTTGATTGCGCCTTTCAGTTCAACCTCGAACAGACCGGCCTTGCCGTCGTCGACGAACTCGAAGCCGTCGATGTACCCGCGGTCGTAGAAGACCTCGAGGACGGAGCCGATGATGTTGGAGGCGGGCTGGATCTCGTGGGACAGGTGTCCGACGCTCTCGGCGTTGTCCACACCGGAGAGCGCGCTACTGAGTGGGTCGTTGTCAGCCATTGCTTATCGGTACTTCTTGAATCCCATCTCGCGGGCGATCTCTCGGAAGCACTGGCGGCACAGGTTGATGTCGTACTTGCTGACAAGTCCCTGTTTTCGACCGCAGCGCCGGCACTCGTTCTCCTGGCCGGTGCGGCGGGACGCGTGCTCGCCCGTCTGTTCTGTTTCGCTATCGCTCATTCTTCAACCTCCACGTCGAACGTGGACTCGATGAACGCGACGGCGTCCTCGACGGTCATCCGGTGGGACGACGGAATCTGACGGGAACGCTTGTCGCGTTTTTTCACTCGGTAGCCGGGGCGGACGAGGTTGACCGTCACGTCCAGCCCGTAGATACCGATCTGCGGGTCGTACTCCTGGCTCGGGAACTCCGTGTGCTCTTCGACGCCGAAGCCGAAGTTACCGGTCTCGTCGAACGACGAGACAGAGAGGTCCGCGATGGGGAGTGCGGTTTCGAGGAACTCGACGGCGGTGTCACCGCGAAGGGTGACCTTCGCGCCGACGGGTTCGCCGCGGCGAACGCCGAAGTCCTGGGAGGCGCGGCCGGAGATCGTGCGAACGCTCTCCTGACCGGTGATCTCTTCGAGGATGTCTTCGGCCTTGGCGAGTTCGCGACCACCTTCGCCGACGCCCATGTGGACGACGACCTTCTCGATGCGCGGGTCGCGCATCTCGTGGAAGTCAGCCTCGCTCATTCGTCATCACCGCCGTCAGCAGCCTGACGTGCTTCGGACTCGTCGTCCGAACCCGTGAAGTTCTCGTCGATGACGACGACGTACTGTTCGACCGTCTCGAACTCGCCGTCTTCGGTCTCGACGACAACGGAGTTGTTCCCGCTGCCGGGCGTGACGATAATCTCGGTGATTTCACCGATTTCGCCGGAGTGCCGTCCGTTGACGGCCGTGACGAGCGCGCCTTCCTCGTAGGGGAAGTGCGCGACGACGTCCTTCGTCTCGTTGTCGACGACGATGGAGTCCTTGCCGCTGTACTCCGAGGCGTCCTCGACGACGAGGGTCGCACCGTCGTGGAGCGTCAGCTGGAAGTCACCGCCGGTGACCTGCGTCTTGCTCACGATCTTGCCGAGACGGCTGGATGCCGAGTCGGCGTCGATGGGCGTCAGCGCCAGGCGGCCTCCCTCGTCGGGGAAGACGCGGTAGTACTCTTCTCGTTGGACGAACGCCAGGATGTCGAACATCCCGATGGGACGGCGGACGTCGGAAGCCACGTTGCCGTTGACCAGAATGCTCTGGTGGTTGAGGGCGTACTGGGCCTCCTTCTTCGAGTCCACGTAGCCGAGCACGTCGCGCAGGACGATGAGGAGGGGAACCCCCTCTTCGCCGTGCGGACCCGCTCCGGCCTTGACCGTGAACGTGCCTGTCTTGCGCTCGACCGGCCAGGACTTCGGTACGGACAGTCGCTTCTGGTGTCGAGTCATTCGTTATCCTCCTTGAGTCGGGCCTCGCGCACGTCGTCTTCGAGGTCCAGTTCCGTCACGCGGACGTTACTGGCCTGAAGGGGGCGTGGGACCTCCTCGCCGTCGGCTTTCTCAACGACGACACCGTCGACGTAGATGACGGCGTCGGTGAGGTCGACCTCGGTGACTTCGCTTTCTTCGCCGGCGAAGTCGCCGCGGAGCACCTCGACCGTGTCGCCCGCGTTGACGCGGACGTTACGGCTGCCGTACTCCTCGCGGAGATCGGCCGACAGCGGTGCGCGGACCTGCTTTTGCCGCTCGTGGAGCGGCGCGTCGCGAATCTGGGTTCGCTGTTTGCGCGGTTGTCGAGTCATACTATACGATCATCGTAGCCGTCGATGCGATACTCCCGAAGCGCTCGGCGACTTCGCGTGCGACGGGACCCTTGATTTCGGTCCCGCGAGGCTCTTCCATCTCGTCGATGATGACGGCGGCGTTGTCCTCGAACTTCACACGCGTGCCATCGGGCCGGCGGATGGATTTCCGCTGGCGGACGATGACCGCTTCGAGCACCTGGCGGCGCATCTCGGGGGTACCTTTGGTGACCGAGACGGTCACCTTGTCCCCGATGCCTGCCTTGGGGTGGCGGTTCTTCGTGCCGGAGTAACCCGCGACGCTGATAATCTTCAGTTCACGAGCGCCGGTGTTGTCGGCGCACGTGACAAGCGAGCCACGGGCGACACCCTTGGTGATGTCCGCTTTGAGCGCTTCCATCACTCGTCACCTCCCATAATCTCGACGACGACGTGAGATTTCGTCTTCGAGAGAGGTCGGGTCTCCGCAATCGTTACTTCGTCACCGACAGCGACGTCGTCGAGCACGCCCGGCACGTGTGCCGGGATGCGGGAACGTCGCTTCATGTAGCGGTCGTACTTCGGAACGAATACGTCGTACTCCCGCTCGACGATGACGGTCTTTGCCATGTCCGTCGAGACGACTGTCCCCTCCAGGGTCTGACCCCGGACGGAGAGCGAGCCGTAGAACGGACATTTTTCGTAGTCGTAAGCCTCGGAATCGTCAGGTTCCGGAGGCATTGGAACGTCAAGTCCTATCGCCATTTCGAGTCACCTGTAGTTTCGGTGCGCAGGGCGGGTCGTGAGAGCAGTTGTGCGCCATCCACCGTAACGTAGGCCACGCCCTCGCAATTCCCCGAAGGGGAAGCCGCCGATGATGAGTCGGCGAGCCGATCAGACTGACTGGCATCAAATCCGCCAGTAGTATCCGACCGAAGTTTGGACGCGGTCCCCGACGCCTTCGCAGCGCCGGCGGCTTCATCTGTACGCGGAATCGCAAATTCGAAGGTCGCCCCTCGTTTGGGCACCTGCCGCACCCGAGACCCGTCGTCGACCATGAACGTGTGCATCGTCTCGACGACGATGCGACCGGCTATTCCGACGAGGTCGGAGTTCGCCGCGTCGACGACCTCCACGTGGAGGCCGTTGAGTTCGTGTCGCGTGAGGGTCTCGGGTGTCAGTGGCATTATTCTTCGTCGAGGTCGCCTTCTTCGCCCTGAATCGTCTTGATTCGGGCGATGGTCTTTTTCAGTTCAGAGACGCGGCCGGGGTTCTCCGGCGCGCCACCCGCGGCCTGCACGGCCTTCGCGTTGAGCAGCTCCGTTTCGAGCTCTTCGAGCTCGGCGGTGCGCTCTGCGGGCGTCATGTCGCGAATCTCTTCGGTGTAGAGGATCGCCATTTATTCTTCCTCCGTTTCGTCGTCTTCGTCTTCCATCTCCGCGACGAGGTCGGCCGCCTCTTCGGCGACGTCTTCGTCGAGTTCTTCGTCGTCGTCGACGACCTCCTCGACCGCTTCCTCGTCGTCGGCATCGTCGACGACTTCCTCTTCGACCGCTTCGACGGCCGCTTCCTCGACGACATCTTCGTCGACGGCGTCCGTCTCGGCGTCGGTGTCGGTGTCCTCGGAGACGTCCGGAACCTCTTCCGGCTCCTCTTCGAGGAGGTCCTCGACGCTCTCGGTCTCTTCGATCTGTTCGACCGCGTCGGGGTTGGCGTCTTCCTCGACTTCGAAGTCGTCGGGGAGTCGCGCACCCGGCGGGATGATTTTGACCGTCACGCCGATGGTGCCGAGCTTCATGACTGCGACGCCCTGGCCCTCGTCGACGATCTCCTGTGCGGGCTCGCCGTTGTGCTTGATGTAGCCGCGGTTGAACTTCTCAACGCGGGAGCGAGCGCCCGTGACCTTGCCGGAGAGGACGATTTCGGCGCCGAGTGCGCCGGCGTCCATGATGCGGTCGATGGTCGTGTGACCCGCCTTACGGAAGTACCAACCGCGCTCGAGCGCGTTGGCGAGGCGGTCGGCGACGATCCGGGCGTTGAGGTCCGGCTCGTCGACTTCCTGCACGTCGATCTGGGGGTCGTCGAGATTGAATCGCTCTTCGAGTTCGCGGGTGACCTTACGGATGTTCTTCCCGCCTTTCCCGATGACCATCCCGGGCTTTTCGGCCTTGAGCACGATTTGGGTGCCCATCGGCGTCTTGGCGACGTCCATGCCGCCGTAGCCCGCTCGACCGAGCTCTTCTGCGAAGAACTCGTCGATCTGGGACCGCTGCAGTCCGTTCTCGATGAATTGGTGTTCGTCAGCCATTATTCCTCGACCTCTTCGATGATGAGTTCGACGTCACAGATTGGGGTGTTCCACGGGTCCGCCCGACCGAAGGCGCGGGGCTTGCGACCCTGACGCTCGCCGACCTTGTGGGCGGCGACGTGCTTGATCTCCATGGCCGGTCCGTCGAAGCCCTGTTCGGTCGCGTTGTTGCGAACGTTTTCGAGGAGTTCGAGGAACGCCTTGGACGCCTTCTCGGGGTACCGTCCCGCGTCCCAGCCGTCGATGTCGCTTCGGTGACCGACGCCGGAGTTGTGCTGCTTGAACGGAACCGACCGCTCGCCGTCGATGACGGCTTCGAGGTACTCCTCTGCGTCGGCGACGGGCATCCCCTTGATGGCGCGGGAGATGGCCTTGCTGTGCTTGATGCTGATGGGCCGGTCCCGGAGCATACCCTTGGCCGTGGTGTCCGGGTCGGCCTCGACGCTGTAGTTGATTCCCATGGTTTACTTGAGGGGCACGAACTTCGAAGACCGGGTCGCGCCGATACCGGCCTGACCGTGCTCGACCGAGCTACGGGTCAGCTGGAACTCGCCCAGGTAGTGGCCGATCATCTCGGGCTGAATCTGGGTGCGCTCGAACTCCTGACCGGTGTAGACGGCGAAGGTGAGACCGACGAATTCGGGGAGAATCGGCATGTCGCGCAGGTGCGTTCGAATGGGCGCGTTAGCCGTCTCCTCTTCCGTCTTGTCCTGAGCCTTCGCGAGCAGCTTCTCGTGCTCGGCCGACAGGCCTCGGGTGATGGTTCGCCGCTGACGAGCGGGGAGCAGTTCCGCGACCTCGTCGAGCTCCATCTCCTGCAGCTCGTCGAGCGTGTAGCCGCGGTAGGTGAACTCACCTTCGCGGCCGGTGCGGTATTGCGTACTCATGGTTACTTCCCTCCCTTGCCACCGCGACCGGTGCGTTTGGAGGCGATGTCACCGACCTTCCGGCCCGGCGGAGCGTTCCGCGAGACGGACTTCGGCTGACCGGGGTGCTGCCGGCCGCCGCCACCGAACGGGTGGTCGACGGCGTTCATAGCAACACCACGCACGCGCGGCCACTTGATACCGCGCGCTTTCATCTTGTGGTACTTCTTCCCCGCCTTGACGAACGGCTTCTCCGTGCGGCCGCCACCGGCGACGACGCCGATGGTGGCTCGACAGTTGGGGTTGAGGCGCTTGACCTCGCCCGACGGGAGCTTCACGATGGCGACCTTGCGGTCGTGCGAGAGCAACTGCGCGCTCACGCCGGAGGCGCGGGCGAACTTCCCGCCGTCGCCGGGCTGGTGCTCGACGTTACAGACGGGAACACCCTCGGGAATCTCGGCGAGCGGCAGCGTGTTGCCGGGCTTGATCTCGGCGGAGACGCCGATCTGAAGCTCTTCGCCGACGCTGATGCCCTCGGGCGCGAGAATCATGCGCTGCTCGTCCTCGAACTCGACGAGGGCGATGGGCGCACTTCGTGCGGGGTCGTGCTCGATGCCGACGACCGTCCCCGAGATGGTGTCTTTGTCTTCGGACTTCTTGTGCGACAGTTCGGCCTTGTAGCGGTGCGACGGCGCCCGGAACGTGGACGTACCGCGACCGCGACGCTGGCCCTGAATTCGGCGTCCCATGGTTAGAACACCCCGATACGCGACGCGACTTCCTGCGCGTCGTCGTCTTCAGAGAGACGAACTGTTGCTTTCTTTTTGCCTTTCATCGTGACCTGCGTGTTGACCTTCTCGACGGCCACGTCGTAGCGCGACTCGACTTCCGACTTGACGTCGGACTTGGTCGAGTCGATGTGGACGATGAACTGGAGCTTGTTGTCGAAGTCCATCTGGTTCATCGCCTTCTCCGTGACCAGCGGGTGTTCGATGATGCTCATCGGTCTGCGACCTCCTCGAGCGCGCTCTCGGTGAACAGCGTCAGGCGACCGGCGTGCGTACCGGGCGCGAGGTCCTCGGCGGAGACGTTCGCCGCGGTGGCGACGTCGACGCCGGCGAGGTTGCGAGCAGCCTTCGACGGCTCCTCTGCCGTCACGAAGAGGATGGACTTCGGACGGGTGTACTTGCGGCCGCGGAGTTTGCCCTGACCGGACTTCACCTTCTTGTTCTCCTCGGAGCGCTCGATGTCGTCGTAGACGCCGAGGGACTGCAGGAGGTCGACGACCTCCTGCGTCTTGACGAGGTCCTCGAAGTCGTCGGAGACGACGAGGGGGAGCTCGACGTCGTCGTCGAAGCGGTGACCGCGCTCGGCGACGAGCTCGGTGTCCGTCGTGGCGGCGAGCGCCGAGCGGACGGCGAGCTTACGCTCCTTCGTGTTGATCTCCTTCCCCTGGTCCTTCTCGGCCTTCGGCGGGTGAGCGCGACGGCCGGAGACGGCGTGCGGGACGCGTCGGGCGACGCCGTTCTGGCGTGGGTCGTGGGACATCCCACGGCCGCTGCCCATGGACTCTGCCGGGGTTCGAAGTCCGGCGTAGGGGTCGGCACCGTACGGCTGTTTTCGGTTTGCCTGCGCGGCGATGACGGCACGCTTGATGAGGTCCGGACGGTAAGCCGTCTCGAAGACCTCGGGCAGGTCGATGCTGCCCGCGTCGTCGCCGTTCAGGTCTCGGATAGTTGCCTGCATGGATTATCCCTGGTTCGATGCGGTAGAGACGTAGCGCACCTCGGGGTCGAGGCGCGGCTGGTCGTTCGGCCGGATGGCCGGGCGGAACCGCAGAAGGCGCTTGTTGGGGCCCGGCAGCGAGCCCTTGATGAGCGCGTAGGAGCCGTCGACCTCGCCGTAGTTGACGAAGCCACCTTCGACGGAGGCGTCGTCGCCCTCACCGAGGTCGATGAGGCGCTTGTTGAGCTCGGTGCGCTGGTGGTAACCAGTCTGACCGAGCTGCGGAACCGTAGAGCGGACACGGGACGGGTTCCAGGGGCCGAGGTTGCCAATACGGCGTCTCCAGCCCTGGCGGGCGTGCTTGCCCTTACGCTTCTGGACGCCCCATCGCTTGACGGGACCCTGCGTACCCTTACCCTTCGTGACACCCGCGGCGTCGAGGTACTCGCCGGCGCGGAACACGTCGGACATCTCGTGTTCGCCGCCCTCGGCAACGAGGTCGAGGGCGAAGTCGGCGCGCTCCACCATGGAGCCGCCGCCGACGCGAGTCTCCATCACGTCGGGCTTCTTCTTGGGCACGTTCGCGAGCTCGGAGGGCACCGTGTGCGTGATGACGCGGAGGTCATCGACTTCGCCGGCCTCGACGGCCTCGCGAAGCGCGTCGGCGTCCGAGTCGAACGTGTCTTCTGCCGGCAGGTCGAGGACGCGGTCGAGTTCGTCGTGGAACTCGCCCGCCCAGACCTCGGTCTGCGGCTTCATACCGTACGGCGTCTGCTCGTAGGCGCGAAGGGCGACGGCGCGCATCGGCGGCGTCTCGACGACGGTCACCGGGACGGACTCCTCCATTCCTTCGCGGGGGGAGTCTGCCTCGTCGTTGACCATCATCACGTGGGTCATACCGGCCTTGTAACCGGCGAAGCCCTGCAGCGCTGGGGAGCCGTCGTCGGACGGCCACGACTTGATGCGTGGAACCTCCTTGACTGCTCGCTTGCGCGGGCTGAAGCCCATCGAGCCTTTTCGTGGTCTGCTTGGTTGTGGCATGGATTCACTCCGTGAGTGTCAGGGGAGAGAGGGAGGCGAACATCGCTTCCTCCGTTCGCACGACCTCGCTGCCCTGTCGCGGAATCGTATTGAGCCAGAGGTCGAACCCCGGACCAACGGAAGGTTCGACGTCTGCAACATCCTCGGGAGACATCCCGAGCATGTCCGGAAGCCCACGGCCCGGCGACCCGAAGACGACGGTCATGCCGCCGGCCTCGGTGATGCGGGCCGTCAGGTCGCCCAATGTGGGGACCGACAGCGGTTCGCCATAGCGAGACGTGGCGATTCGCACGCCCGCATCCGGCCTGCCGAGTGCTTCCGTGAGGTCCATGCGGGATACGTCGAAGCCCGGGAGGGGCTCGTCGACGATCCGCGCACGGACCGGTTCTCGCGAAGAGATCCTGACAGCGACGCGCTCTCCCTCTGTGAGGTCCATCCCGGGAGGGACGAACAGGGAGATCGGGTGTTGCATTCCGCAATTGACCCGAACGCGGTCGTCAGGTCCGACCTCGGTCACGATTCCTTCTCGCAACGCGGGCGACTCGTCGGAGTCGTCCGCGGTCGTAGACGCCACGAGAACGGGCGGCAGGATACCAGCGTAGCGGAGTTCGTCGCGCTTGCCCCAGGCCTCCTTGCGGAGGTAAGGAGGCGTCGCGGCGTACCGAAGTACGGTTTCGACGAACTCGCCGCCCCAGTTGTTCTCGCCGTCTTCGTCGGGGAAGACGACGAGTTCGTTCGCCCGGAAGACCGCCGCCGCGCGGGCGACGTAGCCGAGTTTGCGAGTTGCCTCGCGTTTGTCTTCGGCTTCCCGGACGAGTGAGGACGGCACGAGTACGCTGAGTTTCATGCCGGGTTCATCCTCGTCTCGTCTAGACTGTGGCGTTTCTACCGGGGGCCTACCTAAAAGAGTAGCGAATCCATTCTGGGGTGATAGAGCGTCCCACGACCCAGTTTGCGGAGGATTGGCGAACGTCGCATGGTACATAATTACACGGCCGGCGACAGGTTGTCGAAGGCGAATCTCACGTGGTAGCAGGTGGCGCTCCGTCGCCCGATTTCTCCCCCGTTTCGCAAGTCTTATTTATCAACCCGACACTATCGAGTAACGCAGCAGCACGCCACGATACACGCGGAATGCGCTGGTAGTGTAGTGGTATCACGTGACCTTGCCATGGTCACAACCTGGGTTCAAATCCCAGCCAGCGCACTTCCACCACATGCGTCGGTAGTGTAGTGGTATCACGTGACCTTGCCATGGTCACAACCTGGGTTCAAATCCCAGCCGACGCACTTCTACCGAACACGAACCTCCGAGAGACCGCTGTGTCTCTCGGTCTCGTGAGGTTGTGTGTGAGCCGCTGGGATTTGAACTAGCGAGCGAACGCGAGTGAGCGAGTGGAGTTCAAATCCCAGCCGACGCAGGTCTCTGACCTCAACTCAGTCACCGACGCGTCTCCGAAAACTCACGCTGCGTCCCGCGCCCGCCACCACCAGACCATCGCTCCCACGCCGACGATGAGGACAACGACGGCGAGCGCGTCGAGGGCGTAGTTGAGCGGCGTTCCCGTCGGCACGGTCCCGGACTGGGTCACCTGCAAGAGGGCGTACGAGAGCCACGTGAGACACATCCCGACGAGGAGAACCGCCCGCGGAGCGGAGAGCGTTCCGCGCCGATACTGCACGGCCGTGCCCGCGAGAAGCAACAGGTACGCGACGAGCAGGAAAACGCCCCCGAGGTCGGCGAGCACGCTCATGAGTCGATCGGAACCGTCACGAGGACGATAGCGGCCGCGAACACGACGAGTAGCGCGCCGAATTCGAGCGGCGACCGGGTGGCGAGTCGTGTGATGAGCGAGGCGGGCGCGGTGCTCTCACGGTGTTCGATGCCGAACTCGCTGGCGGAGAGCGCGGCGGACGCGCCGACGGCGGCGGCGACGACGCCGACCACTCGCGTGACGCGGGAATGGAGGGAGACCATACGGAACGTCCGCAGAGAATACACTAAACAGTTGACAACAGTCGCGGGACCGCGCACGCGTGGGCGAAGAATCAGTATCCGAGCGTGTCGACCGTCTCGATTCGCTCGATACCCTCGAGTTCGCAGAGGTCGGAGACGGCCGATTCCGCGAGGGTGACCACGACGCCGCCGAACTGGAGTTCGCGTTCGAGGCTGCCGCCGAGGGACTCGACGCGGCTTTCGAGCGCGGTACGGGCGTCGTCGTCCGCGGGTTCGACGCGGAGTGCCGCGACCTCGTCGTCGAGCGGGTCGTCGCGCATGCGACGGACGGGGTGAGAGAGATACATACCCGCGGGTCGTCGCCCGGCGGGAAAACGGTCGCGATCGGCCGGTGGCCGGCCGCCTTCGACCGAGGGAAGCGGGTCAGTCCTCGGTGAAGTAGAACAGCGCCTCGCGGCCCGCGCCGCAGTCCGGGCACGACGACGGGAACGCCGTCAGCGACCCGAGTTCGCCGCAGTCGTCGCAGCGCCAGACGAGTCGCGCCTCGCCGAAGTCCTTCTCGGGCAGTCGCTGATGTTCGACGACGGTCGGCGGTCGAACCGCGCGAGACGCCGTTTCGGCGGTCGTCTCGACGGCCTCCCACCGCGCTCGGTCGTCGTCAAGCGGTCGCGCCGGCTCTGTCGGTCGCGCGGGAGTCTTTATTGCCATAGTGTCGCATACGCACGCCAGCCGCATAAACGCCCGTCGTCACTCCTCGTGACTGTCAGGCCACGAAGACCATCTGAGTTCCAGTCTGACGGGGCCTTCCGGGAGGAACCGACTGGTCTCGGTGTCGGTGACGACCCGTTCGGGTCGGGGGAGCGTGACTGATTCGTCGCCGACGCGGAGCGTCAGGTCCTCGTCGGGGGCGGCCGCCACGAGGCGGTCAAGTCGCTCGATGGCCGCGGTCACCTCCCCGCGAGTCGCCGTGTCGGCCTGCGAGTCGAGGGCGACGCCGCCGAACAGCGGGCGGACGTTCACGTCGCGCGAGCGGTTCGACAGCACCGCGTTGACGGCCGCGCCGAGGAGGATGACGAGCCCGCTGAAGTAGAGCCACGTCAGGAGGACGAGGATGCCGGCGACGACGCTCGACTCGGGGGCGCGGCTACTGAACTCGACGTAGAGCCGGAACAGCGACTCGAACGTCGTCAGCCCCACGGCGGCGACGAGCGTGCCGGGAACGACTTCGAGGGAGGTCACGTCCTCGTCGGGGAAGATGTAGTACATCGGGTAGAACGTCACGAACAGGACGGCGACGAGGAGGCCGCGGTGGACGACCCAGCCGAGCGCGCCGTCGAGCGCCGGGAGCGCGGACTCGATGAGCGCGCCGGCGACGACGGCGAGCGAGACGGTGACGAGCACGACGATGCCGTCCGAAAGCTGGTCGGCGAAGGTGTTGGCCGCCTCCGACTCGTAGATGTCCGAGAAGGCGGTGTCGAGACCGCGGAAGATGCGGAGCGTCCCCCACACCAACACGAGCGCCCCGACGACGGAGAGGCTCGCCAGTTGGGTCGACGACTCCAGTTCGGCGACGATAACGTCGCCCGCGCCGGGAGTCAGGACGGACTGGATGACGGCGATGACGCCCTCGCGGAGACCGCTGTCGCCGGTGGCGGAGACGGCTGCAAGGACGAGCAGGAACAGCGGTAACAGCGAGACGAACGCCCCGTAGGCGATGCTTCCCGCCATGAAGGTGAGCCGCTCGGTGCGCACCTCGTACACGATAGCCCGGCCGAGCGTGAGCGCTCTCGTCATGCGCGGGTTCATGGGCGCTGATACGTCGGCAGACGAGAAAAGCGCGCTGCGCGGTCGGGTCAGCGGTGGCGGCTGTCAGTGATGGCGGCTCTCGGCGGTGGCGGCTCTCGGCGGTGGGAGCTACCGACGGGCGGCGAAGACGGCAACCGCCAGCCCCAACACGGCACCCGTCACGGTCCATTCCACCGCGTAGCCGACCGCGCCGCCGATGGCCGAGCCGAGAGTCACCCCGCCGGCGACGTTCGCTCCCGCGACGAGCGCCATCCGAGTGAGTTCGCTCTGGAACATATCGGAATCTGTGGCTGTTCGAGGGGATAGCCTCGTCGGTTCCGTCATCGACTCGGCCGACAGGTCACCCCGTTTTACTACCGCGTGGCGCGTTGGTTCGGCCATGACAGTTATCGCCATGTTGAGCGTCGCACCGGTCGTCGAAGGGAGCATGTCGGGCGAGGTCGCCAAGGCCGTCGCGGCCCTTGACGACTTCGACGTGTCTTACGAGACGAACCCGATGGGGACGGTCATCGAGGCCGACGACATCGACGAACTGCTCGCGGCGGTCGGCGCGGCCCACAAGGCGGTCGACGGCGACCGCGTGAGCACGTTCCTGAAGATAGACGACAAGCGCGCGACGGACCAGACGGCCGCCGACAAGGTCGACGCCGTCGAAGCCCATCTCGGACGGGAAGCGAGAAGCGACCGCGAGTAGCGTCGCGGCTCACGGTCGCGGCCCGCGGACCCGTCGCGCGGATCCGCCGTTCGAGACACGAGACACGTCCACGCGACCCGCAGCAGTGGGTGACTGACAAACCCTTTAGCCGAAGGCGCGCAATCGCCTCGCATGGACAGCATCAATCGGATGGCCATCGAACTGGTCGACGAGGCGCTCGACTTCGCCGGAGAGCTCGGCATCGAGGGCTACGAACTCGACTCGGGTGCGACGGTCATCGACTTCGGCGTCGACGCCGACGGCGGTGTCGAAGCGGGGATGCTCCTCGCGGAGATTCAGACCGCGGGTCTCGCCACGGTACAGACGCGGATGGGCGAGGTCGCCGGCACGCCCCGTCCGCACGTCGAACTCTCCACCGACCGCCCCGCGCTGGCCCTCCTCTGCTCGCAGAAGGCCGGCTGGGAACTCACCTTCGACGACTTCGACGGCCTCGGCTCCGGGCCGGCCCGCGCGCTGGTCGGCGAGGAAGAGGAGTTCCACCACCTCGGCTACTACGACGAGTTCGACCTGACGGTCCTCGCCGTCGAGAGCATCGACCTCCCGACCGACGAAGTCGCGGAACACGTCGCGGAGACGACCGGCCTCGAACCGAGCGCCGTCTTCCTGCCGACCTACGCGACCGGCTCGCTCGTCGGGAGCGTCACGGGCGCGGCCCGCGCGGCCGAACTCGCCGTGTTCAACCTCTTCGAGGCGGGCTACGACCCGACGAACGTCCTCTCCATCAACGGCTCCGCCCCGCTCGCCCCCGTCAGCTACGACGAGAGCGTCGCCATGGGCCGGACGAACGACGCCGTCGCCTACGGCGGGCGCGTCCACGTCACCGTCAGCGAGGACTTCGACGAGTTCGACCGCGCGATTTCCACGGCCGGTCCGGACTACGGCGTCCCGTTCGAACAGTTGTTCGAGGACGCCGACTGGGACTTCGGCGCGGTCGACCCCGACGTGTTCGGCCCGGCGCAGGTCACGGTCGACGTGGTCAACGGCCCGACGTACACCCTCGGCGAGACCGACGAGGACGTGCTCGCCGACTCGTTCGGGCTGTGAGGCGCAAGCCGGTCCCGCCCGCGCCGGACGCCCTCGACCGGCTGTGGGACGCCCACCGCGCCGTTCCGCTGATTCCGGGCTCCGAAGACGACTGCTGCGGCCGAGTGGCGACCCGACTCGACGTGACGCCCGACGAGGGGCGCGACTGGCTCGTGTTCTGTCAGTCGCTCGGGCTCGCCCGCGAGGTGAGCCGCGGCTTCGAGCGCGTCCGCGACGACCCCGACCCAGACGACCTGCGGCGCGCGTTCGAGGAGAACGTCTTCGGCGCGCGCGAGGTGCTTGACGCGCTCAACGCCGAGCCGATGTCGGCGGACGCGGTGTTCGACGCGTTCGAGCCGACCGTGCCGAACTGGGAGCGCCACCGCGACCCGGAGGGGTGGGAGTCGCGCTGGCGCGACAGAGTCGCCCGCCTACTCGACTGGGCGGTGCTGTTCGGCGCGGCGGCGAGAAAACCGGACGGCTACGTCGCGGTCGAGCGCTCGGCCTGACCGTCGGTGGGTGCGAACTCGCGTCGCGCCCGTACTGTTTTAGTCGACTTTCGTCACGGTTCCGACGCCCTTCGACCGGCCCTCGCGGAAGACGAATCGCTGGCCCTCCTCGACGAAGTACGAACGGAATTTGAACTCCACGCGAGTCGTGCCGGTGTCGCCCGGCAGGAGTCGTCCGCCGTCGGGGTGGAAGACGGCCGCCTCGGAGATGGTTTCGAGGTGGACGACCGGCTCGTAGCCCTCTTGAATCCGCGTCGGGTGGTTGAGCACCATCACGTCGGCCTCGAACTCGCGGACCGCCGTGGGCTCCGCGTCGGACGGGAGGAGCACCATCCCGCGTTCGATTTCGGACTCGCGGACGCCCTTGAGCGCGATGCCGACGATGCGGCCGGCGTTGGCCCGGTCGACCCGGTGGTAGTGCATCTCGATGGAGCGGACCTCGACCTCGCGGAACTCGCCGTCTGACATCGGCCCCAAGAGGAGTTCGTCGCCGGCCTCGACAGCCCCGGAGTTGACCGTGCCCGAGGCGACCGCGCCGACGCCCGTGACCGAGTAGGTCCGGTCGATGTACATCTTGAAGTCGCCCTCGGCGGCGCTGCGCTTCGGGAGCGACTCGAACAACTGGTCGAGGTCGTCGAGGCCGTCCATCGTCACCGCGCTCGTCGGGAACAGCGGGACGACTGACTCGCTTATCTCCTCGACGGCGGCCTCGACGCCGTGGCGCTCGACGCTCAGGGGCGTCCGTCCCACGTCGCGGAGGAGTCGCTCGACCTCGCGTTCGACCTCGGCGGCGCGCTCCTCGGAGACGGCGTCGATTTTCGTGATGGCGACGACCGTCGGCAGCTCCATGGCGAGCAGGATGCCGAGGTGTTCGCGGGTCGTCCGCGTCGGGCCGTCGTCGGCGGCGACGACCAGCAGGCCGTAGTCGAGGCGCTGGCCGACGAGGCCGCGAATCGTCGTCCGGAGCCACGGTTCGTGGCCCACGGTGTCGACGAACGACACCAGCCGGTCGGCCTCCTGGACGATTTGCGCCCGGTCGGACTTCCGGTGAGGGTTGCGCATATGGACCGGGCCGTCGTCGGAAAAGCCGTAGACGGCGTACGAGAGGTCCGCCGACAGGCCGCGTTCGACCTCGTGGGGTTGCACGTCGAGGAACGACCGCGTGCTTCCGTTGCCGTTGTCGGCCTGTCCGGTCACGAGCGACCCGACGAGCGTCGATTTGCCGTGGTCGACGTGCCCCGCGGTACCGACGACGATGTGGTCGTCGTCAACGTCGAGCATCGCGCCCTCGCGGACGGTCGCGACGCCGACGAGGCCGCGTTCGGCCGAGTCGCCGACGCCCCACGTCTCCACGTCTTCGATGTGCGCCCCGGCCTCCTCGGCCAGAAGCGACAGCACGTCCATGGTCTCGGAGAAGTCGTCCGGGGGGATGCCGGCGATGCCGCCGTCGTCGGTGACGCCGACCACGTAGGTCGCCACGCCGTCGCCGGAGAGCACTCGGTGTCTGAGTTGGGCCGCGAGCGACTCCATCCGGCCGTCGGACAGGTGAACGGCGCGGGTGAGGCGTTCTTTGAACTCGACGTTGCCGCCTTCTTCCTCACCGCGCTCGAGGGCCTCGTCCAAGAGAGCCCGATCCGCGCTCATGGAAGCGGGTAGGAAACCGACCGTGAAAACGCTTTCCGCGGTAGCGATTGCCATGAGAACGTACCGCAATCGAGACGGCGTCGGGCGCGGACGCGACCATCGAGGCCCATGAGGGCCGAATGCGAACGAAACCGAGCCACGCTCAGTCGGTCAGACGCTCGTAGGCGCGGTTGACGCGCTTGAACGCCTCCTCGTCACCGGTCTTCGAGTCCGGGTGGGTCTCCTTGACCCGCTCGCGGTAGGCCGCTTTCACGTCGTCCGCGGAGGCGTCGCCGTCGAGGTCGAGCGTGTCGAGGGCCTGCTGCCGACTCATGCCGCGCCGCGGCGGGCGGACGCTCGGCCCGTCACCGCGGGTTCGCTGTCGCCGGCGGCGGTCGCCGTCGAATCCGCCGTCGGGACCGGCGTTAGGGCCGAACCGCCCGGTACGCGGACCCTCTTGTGGGTCGCCGCGGGGGCCCGCGCCGAAGCCACCGGTCTCCCGGCGGTCGCCTCGCCGTCGCTCCGACCGGAAACCGAACCCGCCGCGTCCGGCGTCGGCGCGGACGCGCGTCCGGCGGAACCGCTCGTGGAGGCGGCCGCTGACGTGGGCGTACATGAAGTACGTCGTCGCGCCGAAGGGGACGGCGACGAACAGCAACAAGAGCTGTCGGTAGGCGAACGCCAACACGACGAGGAGCATGGTGATGCCCGCGAACACCGCCGCGAGCCCCATGACGAGTCGGTCTCGGTCCACGGGCGCAGTTAGGGGGCCACGGTGGTAAACGTCTCGCCGGGCGGCGACCGCCGGACGATTCGGCCGGGAGAATCGACCACCGCGTCGCCTCAGCGGTACTGGTTCAGCCGCTTTTTGAGGCGCTTTGCGGCCTGTCCGGCGGCCTTGTCGAAGTCCTCGCCGCTGTCTTCGCCGGCGAAGATGATGCCGCGCGAGGAGTTCACGAGACCGACGCCGTCCGCGAGGCCGAACTCGACGGCGGCCTCGGCGTCGCCGCCCTGCGCCCCCACGCCGGGGACGAGAAACGGCAGGTCGGGCACCTGCTCGCGGAGCTGCTCCAGTTCGTCGGGGCCGGTCGCGCCGACGACGAGGCCGACGTTCCCGTGTTCGTTCCAGAGGTCGCAGAGCGCCGCGACGCGCTCGTAGAGGGGTTCGCCCGAGTCGAGTTCGAGCGACTGGAGGTCCGCGCCGCCGGGGTTCGAGGTGCGACAGAGGACGAACACCCCCTTGTCTTCCCGCGAGAGGAACGGCTGGATGGAGTCGCGGCCCATGTAGGGGTTGACGGTGATGGCGTCGGCGTCGTCGAGCAGGTCGGCGTACTTGCGGGTCGTGTTGCCGATGTCGGCGCGCTTGGCGTCCAAGAGGACCGGAACGCCCTTGCCGTGAGCGTAGGCGACGGTCTCGCGCAGGGAGCGCCAGCCGTCTTCGTCTTCGTAGAACGCCGCGTTCGGCTTGAACGCCGCGGCGTGCTCGTGAGTCGCGTCGATGATGCGGCGGTTGAACGCCCAGCGCGGCAGGTCCTTGTCGAGCAGGTGGTCGGGGATGCGGTCGATGTCGGCGTCGAGGCCGACCGAGACGACGCTGTCTGTCGCCTCGATGCGGTCGCGGAGGTCGTCGAAGAAGCCCATTGCCCGCGAGTGCGACGACCGACAGTAAGGGGTTTTCCCTTCGGCGTGGGCGGCGGGCCTCCCACGAATCGAGCGCGCTGGCCGCCCCACCCCGAACCCTCAGACGGGTCGCTCGACCGTCCAGAGGAGGCCCGCGCCGACGACGAGTACCCCGCCGAAGAGCGCGAGCGCGCCGGCCGGCGAGAGGGCGTCGGCGACGACCCCGCCGGCGAGTTCGAACGGGACGACAGCGAGCGAGTAGAGCATCCCGGCGGCCGAGAGGACGGTCGCGCGCCCGACCGAGTCCACCCGGTCGTTGACGTACTGGTTCCCGAGGACGGACGAGACGTTCGTGACGCCGCGGGCGACCGCGAACGCGGGGAAGGCCAGCGGCCCGAAAAGCGGGACCGACGCGTAAGCGACCGCGAGCACGAGCGGCGAGGCGAGGAACCACCGGCGGACGCCGACGCGGGATTCGACCCAGCCGGCGCGGAACGTCGCCGCGGCCGCGACGAGCGAGAACAGCGCGTAGGAGGCGCTGACGGCGGTGTTCGTCGCAGACGCGGGGACGCCGAGGTCGAGCGCCACGTCGCGGAGAATCGGCTGGTCGAAGATGTACACCATGTTGGCGACGCCGAACAGGAGCGCGAAGTAGGCGACGAAGCCGCGGAGCGGCGGGCGCGAGAGTTTCTCGCGGATGACCCGAAGCGCCGTCCGCGGCGTGAAGTCGCCGCCGTTGGCTCCGGTCTCGGGGACCGACAGCAGAATCGGGACGCCCAGCGCCGTCACCGCGGCGGTGGCGAAGAAGGGGACCGCGTAGTTCGTCGCGTCGGCGAGGAGGCCCCCGGCGAGGGTCGTCACCGCGCCGATTGCGAGGCCGACGCCGGTGGCGCGCCCGCGGACGGCGGCGAACTCGTGGGTCTCGTCGGTCTCGGCCAAGAGGTCGTAGAGCCACGCGTCGTCGCTGCCGGACCGGAACGTCTGGCCGACCGCCCACGCGCCGTAGACGACCGCGAGTTGGAGAAACGTCTCGGACAGCCCCATCGCCGCGGTCGAGACGGCGATGACGGCCGTGCCGAGGGCCATCGCGCTCCGGCGGCCCAGCCGGTCGCCGAGGTAGCCGGTCGGTATCTCGGCCGCGACGAGCGCGAGCCACCAGACGCTGTTGAGCGCGCCCACCTCAGCGAACGAGAGGTCCCGCGAGCGGACGAACAGAATCCAGATGGCCGTCGTAAAGGAGACGAACTCGGTCGTCTTGTAGGCGTAGTACTTCGCGACCGGGGAGCGCAGGCGGGCGGCGCGCCACGAAGTCATCGTTCCACCGTCTCGACACGAGCCAAAGAACGTGTGGATTCGACCGACGGCGGTGTCCGGGTCGATCGAAACGCCCGCCGCTCACCCGGTTCGGAAGGAGAAGTCGGCACTCGGCGCGCTGTGGGTGAGCCACCCCATCGACACCACGTCGACGCCGGTGTCGGCGTAGGCGGGGAGCGTCTCCAAGGTGATGCCGCCGCTGGCCTCCGAGATGACGCCTTCGGGGAGTCGGGAGACGCCCTCGCGGACCGCCTCGGGCGGGAGGTTGTCGAACAGGACGATATCGGCTCCGGCGGCCGCGGCGCGCTCGCCCATCTCGGGCGTCTCGACTTCGACTTCGAGTTTCGTCGCGAACGACTTGCGCGCGGCGAAGCGGCGGACCGCCGCCTCCAAGCCGAGTTCTGCGACGTGGTTGTCTTTGACCATCACCATCCCCGAGAGCGTGAGGCGGTGGGTGTCGCCGCCGCCGGCGACGACGGCGCGCTTTTCGACGCCGCGGAGGCCGGGGGTGGTCTTGCGGGTCGCGGCGACCCGAACCGAATCGGAAACCTCGCGGGCGGCGTCGACGGCCTCGCGGGTCGTGGTGGCGACGCCGGAGGCGTGGCCGACGACGTTGGCGGCGACGCGCTCGCCGCGGAGGACGTTCCGGGCGTCGCCCTCGACCCGCAAGACTTCGTCGCCCGATTCGACCGCGTCGCCGGCCGCGACCGCTTTCTCGGCCTCGACGCCGAGGTAGTCGAAGACGGCGACCGCGGCGTCGAGACCGGCGGCGATAGTCGGCTCTTTGGCCACGAGTCGCCCGATGGTGTCGCCGGGCACGTCGTTCGTCACGTCGCGGTGGCCGACGTCCTCGGCCAGCCAGCGCTCGACCGTCTCAGTCGTCAGCACTCGGCGTCACCCCCCGTCCGGCGTCGTCGCTTCCGTCGCTTCCGTCGCCCCCATCGCGTCCGTCGGGGTCGACGAGCGAGTGACAACCGGCCGACGGCGCGTCGGCGGCCGCACGGGCGACGAGGAGCGACGAGACGCAGGCGTTCCGGAGTTCGTAGACGGACCGCGAGACGCGGGTGCGGGCGTAGGCGTCGACCTCGCCTTTCAGGCGGCGGAGCCGCGCCCGCGCGGTGTCGAGGCCGTCGGGCGTGCGCTCGATGCCGACGAACTCGTCCATCGTCCGCCCGAGGCGGTCGAACTTCGCGTCCGCGAAGGCGTCGGGGAGCGCCGGGTCGGAGTCGCGCGGCGGCGCGTACTCGACGGTCTCGGCCTCGCCGCAACCCCGGTCGGCCGCCGTCTCGCCGGCGCGGACGCCCCAGACGAGCCCTTCGAGCAGGCTGGTCGAGGCGAGTCGGTTCGCGCCGTGGACGCCGGTGCGGGCGCACTCGCCGGCGGCGAACAGGCGGGACAGCGAGGTCCTGCCGCGGTCGTCGACGGCGACGCCGCCACAGAGGAAGTGTTCGCTCGGGGCGACTGGGATGCCGGCGCCGAGGTCGACGCCGCGGTCGTCGCAGAGCGCCGCGAGGTCGGGGAACTCCTCGCGGACGTCGAGGTCGGACACGTCGAGGACGACGCGGCCGGTTCGGTCGCGGGCGCGGGAGACGGCGCGGGCGACCACGTCTCGGGGGGCGAGTTCGGCGTCGTCGTGCACGTCGGGCATGAATCGGCGGCCGTCGGCGTCGCGCAGGATCGCGCCCTCGCCGCGAACGGCTTCGCTGACGAGGAACGGTCGCGCGTCGTCGTCGGCCCGTGGGTCAGTCCGGGGGTCGTACGCCGTCGGGTGGAACTGGACGTACTGCATGTCCGAGACGGTCGCGCCGGCGAGGGCGGCCATCGCCACGCCGTCGCCGGTCGCGCCCGCGGGGTTGGTCGAGCGGGCGTAACAGTCCCCGATGCCGCCGGTGGCGAGGACGGTCGCCCCGGCGAAGACGGGTTCGACCTCGCCGTCCGCGAGGACGGTCGCGCCGCGGACGGTCCCCTCCTCGGTCAGGAGGTCGAGCGCCATCGCATCCTCTACGATTCGCACGCCGTCGCGGGCCGAGAGGTGCTTCAGGAACGGCCGGAGGACGTGCGCGCCGGTGCTGGCGTCGACGTGGAGGATGCGGCGGCTGGAGTGGCCCGCCTCGCGGGCGAGGTCGAAGGAGTTGGTGTCGGTGTCGGCGGTGTCGTCAGCGCCCGGACCGTCGGCGCTGGCGTCGAACTCGACTTCGAGCGTGTCCAACAGCACGTCCTCGACGACGGCGCGGGACTCGGAGACGAGCGTCTCGACCGCCTCGGAGTCGGCGGTGCCGTCGCTCGCCCGGCGGATGTCGGCGGCGAACTCGTCGGGCGCGGACTGAGTGACGGCGATGCCACCCTGCGCCCAGTCGGACGCGGCGTCCTCGGGTTCGGTCGCCTTCGTGACGACGAGCACGTCGGCCCCCTCGCGGGCGGCGGCGAGCGCCGCGGCGCAGCCGGCGATGCCGGAGCCGACGACGAGCACGTCGGCCTTCATAGTTCGAGCATGCGGTCGAGCGCGACCGCGGCGAGTTCCTTCTCCTCGGGCGCGACCTCGACGACGTTGGGTTCGCGGCCCGCGGCGAGCTCTTCGAGCACCCACGTCAGGTAATTCGGGTCGACCTGTCGCATGGCGTTGCAGTCCATGCAGGCGTCGCCGCAGAGGGGCCGCACGTCGACCTCGGGGTGCCAGCGCGCGAGGTGTCGCGCGAGGTGGACCTCGGTGCCGATGGCCCACGTCTCGCCGGGGTCGGCGTTCGCGACGACGTCGCAGATGTGGCTGGTGGAGCCGACCTCGTCGGCGGCCGCGACGACGCTCGGGCGGCACTCGGGGTGGGCGACGACCTTCGCGCCGTCGGCCTGCGCTTCTTCGACGTGGTCGGCGCGGAAGCGCTCGTGGACCTGACAGTAGCCGTCCCAGAGGATGACTTCGGCGTCACCGAGCTCCGGGATATCGGGCTCCACCTCGTCGGCAGCACCCATCGACTCGGCCACGTCGCCGGCCCACGGGTCCCACTCGACCACCTCGTCAATGCCGAGGTCGTCGGCCGTGTTGCGCCCGAGGTGCTTGTCGGGCAGGAACAGCACGGCGTCGCCGCGCTCGAACGCCCACTCGAAGGCGTCGGCGGCGTTCGAGGAGGTGCAGATGAGCCCGCCGTGGGAGGCGCAAAAGGCCTTCAGGTCGGCGTAGGAGTTCATGTACGTCACGGGGACGATGTCCTTGCCGCCGGACTCCTCGACGAGCGTCTCCCACGCGGAGTCGACCTGCACGGCCTCGGCCATCCCGGCCATCGGACACGACGCCTCCATCGACGGGAGAACCACCGTCTGGTCGTCGTCGGTGATGATGTCCGCGCTCTCGGCCATGAACGTCACGCCGGCGAAGACGACGTACTCGGCGTCCGACTCGGCGGCGCGCTTCGAGAGCTCGTAGGAGTCGCCGACGAAGTCCGCGTGCTCGACGATTTCCCGGCGCTGGTAGTTGTGTCCGAGCACGATAACTCGGTCGCCCAATGCCTCGCGGGCGGCGGCGATTCGCCGGGAGCGGGCGGCCTCGTCGAGGTCGCGGTGGCTCTCCGGAAGCTGTTCGAGCGTGTCGTATTTGAACAGGCTGAGCTCCGACTCGAACCCGACCGACTGTAATTCAACCACGATTGGTCACCACGGTGGAAGTCCAATCATCGGCCCTTATTGAAAAATATTTTTCTTCAATACTCGCCACTCACGCGTATATATTCCCTACAATACTGATTCGCCGGTGGTAAACGCACCTGATGAGCCATTAGAATCTGAACACGGTCGTTACTCGTCAGAAGAATGATTTTATTCAAAAGTACGCCGCCGTCGGTGGCGATTACCCGTTCAATCTCGTTCGAAGACGACGCGACCGTCCACGACGGTCATCGAGACGGCGATATCGCGAATCGAATCGGCATCCCACGGCGACTCGTCGAGGACGACGAGGTCCGCGGCGGTGCCGGCTTCGACGGTTCCCAGTCGGTCCTCGTCGAAGCCGGCGTAGGCCGCGCCGGAGGTGTACGCCCGGAGCGCCTCGGTGACGGTGAGCGACTGGTCGGGGTTCGGGTGGTCGGTGGCGAGGTCCACGCCGAGAAGCGGTCCGAGCGGCATACAGTCGCTCCCGAACGCGAGGTCCACGCCGGCGTCGAGCAGGTCGCGGTAGCGGTTGGTCCGCAGGCGTCGCTCGCCGAGCCGGGCGTCGTAGAGGCCACCCCCGTCGGCCCACTTCAGGAAGTTCGGCTGGACCGAGGCGACGACGCCCAACTCGTCGAACCGCTCGATTGCCTCGTCGGACGCGAGTTCGACGTGTTCGACCCGGTGGCGGGCCGCGCCGGGGTCGTCGGTCGCCTCGTACGCGTCGAGCACCGCGTCGATGGCCGCGTCACCGATGGCGTGTGCGGTGAGCTGATACCCCGACTCGTCCGCGTCGGCGACGAGGTCGCGGAGGTCATCGGGGGCGACGACCCACTGGCCCGTCTCGTCGTCGGCCGCGTCGGGGTCGGCCGCGGCGTCGGCATAGGGGTCGGTGAGCTTCGCGGTCCGGCCGCCGAAGCTCCCGTCGGTGAACGTTTTTATCGCGCCGACGGTGACGAGGCCGCCGCGGCTCCCGCCCCCGTGGTTCGTCCGCAGGCCGACTTCGCGGAGCGCGTCGAGGTGGTCGGACCAGTAGTTGATGCGGACGCGGAGCGCCAGTTCGCCGGCCTCGTCGAGGTCGCGGTAGACCTCGGGCGCGCGGGAGCCGCGGACCATGTCGTGGACGCCGGTGACGCCGCGGGCGGTCGCGTACGCCTGCGCCGCGCGGACGAGGTCCGCCATCTCCTCGCGGCCCGGTTCGGTCGCCTCGCGGAGCACGTCGACCGCGCCCTCGACCACGACGCCGGTCGGCTCGGCGGCGGCGTCGCCATCTCCCGCGGGTTCGCCATCGCCGCTGTCTCCGGCAGTCTGCACGCCCGAGTCGGGCATCTCGTCGGCGTAGCGGTCGAGGACGACCGAGTTGACGCCGGCGGTGTGGAGGTCCTCGCGGAAGGCGACCACGGGGCGCGACTCGGAGACGGCGTCGAGGTCGTCGCGGGTGAGGTATCTGGAGTCGTCCCACGTGCTCTCGTCGTAGCCGTAGCCGAGCACCCAGTCGGCCCCGTCGTCAGGCTCGCCGTCGCCGGTCTCGTCGTCGGATTCGACCTCGGCGGCCCGCTCGCGGAGCAGTTCGACCGCCTCCGCCGGCGAGTCGGCGGCGGAGAGGTCGGCGTGAACGAGCGAGCGGCCGACCATCGGGAGGTGCGTGTGGGCGTCGACGAAGCCGGGGAGGACGACGCGGCCGCCGCAGTCGACGACCCGCGTCTCGACGCCGGCGAGCAGTTCCACGTCGAACGCGCGGCCGACGCGGACGACCTCGCCGTCGCGGACGGCGACGGCTTCGTGCGTCTCGTCGGGCGACCCGAGGGTGTGTACCTCCGCGTTCGTCAGTACGAGGTCCGCTGCCGCGGTCATACGTTCGACGCCGACGCGGGAGGGCAAAACGGTTCGGGAGGCTGCGGGGTGGCCGGGCGGCGGTCGGTCGTCGCGGGTGACGCCGGTCGGGTCGGTGGCGGCCGTTGGAAGAACCGGAACGCGTTAGGGCCGGCGCGGGAAACGTCGGGGTATGACAGACGCCGCGTCCCTCGCAGACCGCGTTCGGGAGGGCGACCTCCGCCTCCACGAACTCGAAGCGCACGCCGACGCCGACACCGCCGCCGAGGCGCGCCGACTGCTCGTCGAATCGCAGTCCGGCGCGTCGCTCGACGCGGTCGGGAACTACGGCTTCCCCGCGGAGGCCGCCGAGTCCGCCATCGAGAACATGGTCGGCGCGATTCAGGTGCCGATGGGCGTCGCCGGCCCCGTCAGCGTCGACGGCGGCTCCGTCTCCGGCGAGAAGTACCTCCCGCTCGCCACGACCGAGGGCGCGCTCCTCGCGTCGGTCAACCGCGGCTGCTCGGTCATCAACAGCGCCGACGGCGCGACCGCCCGCGTCCTCAAGTCCGGGATGACCCGCGCGCCGGTGTTCCGCGTCGCCGACGTGGCCGAGGCCGAGGCGCTCGTCTCGTGGACCCGCGACAACTTCGCGGCGCTGCAGGAAGCCGCCGAGGAGACGACGAACCACGGCGAACTCCTCGACGTGACGCCGTACGTCGTCGGCAACTCGGTGTACCTGCGGTTCCGCTACGACACCAAGGACGCGATGGGGATGAACATGGCAACCATCGCCACCGAGGCCGCCTGCGGCATCGTCGAAGCCGAGACGACCGCCTCGCTCGTCGCCCTCTCGGGCAACCTCTGTACCGACAAGAAGCCCGCCGCCATCAACGCCGTCGAGGGCCGCGGCCGGAGCGTCACCGCCGACGTTCGCATCCCGCGCGAGGTCGTCGAAGAACGCCTGCACACCACGCCCGAAGCGGTCGCGGAGCTCAACACCCGAAAGAACCTCGTCGGCTCCGCGAAGGCCGCGAGCCTCGGGTTCAACGCCCACGTCGCCAACGTCGTCGCCGCGATGTTCCTCGCCACCGGACAGGACGAGGCGCAGGTCGTCGAGGGCGCGAACGCCATCACGACCGCCGAGGTGCAGGACGGCGACCTCTACGTCTCGGTCTCCATCGCCTCCCTCGAAGTCGGCACCGTCGGCGGCGGCACGAAACTCCCGACCCAGTCCGAGGGCCTCGACGTCCTCGGCGTCAGCGGCGGCGGCGACCCCGCCGGCTCCAACGCCGACGCCCTCGCGGAATGCATCGCCGTCGGCTCGCTTGCGGGCGAACTCTCCCTTCTCTCTGCGCTCGCCTCGCGGCATCTCTCCAGCGCCCACGCCGAACTCGGCCGGTAACTCGACCGGTTTCAGTTTCGCCGGCACCGGACACAGCTGAACTGCGTTTCTCAGCGCGTTCCCGCACTATACCAGCGTATTCGCGTCTCTCCGTCCACTTCCACTTTCACTCCGCACCCGTGGCTCGCGTTTATTCCGTTTCCGCGGGAACGATGAAAACGCGTCCGTCGGGGAGCACCCGCGGGCGTGTCCACAACCCATCCCCTCCCATGCCCCTCTTCACACGCAGTACCGACCCCGAATCGCCCGACGAGTACGACGACGCGCGGCGGTTGGCGCTCGCGCTCAGACTGGTGAAGTTGGCCCTCGGCGTCGTCGCCTCCGCGCTGACGGTGGCGAAGCTCCTCGGCGCGCTCTGAGGCGAGCGTGCTCACCGAGTGTCTGTTCGCCCGCGCCGAATCTCAGACCAGTCGGTGTCGCCCCCGCGACTCCGACACCTCGCCGCGCCGCCGGAGTTTGTCGAGCAGGTCGCGGGCGCGGTCCTCGGGAACGCCCCGTTCGACCGCGGCCGCGACGATTTCCGCTTCGGTCGGCCGGTCGCCGTCCCGTATCGCCTCGCGGACGACCGTCAGGCGGTCGGGCGACCCCGACGACGAGTCTCGCCCCCGCGCGGCGGCCTCGCCCGCCTCGAACACCTCGTCGGCGTCGAGCCCCGAGCCTTCGAGGTACTCCCGGTCGTCGATGCCCGACTCCTCGACTCGCCGGTCGAGTTCCGAGACGTGTTCGACCTGTGCGAACGCCTCGCTGTCGCCGTGTTTCTTCGCCAACAGCGCCGACCGCGCCTGTCGCGCGGCGTCCCTGTCGTCGGACTCGAAGAAGCGCCGGAGCTTCTTCGTCTGGTGTCGCCTGCCGCACCGCGGACACGTCGCCGTCTTCGACCCGTCGGGGTCCGAAAGCAGCCACATGTTCGCGCAGTCCGTACACCCCACGACCGCGTACATACGTCGGTGTTCCGCGGCGGCGGATTTGAACGTTCGGGAGCACGAGCGACCGCGGACCCCGACGCGGTGCCGACCCCCGCGGAGTCTCCCCGGCGGCGTCTCCCCGGCGGATTTATCTTCGCTCCCCGTGGCGTGTCATCATGGACCGAGTTTCTGTCGACGACGCGCCGTCCGCCGAGGCGGCCGACAACGTGTTCCTCTCGCTCCTCGCGGGCGGCGAGGAGATGAACGTCCAACACTTCCGCATCGAACCCGGCGCGACGGTCCCGGTTCACGACCACCCCCACGAGCAGGTCGGCTACATCGTCGCCGGCGAACTGACGTTCCTCGTCGGCGACGACCGCGAGGAACTCGTCGTCGGCCCCGGTGATTCCTACTCGCTCGCGGGCGGCGAACCCCACGGCGCGGAGAACCGCGGCGACGAGACCGTCGTCGGCATCGACGTGTTCTCGCCGCCGCGGGCCAACCCGCCGTGGCTGGACTGAACCGAGCGCGAACCGCCACCCGGACTAAACTCTCCGTGCGGTGCGTTTCGGGGGTTTGGAGCCTCTCGAACGAGTGGCTTGGGTCGGCTCAGCCACGACGTGTAAGGAGAAAGCATTTATCAACCCCGTGTCATCACTCAGTAGACGGTAGTCCCTAACTATGCCCTCCCCACGCGTACTCTCATCATGGACAGCGTACGGCGCGCCGAACACCCCGGTCAGCACGTCGAGCAGCGGGCAACGATGAGCCACTCGAAGCTCGCGCGAGAGCCGTGGCTGTGGGCGTTCGTCGGCGTCTGGGCCGCGGTCGTCAGCGCGCTCCACTTCGGTGGGCTCGCGTACGACATCTACACGCGCATCTGGTGGTGGGACGTGCTCACCCACTCCCTTTCGGGCTTCGGCGTCGCGGGCGTGTTGTTCCTCGTGTTCCCGCAGACGTTCCGCGGCCCTCGCGCCCCGGCGGTCGTCGCGGCCACCCTCCTCGCCATCGGCGCGGGATTCGAAGTGTACGAGTACCTGTTCAAGGACTTCTGGTGGGGCTGGTCGATGGCCTACTACGCCGAAGACACCGCGATAGACCTCGTGGTCAACGTGGCCGGCGGCCTCGGCTTTTTCGCCTTCGTCGAAGGTATCTTCTGGTCGCGAGGGCAGGCGGACGCCCGCCGCGGCGACTCGCCGCCGCGCTCAACTCACGTCCGCTCGGACGGCGGCGAGTCGCCGGACGACGACCGCCGCTCGAACCGCTGACTCGACTGCGGTGCTCCCGTCGGCGGGGTTAATTTAACCCCAAACGTGTTGCTCCGTCGAGATAACGTACATATCGATGATGTCCTATCTCTCGTCTATGCGTCCGCTCGCAGGAGATACGGCACAGCACCCCGCCACCGCAGTCGACCCGCCCCGCCTACCGCCCCGTCTACCGACCCGCGCATGCTGAGACGAACCTTGAACGAGACGGTGTTGGCCGGCTGGGAAGAACGCCCCCGAGAGATGGCTGCCGTCGCCGTGTTCGGGAGCGTCGTCACCGTGACGCACTTCACGAGCATGGCGCTGTTTCTCTACACGCGCATCTGGTGGTGGGACATTCTCGTCCACGCCGCCTCCGGGTTCGGCGTCGCGGCGATTCTCTACGTCCTCAATCCCCGTCTGCTCCACTCGCGGCTCGCGCTCCTCGTCGTCCTCCCGATGGCCGTCGCCGCAATCGGGACGTGGTTCGAGGTGTACGAGCGGCTCTTCACCGGCTTTTGGGTCGAGTGGCCCCGCTCGGTCTACCTGGAAGACACGGCCGTCGATATCGTCGCCGACACCGCCGGCGCGGTCGTCTTCGGCGTCGTCAGACCGCTGTGGAACCGGATTCGTCGCTGGCGGGACCCGAATCGACTGTAGTCGGCGCGAAAAACTGCGGCGTCGGTGCCGCGAGAGAAGTGGTGTGTTCGCTTACGCGAGTTCCTGAATGTTCTCGACGACCTTGTCGGCGTACTCGCTCGTGGCGAGCTTGTTGCCGCCCTCGATCTGGCGTTCGAGGTCGTAGGTCACGTCGCCGTCCGAGATGGTCTTCTCGACGGCGTCGCGGATGAGCTTACCGGCGTCCTTCCAGCCCATGTACTCGAACATGAGACGGCCGGAGAGAATCATCGCGGTCGGGTTGACCTTGTCTTCGCCGGCGTACTTGGGCGCGGAGCCGTGGACGGGCTCTGCGAGACAGAGGCCCTCACCGAAGTTCGCACCGGGGGCGATGCCGAGGCCGCCAATCTGCGCGCCGGCGGCGTCGGACATGTAGTCGCCGTTGAGGTTCATCGTGGCGATGACGTCGTAGTCGGCGGTGCGGGTCAGGAGCTGCTGGAGCATGTTGTCCGCGATGCGGTCCTTGACGACGACCTTGTCCTCGGGCTTCTCGCCGTCGTACTCCTCCCAGAGCTCGTCTTCCGTGATGGTGACGTCTCCGAACTCCTCTGCTGCGAGTTCGTAGCCCCAGTCGCGGAACGCTCCCTCGGTGAACTTCATGATGTTACCCTTGTGGACGAGGGTCACGGAGTCGCGGTCGTTTTCGAGGGCGTACTCGATGGCCTCGCGGACGAGGCGCTTCGTCCCGAACTCGGTGATGGGCTTGATGCCGATGCCGACGGGGCCGTCGTGGATGACGTCGTCCGCGCCCATCTCCTCTTCGACGAACTCCTTGACCTGCTGGACCTCGTCGGTGCCGGCTTCCCACTCGATGCCGGCGTAGACGTCTTCGGTGTTCTCGCGGAACGTGACCATATCCATCGCCGAGGGGTTCTTCACGGGCGACGGGACGCCGTCGAGGTGGTAGGTCGGGCGGACGTTCGCGTACAGGTCGAGCTTCTTACGGAGCGCGACGTTGAGCGAGCGGAAGCCGGCGCCGACGGGCGTCGTGAGCGGGCCCTTGATTGCGACGCGGTGGTTGCGAATGGCGCTTACCGTGTCTTCCGGGAGATTCTCGTCGTACTTGTCGCGGGCGGACGAACCGGCGTAGACGCGCATCCAAGAGACAGAGCGGCCGGTCGCCTCGGCGGCGGCGTCGAGGACCTTCTGTGCGGCGGGGCCGACGTCCGTTCCGATTCCGTCGCCGTGGATGATCGGAATAATCGGATTGTCGGGGACGGAGAGCTCGCCCGTCTCCTCGTCGACCGTGATTTTCTCGCCGTCGTCCGGAACCTCAATCTGGTCGTAGCTCATGAACATTTTGGGTTTTCCAGTGCGGTGTAAAAGTCCTGCCGTTATCGACGGCGAACTGCAACTATCGCTCCGTTCGGCGGTCGATACGTTTACACCCGCGCTCGGGAGACACTCGCGTATGCGAATTATCCTTCACGGCGGGGCCGGCGGCATCCCCGGCGAACCGGAGCCCAGACAGGCCGTCTTGGACGACGCGGCCGACGCGGGCGCGAGCGAGTCCGACCCGCTTTCGGCGGTCGAGACCGCGGTCCGCGTCCTCGAATCGGACCGCCGGTTCAACGCCGGCGTCGGCGGCGCAGTCCAGTCCGACGGCGTCGTCCGCACCGACGCGGGCGTCATGCTGAGCGACCGACGCGCCGGCGCGGCCGCCGGCATGGAGGGCGTCGAACACGCCGTCTCCGTCGCGCGAGCGGTCCTCGAAGAGACGCCGCACGTCCTCCTGAGCGGTGAGCCGGCGGTCGAGTTCGCCGCCGACGCGGGCGTCGAGACCGGCGTCGACCTCTTCACCGACGAGACCCGCGAGCGCTGGGCGAACGCGGACGCGCCCGAGGGGTCGCCCGGCGAACACCTCGCGTGGCTGGCCGACCGATTCGGCGGTAGCACGAGCGACCCGACGGCCGAGGCGGGCGACGGTTATCTGCCGGCCCGCGAGGAGACCTCAGCAAGCAGTGACCGCTCGGCTCACGATGTTCGCCTTCCCGGCCACGACAATTCCGAGGAGACCTCGGCAAGCAGTGACCGCTCGGCTCACGATGTTCGCCTTCCCGGCCACGACACGGTCGGGGCGGTCGCCACCGACGGCGAGACGTTCGCCTCCGCGACCTCGACCGGCGGCCGCTGGTTCGCTCTCGCCGGTCGCGTCGGCGACGTGCCGCAAATCGGCTCGGGCTTCTACGCCTCCCCGGCCGGCGGCGCGTCGACCACGGGAGCGGGCGAAGACATCGCTCGCGTGACGCTCGCCCGCCGCGCCGTCGGCCACCTCGAACGCGGCTGCGACGCCCAGACCGCGGCCGACCTCGCCATCGCGGAGTTCGGTGAACTCACCGGGTCGTCGGCGGGCATCATCCTCCTCGACGACGAGGGCTTCGGCTCGGCGTACAACTCCGACGGAATGCAGACCAGCACCGCGTCGAACTGAGGTCGTCGCGGCCGACGGTGACCGCGTTCCGGTCGCGCTGACCGTCGCCGCCACGGTTTACTCGATTCAGGCCGTTGAAGCTCTCATGAGCGATTGGACCGCTGCCGACGTTCCCGACCTCTCCGGGAAGACCGTCGTCGTCACCGGCGCGAACAGCGGTCTCGGCTTCGAGGCGACGCGCGCCTTCGCCGAGAAGGGCGCGCACGTCGTCATGGCCTGCCGAAGCCTCGACCGCGGCGCGGACGCGATGACCGACATCCGCGGCTCGGTGCCGGCGGCCTCGCTGACGCTCTCGGAACTCGACCTCGCAGACCTCGACTCGGTCCGCCGGTTCGCAGACGAGTTCGCCGCCGAACACGGGTCGCTGCACGTCCTCTGCAACAATGCCGGCGTGATGGTGATTCCCCGGCGGGAGACCGCACAGGGCTTCGAGACGCAGTTCGGCGTCAACCACCTCGGCCACTTCGCCCTGAGCGCCCGTCTGTTCCCGACGCTCCGCGACACGCCCGGCGAGACGCGGCTCGTCACGATGTCGAGCGGCCTCCACGAGCGCGGCCGGATGGAGTTCGACGACCTGCAAGGCGAACGCGACTACGACGAGTGGGACGCCTACGCCCAGAGCAAGCTCTCGAACCTGCTTTTCGCGTTCGAACTCGACCGCCGGCTGACCGCCGCGGGCATCGACGACGTGCTGAGCGTGGGCGCGCACCCCGGATACGCGGCCACGAACCTCCAGTTCCGCGGCCCCGAGGCGTCCGGGTCGACGCTCCGGTACTGGCTGAGCAAGCTCGGTAACGCGATATTCGCCCAATCGGCCGCGATGGGCGCGCTCCCGCTCCTGTACGCCGCGACCTCGCCGGCCGTCGAAAGCGGGGAGTACGTCGGCCCGCAGGGGCTGTTCGGCATGCGCGGCACCCCCGGCATCGCGGAGCCGAGCGACCGCGCCAGAGACCCCGAGACCGCCGCCCGGCTCTGGGACGTGTCGGAGGAACTCACCGACACGCGGTTCCGACTGGCCTGACCACGAGCCGCCTCGGACGAGCGGGAGGGGCGGGACGGTCGTGAGAGGGCGGTGGCATCGGCCGTACCGGGAGGCGAGACGGCCAAATACTGCGGCGTGCTATCTACGCCCGTGACCGAATCAACGCCGACAATCACCGGGGGCGTCGCCGACGCAATCGTCTCCACCTGCCGAACGACCCTCGGGGACTCCCTGCGGAGCGTCGTTCACTTCACCCGCGACGACTTCGACGTGCTGTACGTCCGACGGGACCTCTACGGCGGCGACGAGGCCGCGGCGCGCGCCGCCACATCCGAACTCGTCGAGAGCGAGCGCACCGGATTCGGCCCGCGAGAGACCTACAACGCCGACGGGAGCGTTGCGACCACCGACTTCGGCGAGTACGAGTTCACGCTCCGCGTCTTCTCGGACGGCTTCGTCGGCCGCGTCGTGGGCGGCGACCGCGGCGTCATCGTCACCACCGACGAACTCGAACTCTCGGAGTTCGAGGAGATGGAAGTCGCGCTCCGCCGGATGCTCGAAACGACCACCGCCGGGTGAATCGACTCGCCGGCGGGCGCGACGACTCTTCGAGCGCCGTCGGTCCCGTTCGTCGCGCGTTCGGTGTCTACACTCCCTCGACGAGTCGCTCTAGCTGCTCCGGCGGCACCGCTCCTCGCGCGGCGTAGCCCTCGTACGCGAACGTTGGGACGCCGGTGACGCCGTGCTGCTGGGCCTCGCTGAATCGTTCGCGCACTTCGGCCCGAAGCGTTTCGTCGTCGAGCGCGGACGCGACTTCCTCGCCGTCGATGCCCGCCGATTCGGCGAGTTCGACGAGCACCGCCTCGTCGCCGATGTCTTTGCCGTCCTGCCAGAGCGCCTCGAAGACCGACTCGTCGAACGCGAGCCACGTCTCGTAGTCGGCGTGTCCCTTCAGGTAGTACGAGACGATCTGCGCCGGCAGCGAGTCAACGTCGGTTCCGAGGTCAAGCGTCATCTCGACGCCGTACTGCTCTTGTAACCGGCGGACGCCCTGCCTCGCTTGCTCGTAGTAGTCTTCGTCTTTGCCGTCGTCGACCGAGAAGTCGATGCTTCCGTCGGGGCGGCGCTTCTGACTCCGCAGGTCGAACGGGTGCCAGTCGATATCGAGTTCCTCGTCTCTCGTCTCTTGATACTGCGAGAGGGACTGTCTTCCGAGATAACAGAAGGGACACACGTAGTCCGAGTAGACCGTTATCGCCTGATCGGCGTCTGAACTCATACGTATTTGTCTCTCCTACGGTTACAAAAGCGGCGCGGTCGCCGGCGACACGTTCGGATACCGTCGCGACTGAGAGCAGGGCGGAAGCGCCCGCGAGGAGAGAAGTCGACCGACTCAGCGTCCGAACAGACGCTGTCTGAGGCTTCGTTCGGTGGCGCGCTCCACCAAGAGAACCGCGTGGTCGGTGTCGTTGACCACGTCGAGGTGCAACGAGTCGGTCAGAAGTCGAGTGAGGAGACCCCGTTCGGTCGCGCCCATCAGCACCATCGAGTGGCTGTCGGCCCGGTCAGCGATGGCTCGTTCGATGTCGCCGGTGTCGTCGACGATCCGCGTCGCGTCCTGAAGGTCGTGTTCGGTCGCCCAGTCGGACAGGAACGCCTCGCCCCGTTCGCGCTCGTCCGGACCGTTGACGACGTGGAGGAGCGTCACCTCCGACCCGACGACCGAGCGGAGGGATTTCGCGACCTCGGCGCTGAGCGCCGAGTGGGGACTCTCGACAGTCGGCAAGAGGAGTCGACTGGTGTCGTAGTTCCGGTCGTTGAGGACGAGGAAATCACAGGGCAAGCGACTCGTCAACTCGCTCATCGTCCGTTCTGCACGCCCTCCCGACCAGATTCGGTCGTTGCTCCAGCCCATGACGACGAGGTCGGCGTCCTTGCGGCTGGCGACGGTGAATATCTCCTCGAACGAGCGGTGTGAGACGACCGTCGACGTCCGGGCTTCGATGTCGTAGCCGGCGACGCGTTCGCGGGCGTCTTCGAGCTGTTCGTTGGAGTGTGCGATAATCCGTTGGTTCTGTGCGGCACCGTAGCGTTGCGAGACGCGCGAGGGAACTTGCACCACGTGGACGATATCGACGACGGCGTCTTCTTTCGACTTCGCGAGCGCGCAGGCGAGTTCGACGACGTGCGACTCGGTCCGCGGGTTCGAGATGGGGACGACGACCCGGTAGGAGTCCGTGTGGTCGTCGGTTCCCTCTTCGGTCTCGATGAGCGGGACGTACGACCGACCGGCGAGTCCGCCCAGCGCCCACTCACGAATCGAAAGCTGTCGTTTCGCCCCCTCGAAACGAGCGGATTCTAACCGGTTTTCCGTCGTCTGGAAGTAGTTGACGACGGTGACGAGGACGACGCCGCCGAAGGTGTTGCCCAACAGCACGGGGATGACGAACTCGGTCAGTCCGACGAGGAACGCCAACTGGCCGTTCATCACGAGGTAGACCATCTCGGTGTAGGAGACGACGACGTGGAAGAGCCCGCCCAGCGGAACCGCGAGGAACGCGAGGTAGACGACGGCGAGACGAGAGATGGTGTCGCGGGCGGCGAAGGTGACCCAGACGACGCCGGCGACGATGAGGCCGGCGAACGCGGCCTTGAAGAAGAGACTCCACCACGGCGTCTCGACGCCTTTCTGAGCGAGTTCGAGCGCCGCGTTCGCGGCCTCCGGCGAGAGAACGCCGCCGAAGGCGAGGGCGGCCGCACCGAGCGTCCCGCCGAAGAGGTTCCCCGCGAGGACGACGACCCAGTTACGCAAGAGCGCGGGGATACTGGCCAGCCGCTCCAGCGTCAGCGCGACCGGCGGGAGCGTGTTCTCGGTGTAGAGCTGATAGCCCCCGATGATGATGTAGATGAACCCGAGCGGATAGAGCATCGCGCTTAACACCGGGTCGCCGCCGGTGGACGCTTTCATCGAGACGTAGAGGAGGAACGTAATCGTAATCGCGAAGCCCGCGGCGAGGGCACTGAAGAACAGCTCCCGCGCGCCGGAGGTTATCTCCTCGTCCGCGGCCGCGACGATGCGCTGGAACACCTCGTCGGACGAAAACCGGTCGCGAACCACGGAACCGACCGCCGGCGCACCGCTTCGTGACCGTTCGACGGCCTCGCGAACGGATTCGTCGAGCTCCGTCGACTCGGAGTCTGTCATTGGTGCGGTGGTTTTCGAACAAACCGTTCTAAACGTACCGGTTCAGGCCGTCTGCAACAGTTCGGCCGCGTCGGAGATGGGCAGTCATCTATGCTCTGCGGCCGCGATTCCGACACCGGTGAGCGACGCGCTCACCCGAGGTGCGTCCCGAACCAGTCGGCGGCGAGGCCGGCCACCGCGTCGAGTTCGCCCGGCCCCTCGAACAGGTGGCCCGCGCCGTCGACGACTTCCAGCGGCTTCTCGCAGTCGAGTTCCGCGAACGCGTCGCGGTTCAGACTCAACACCGGCTCGTCGGCGCCGCCGACGACGAACAGCGTCGGCGCGGTCACGTCACCGAGTCGCGACTCCGCGAGGTCGACGCGCCCGCCGCGGGAGACGACCGCGCCCGCGTCGTCACCGAGGTCGGCCGCCGCGAGGAGCGCCGCCGCCGCGCCGGTGCTCGACCCGAAGTAGCCGTAGTCGAGGCCGGCGGTGTCGTCGCGGCCGCGGAGCCACTCGGTCGCGCCGAGCAGTCGCTCGGTCAGAAGCGGGATGTCGAACCGCGTCTCGTACGTCTCGTCTTCTTCCTCGGTGAGCAGGTCGAACGGGAGCGTCCCGACCCCGCGGTCGCGGATGACCTCGGCGACGGAGTTGTTCCGCGGGCTGTGCCGACTGCTGCCGCTCCCGTGGGCGAACACCACGAGCCCCGACGCGCCGTCCGGAATCCGAAGGTCGCCCTCCAGCACCGCGTCGCCGACGGGTATCGAGACGAGATTCGGCGTCGTGTCGCTCATGCGAAACGGTACGTCGGACTGCGGCTTAGGCCTGTCTCGACCCGTCGATTCGCGTGAATTCGCAGTCCGCTCGTTCTGATGGTCATGACTTACACAATTAATGTTAATAGATTCTCGGGAGTACACCCGAACGCCAACCATGGTAAGTGTTACCGACCTACGGACGATGTACGAGCAGATGGTGACCGCTCGACAGTACGAGGAGCGACTGGTAGACGAGTACCTCGTCGGCAAACAGCCGGCGTTCGACATCTCGGCGGGGCCGATTCCCGGCGAACTGCACCTCGCGGCCGGCCACGAGGCGTCCGGGGCGGGCGTGTGTATCCACCTCCGCGACGACGACACGGTGACCGCGCCGCACCGGCCGCACCACATCGCCATCGCGAAGGGCGTCGACCTCGAGCGCATGACGGCCGAGATTTTCGGGCGGAAGACGGGGCTGTGCCGCGGGAAGGGCGGCCACATGCACCTGTTCGACCCCGACGTGAACTTCGCGTGTTCGGGCATCATCGCGCAGGGCTGTCCCCCGGCGGTCGGCGCGGCGATGGCGGCGAAAAAGCGGAACACGGACGCCGTGGCCGTCGCCTTCCTCGGCGAGGGCGCTATCGACCAGGGCGGCTTCCTCGAATCGCTGAACCTCGCGGCGGTCCACGACCTCCCGGTCGTCTTCGTCGTCGAGGACAACGACTGGGCCATCAGCATGCCGAAAGACCGCGTGACCGACGTTCGGAACGGCGCACAGCGCGCCGACGGCTTCGACCTGCCGGGCGTCCGCGTCGACTCCGACGACGCGATGGCGGTGTACGAGGCCGCGGGCGAGGCCGTGATGCGCGCCCGCGACGGCAACGGGCCGACGCTCATCGAGGTGCAGGTCCACCGCCGGATGGGCCACTTCATGGGCGACGCGGAGGGGTATCGCCCCGAGGCCGACATCGACCGCGCGAAACAGCGCGACTCCATCGAGCGACTCGCCGCGGACCTCCGCTCGCACGGCGTCACCGACGACGACATCGACGAGATGCGGGAGCGCGCCCACGAGCGGGTCGAGGCGGCGATTTCGTGGGCGAAAGAACAGCCCGAACCAGACCCGGAGGAGGCGTACGAGAACGTGTTCACGACCCCGCCGGCGCAGGCGGCGACGGACGGCGGGGCCGCGGCAGACGCGCCGGGTGACGCCGACGAGACGGGAGGTGACAACTGATGGCGACCGAATCACGAGACTACACGGAAGCGACCGAGACGGACCGCGAACTAACCATGAGCCGGGCGATGGTCGAGGCCATCGCGTGGGAGATGCGCGAGAACGACGACGTGTTCTACATGGGCGAGGACGTGGCCGACTACGGCGGCATCTTCTCCAGTACGACCGGCCTCTTGGACGAGTTCGGCCGCGACCGCGTGATGGACGTACCCATCAGCGAGACGGCCTACCTCGGCGCGGCCGTCGGGGCCGCACAGGCCGGCATGCGCCCGATTGCCGAACTGATGTTCGTCGACTTCTTCGGCGTCGCCATGGACCAGATCTACAACAACATGGCGAAGAACACCTACATGAGCGGCGGGTCCTTTTCGGTCCCGATGGTGCTGACCACGGCCGTCGGCGGCACCTACAACGACGCCGCCCAGCACTCCCAGACGCTCTACGGGACCTTCGCCCACCTGCCGGGGATGAAAGTCGTCGTCCCCTCGACGGCCTACGACGCCAAGGGGCTGATGCACAGCGCCATCCGCGACGACGACCCGGTCGTCTACATGTTCCACAAGCGCCTGATGGGTCTCGGCTGGATGCCGTCGCCCTCGGGCCCGAAGACCGGCGTCCCCGAGGAGGACTACGCGATTCCGTTCGGCGAGGCCGACGTGAAGCGCCCCGGCGACGACGTGACCGTCGTCACTCTCGGCCTGCACGTCCACCGGGCGATGGAGGCCGCAGAACAGCTCGACGACGACGGCATCGACGCCGAGGTCGTCGACCTCCGGACGCTCGTCCCCCTCGACACCGAGACGGTGCTCGACTCGGTCCGCAAGACCGGCAAACTCCTCGTCGTGGACGAGGATTACCAGTCGTTCGGCGTGACGGGCGAAATCATCGCCCGGGCGGCGGAAGGCGCGCTGGACGACCTCTCGGCCGTCAAGCGCCTCGCCATCCCGGACGTGCCGATTCCCTACGCCCGCTCGCTGGAAGACGAAGTCAACCCCGGCACCGACGACATCGCGGCGGCCGTCCGCGAACTCCACGAATGACGGGCGAGTCGGAACCAAACGGGGGTCGCGCATGACGGACGCCGTGGACGTGAACTCGGCGGACTCGTGGCCCGACGACGCCGACGACGTGGCCGAGGGCTACCTCGCCAACTGGTTCGTCCGCGAGGGCTCGGCGGTCGACGCGGGCGAGACGCTCTGCGAGATACAGGTCGAGAAGGTGAGCATCGACGTGGCCGCGCCGACGACGGGGACGGTCGCGGAGATAGTCGTGGCAGAAGGCGACGACTTCGCCCGCGGCGACGTGCTCGCGCGGGTGCAACCGAGCGCCTGAACCGGTCTTTTTTCGTCAGTCGTCGCTCGCGCGGTACGCCGCGCCGAGCGCCCGGTCCATCAGCTCTCGGTGAGCCTCGCGAACCGGTTCGCCGTCACCGGGTCGGCGCTGTTCGTACCGGCCGTCGCTGTCCATCACCCAGCGCCGGCGGTTGTCCGACAGGAGCGCGTCGAGGACGGCGTCGAGTTCCGCGCGGTGTTCGGGGTCTTCGACGGGCGCGACGGCCTCGACCCGGCGGTCGAGGTTGCGGGTCATCCAGTCGGCGGAGCCGACGTAGTAGTCCGGGTCGCCCGCGTTTTCGAAGTAGAAGATGCGCGAGTGTTCGAGGAACCGACCGACGACGCTCGAGACGGAGATGTTCTCCGACAGCCCCTCGATGCCGGGACTGAGCCGGCAGATGCCGCGGACCACGAGGTCGATATCGACGCCGGCCATCGACGCCTCGTACAGTTCGCGGACCATCGCGGGGTCTTCGAGGGCGTTCATCTTGGCGACGATGCGGGCCTCGCGGCCGGCGCGGGCGTGGTCGGCCTCCCGGCGGACGAGTCGGGTCATCTCCTCGCGGAGGTTCGTCGGCGCGACCAGCAGTTTCCGGTACGCCTCCTGCCGCGAGTGGCCGGTGAAGAAGTTGAACAGGCGCACGAGGTCGTGGCCGATGTCGGGGTCGGCCGTGAACAGCCCGAGGTCGGTGTAGAGCTTCGCCGTCTGAGAGTGGTAGTTGCCGGTGGCGACGTGGGAGTACAGTCGCACCTCGTCGTCCTCCTCGCGGACGACGAGCGCCGTCTTCGAGTGGGTCTTGAGCCCGATGGTGCCGTAGGCGACGTGGATGCCCTCCTCTTCGAGGCGGCGGACCCACCGGAGGTTGTTCTCCTCGTCGAACCGCGCTTTGAGTTCGACCATCACCGCGACCTGCTTGCCGTTCTTGGCGGCCTCGATGAGCGTCTCGATGACCTCGGAGTCCGGCGCGGTCCGGTAGATGGTGGCTTTGATGGCCAGCACGTCGGGGTCGGCCGCGGCGGCCGCGAGGAACGTCCCCACCGTGCCCGTAAACGAGTGGTACGGGTGGTGGACGAGCACGTCCTTCCGAGCGATTTCGGTGAACACCGAGTCGGGGTCGTCGGCGGAGCGACCGGCGAACCGCGGGTGGGGCTGGGGCGTCCACGGCGCGACTTCGAGTTCCGGCCGGTCGAGGTCGAAAAGCGACGCGAGCGCGCCGTAGTCCAGCGGCAGGTCGCGCTCGAACACCTCGCGGTCGTCCACGCCGAGCTGTTCCGCGAGCAGGTCGCGGACGGCCTCGGGCGTGCCCGACTGGACCTCCAAGCGGACCACCGTGGCGAATCGGCGCTGGCGGAGCACGTCCTCTATCATGGCGATGAGGCCCTCTGCGACCTCCTCGTTGCGGCGGACCTCGGCGTTCCGCGTCACCCTGAACGCGGAGGTGTCGACGACCTCGACGTTCGGGAACAGCAGGTCGATGTTGCGCTCGATGACGGCCACGAGCGGGACGTATCTGACGGGGGCGGAGGCGGCGGACGCAGATGCGGTGTTGGAATCGCTTGCGCCATCCGCACCGGCGACGCGCTCGTCCACGTTGACGAGTCGCGGGCGGTTGCCGGGAACCTTGACCCGCGAGAACTTCGTCGGCTCGTCGTCGCCCTCGGTCGTGCGGACCGCGAGCGACAGCGAGAGGTTCGAAATGAACGGAAACGGATGGGCCGGCTCGAACGTCAGGGGCGTCAGCGTCGGCAGGACCGACGCCTCGAAGTAGTCGCGGAGGGCCGCCCGCTCGTCGGGCGCGAGGTCGTCGTAGCCGACGATTTCGATGCCGGCGTCGGTGAGCGCGGGTCGAACGAGGTCGTGGAAGCAGTCGGACTGCCGGTCGAGCAGGTCGCGGGCGCAGTCGAGGACGAGCGACCACTGCTGGCTCGGGGTCCGGCCGTCGGGGGAGAGTTCGCTCACGCCCGCGGCCATCTGCTGTTTCAGGCCGCCGACGCGCTTCATGAAGAACTCGTCGAGGTTCGAGGTGAGAATCGAGAGGAACTTGACGCGCTCGAAAAGCGGGTTGCGGTCGTCTCTCGCCTCGTGGAGGACGCGCTCGTGGAAGGCGAGTTCGCTGAGTTCGCGGTTGAGATACAGCGCGGGGTCTGCGAGGTCGGCGTCGGCCGGATTCGACTCGTCGTCGTCGCGGTCGCGAACGCGGACCGGCGCGGTCGTCTGTCCCTGACCGGCCTGTCGGCCCTGCGAGTCGCCGCCGCGAACCTCGTCGTCGGACATGTGCTGCGTGGTGATGGTTCGGCGGCGACCTTTAGTTCGCCGCCTCCAACTGGCGCGCCTGCTGTACGAGGGCCGCGAGTTCAGTTCGGCGGCGACCTTTAGTTCGCCGCCTCCGTCGTCGCCGCTACCGTCGCCTCGGTGGCTCAGACCAGCGCGGGCTGGCGGGGTTCGAGAATCTTCGAGTCCTTGCGGGACTCGTGGGTGACCTCGGAGTCGACGGCGACGAGTTCGTCGGCGTGGAGGTCGTAGGCGGTGAGCGCGCCGCCGTAGACCGCGCCCGTGTCGAGGCCCATCGCGTGCTCGAAGACGGCGGGGTGGGCCATCACGGTGTGGCCGAAGAAGACGCGCTGTGGCCCCTCGTAGTACTCGAACCAGAAGGGGCCGTCGTAGCTGTCGCCGGGGTTCATCGCCCGGGTGTTTTCGAGTTCGTCCACGTCGTGTTCGTCGAGCGGCTTTTCGGGGTGAATGCCGCCGTGGACGACGATGGCGTCCTCCCACGTGATGGCGACCGGGAGGTTCGACATCCATTCGAGGTCGTCGTCGGTCAGCGCGTCTAGCTCCTTCGTGCCGCGGATGAGCTTTTCTTCGTTGTTGCCGCGGACGGTCAGAAAGTTGTCGCGCTCGCGGACGTAGTCCACGACGCCCTTGCTGTCGGGGCCCTTCCGCACGAGGTCGCCGACGAAGACGACGAGGTCGTCCTCGGAGGGGTCGAGCCGGTCGACGAGGCGTTCGAGCGCCGGCAGACAGCCGTGTACGTCGCCGACGACGTACACGTCGTCCCAGTCGTCGATGTCGACTCGAAGGTGTTGCTCGGCGACGTCGGGGTGGAAGGATGGGACACTCATTGGAAACGTTCTCTCCTCTGTCTGAAGGTGGCTACCTAAGAAAGGGTTGCTAGTTTCGAACTGTTGTGCTATATAGACATGGCTGCGTGTCTCACGCACGCCGCGCGAGCCGCCGGCGACGGCCCGCCCTCTGTCGCCGGCCGTCCCGCAATCGCTTTCCGGCGCGGCCGCGAAGTCGCGGCCATGAGTATCGGACCCCTCGACGACGAGACGGTCGAGAAGTATCGAGAGGCGGGGGAGGTCCTCCGCACGGTGTTGGACGAGTCGGCCGAGATGGTCGAACCCGGCGTCACCCACCTCGAAGTCGCTGAACACGCCGAAGCGCGCATCCGCGAACTCGCTGATGGCTGTGCGTTCCCGGTCAACATCAGTATCAACGAGGAGGCGTCGCACGCCAGCCCCGGCCGCGACGACGATACCGCGTTCGGCGAGGACATGGTCTGTCTCGACGTCGGCGTCCACGTCGACGGCTACATCGCAGACTCCGCGGTGACCGTCGACCTCTCGGGCAACGACGAGCTCGTCGAGTCCGCCGAGGAGGCGCTCGACGCCGCCCTCGACATGGTCGAAGCGGGCGCGCACACCGGGAAAATCGGCGCGGAAATCGAGGACGTGATTCGCGGCTACGGCTACACGCCCGTCCTCAATCTCTCGGGCCACGGCGTCGAGCAGTGGGACGCCCACACCGACCCGACCATCCCGAACCGCGGCGCGGACCGCGGCGTCGAACTCGAAGTCGGTGACGTAGTCGCCATCGAACCGTTCGCCACCGACGGCACGGGCAAGGTCACCGAGGGGTCGAAAAACGAGATTTACAGCCTCGTCAACGACCGCTCGGTCCGCGACCGCATGTCGCGAAAACTGCTCGACGAGGTGCGCGAGGAGTACAAACTGCTCCCCTTCGCCGCCCGCTGGTTCGAGGGCGGCCGCTCCGAGATGGCCATCCGACGGCTCGAACAGCAGGGTATCCTCCGCGGCTACCCCGTGCTGAAAGAGGAAGACGGCGCGATGGTCGGACAGGCCGAAGACACCATCATCGTCACCGAAGACGGCTACGAGAACCTGACGCGGTAATCGGACGAAGTCGGGGTCGGCGTCGGGTTCGGGGTCGGCACCGACCGCTCCGAGACCGAAACGGCTTGCACGTCCGGGTCCATTGGGCCGCCATGGACCAACTGTTCGCCCCGTGGCGCATCGAGTGGGTCGCCCGCGACGACGACCAAGACGCCGACGCCGACGACCCGGATGACGACCGCTGTCCCTTCTGTGCGCTCCCCGAGCGCGACGACGACAGGGAGAGCAAAATCGTCGCCCGCTCGCCGCACTCGTTCGTCCTCCTGAACAACTACCCCTACGCGCCGGGCCACGTCATGGTCATCCCGCACCGCCACACCGGCGAGTTCGCCGCCCTCTCGGACGCGGAACTCCTCGACCACGCGCGGCTCAAGTCGAAGACGCTCGCCGCGTTGGACGCCGCCTTCGACCCCGACGGCTGCAACGCGGGCGAGAACCTCGGTGGCTCGGCCGCCGGCGGCTCCATCGACGACCACCTCCACACCCACGTCGTCCCGCGGTGGAGCGGCGACACCAACTTCATGCCGGTCATCTCCGACACGAAAGTGCTCGTGCAGGCGCTCGACGACTCCTACGACCAGCTTCGCGAGGCGTTCGCCGGCCTCGACGGCGCGGTCGTCGACGGCGACGACGACGCGGTTCGCTTCGAATTAGACTGACTCTAAAACTCACGTCGAGTGCGTCTAATAGCCCGCTCCGGCCCGAAGCGCATTTGAACCCCACTCTCGAAAGCCACGGTAATGGAGCGAAAGCGGGCCATCCGTCGGGTCGGATTCGTCGTCCTCGCGGCGAACGTGCTTCTCGTCGCCGGGAAGGCCGGCGTGTGGTGGACGACCGGGAGCCTGGCCCTCGGGTCCGAGGCGGTCAACAGCCTCGCGGACGCTGTCTACAGCACCATCATCCTCGGCGGCCTCTATCTGACGACGAAGCCGCCGGACTGGGAACACCCCCACGGCCACGAGCGCATCGAGCCGTTCATCTCGCTTTTCGTCGCGGTCGGCATCTTCGCCGCCGGCGGGGCGATTCTCTGGCGGAGCACGTCCAGCATCCTCGCGGGGACCTACGGCGGAGACGCGGGGACGCTCGGCGTCGTCGTCCTCGTCGTCGCGGCGGCGGCCAAGTACGTCCTCTACCGCTACTGCTACTCGGTCGGCCGCGAGCAGAACTCGCCGGCGCTCGTCGCCGCCGGCGTCGACAACCGAAACGACATCCTCACCGCCGGGGCGGCGCTCGTCGGCGTGGTCGGCGGGCAGTTCGGCTACCCCATCTTGGACCCGCTGGCCGCTATGGTCGTCTCCATCGGCATCGTCTACACCGGCTACGAAATCGTCCGCGACAACGTGAACTACCTCGTCGGGGCCGCCCCGCCGGAGTACCTCCGGGCGCTCATCGTCCAGACCGCCCTGTCGCACCCCGACGTGTACGGCGCACACGACGTGGTCGCCCACTACGTCGGCCCCGAAATCGACGTGAGCCTCCACATCGAGGTGGAAGGCGACATGACGATTGCCGAGGCCCACGACATCGAGACGTGGGTCGTGCAGGCGATTCGGAACATCGACGAGGTGGACGACGTGTTCGTCCACATCGACCCGAAGGAACTCGGCGAGTGGAAGGAAGACGACGAGACCGAGCGCTACACCATGTTCTCGCCCGACGGCGGCGACGACCGCTGACGGCCACTAACTGCCACTGACGGCCGCTGACGACCGCTGACGCGCCGGGGGTCCTCAAAGCAGCTTCTGGACTTCCAGCCGGAGCTCCCCGAGATACGGCACGTGGAACTGGCCTTTCGCCCGCACCCAGTCGGGTCGGACGGGCGGGGCGATGCCCCGCGCCTGGTCGTAGTAGTCGTTGTCGTCGCCGCGAGTGACGTAGCCGGCGTGCGGCGCGGGGCAGGACAGGAGTTCCGCACAGGAGTCCGCGCCGTCGACGTAAGACGTGTTGGCCCGGTCGTACCAGTTCTCTCCGTCCTCGACCCAGAAGACCGCGCGATGGATGATGGGCGAGCCGTCGCGCGACGGCGTGTCATAGACGACGACATCGCCCGGGCCGCCGAGCCGGCCGTAGCCCTCGCTCGCGTTGGCCGTGACCACGCCGTAGTCGTCGGCCGCGGGGCCGCCGTAGCGACCCTCCGCGGTCACGACGACGAGGTCGCCGCGTTCGAGCGTCGGCTGCATGCTCCCGCTCTCGACGGCGACCATCGGGGGCCACACGCCGCTCACCGCGAACAGCACCGCGCCGACCGCGACGACGACCGCGACCGTTTCCAGCGCGTCCCTGGCGAACGCTCGGGCCTCCGATTGATTATCGTCGGACACGGCTGCTGTCAGCCGTCGCGTCGCTATCAATCTTGTTGCCGACACCGGCGTGAGAGAAACCGTTAGGACCGGGCGGCGCGACGGTCGAGTCGTGACCGACGACTACCGCCTCGTCTCCGAGTTTCCCGACCCCGAGACGTACGTCTCTCTCCGCGACGCCGCGGGGATGGCTCCGCGCTCCCTCGCGGCCGCCGAGCGCGGCGTTCCGAACACGATTTTCGGCGTGCGCGTCGTCTTCGAGGGGGCGACCGGCGACGAGATAGTCGGCATGGGTCGGCTCGTCGGCGACGGCGGCACCGTCTTTCAGGTCGTCGACGTGGCGGTCCACCCCGACCATCAGGGCCGCGGGCTCGGCACCCGCGTGATGGACGCGCTCGTGGACTACCTCGACCGCGAGGCCCCGCCGTCGGCGTTCGTGAACCTCATGGCCGACGTGGACGGCTACTACGAGCGCTGGGGGTTCGAACCGACCGCGCCGGCGTCGAAAGGGATGTTTCTCCGGGTCGGCGTGGACGGCGTTCGAGGGCGCGACGAGCACTGAGAACCGAGCGGAGTGTGAATCGGCGGAGTGACGTGTCTTCGGCGCGCAACCGGCCGCTCAGGCGGCGGTCGGCTCGCGCGGTTCGGGCTGTGCCTCGACCGGTTCGGCGAAGGCGTAGACGGTCTGGTGGGCGGTCACCGTCACGCGGGCGAAGTCGCCGGGTTCGAGGCCGTGTTCGGTGGCGTTCTGGACGATTATCTGGCGGTAGGCCTCGTCGCGGCACTTCACGGAGTCGCCGGTGCCCTCCTCGACGACGAGCACCTCGCGCTCCGTGCCGACCATCTCGTCGTAGGCGGCGGCGACGATGTCCATCTTCGCCTCGGACATCTCCTTGGAGCGCTCTTTCTTGAGCGTCCCGCCGAGGCCCTTCAGGTCGGCGGCGTCGGTTCCGGGGCGCTTCGAGAAGCGCGTGACGTTGACCTTCTCGGGGCGAATCTCGCGGAGCAGTTCCATCGAGCGCTCGTGGTCCTCGTCGGTCTCCGTGGGGTAGCCGACGATGAAGTCGGTCGAGAGCGTCCAGTAGTCGAGTTCGCGGTCGAACGTCTCGACGATTTCTCTGAACTTGTCGACGCGGTGCTGGCGACGCATGTGCTCGAGCACCTCGTCGGACCCCGACTGCACCGGCGCGTGGATGAAGTTGTAGAGCTTGTCGTGTCGGGCGAACACCGCGGCGAGTTCCTCGCGGATGCCGTGGACGCCGCCGGGGTTGGCCATGCCGACGCGGACGCGGAACTCGCCGTCGATTTCGGTGCAGATGCGGTCCAGTAGCTCGGGGAGCTTCCGGTCGCCGTTGTCCCAGCCGTAGACGCCGGTGTCCTGGCCCGTGATGCGGAGTTCCTTCGCGCCGGCGTGGACGAGCGCCCGCGCCTTCTCGACGTTCTCGTCGACCGAGGGCGAATCGACCCGGCCGGTGGCGAACTTCGTGATGCAGTACGAGCAGTTCGACATACAGCCGCGGGCGATGGGTAGGATGCCGACGACGCCGTCCAAGACGGGCTCGACGCCGGGGCCGGGGGTCGGACACTCGCCGTTGGTGACGGCGGTCGGCACGTCGTCCCAGTGGAGAATCTGGGCGTCGATGCCCTCCTCGCGGAAGTCGTTGCCCTGCGCGAGCGCCATACAGCCCGTGATGATGAGGTCCGCCGTCTCCGCCGCCAGCTCTTTGGCCCGACGGAGCATGTTCCGCTCCGTCTTCTCCACGACCGTACAGGTGTTCATGATGGCGACATCGGCCTCCTCGGGCCCGTCGACGCGGTAGTGACCGGCGTCGCGGAGCGCGCTCTCGATGGCGCGGCTCTCGCCGCGGTTCGAGGTGCAGCCGTATGTCTCGATGTGGTATCGGGCCATTCGGTTATCCCACGTACCGGGTCAGCGGGCAAAAACGCCGCGGTCTCCCCCGAGACTGCCGGCGTCAGCGACCCGTGATAGCGTCCCTCGGGGTTCGTCTGCGCGCTCCCTGAGCGTCATCGCCGCACCCGCCGTCGTCTCTTTCCGCACGAACACGCCGAACGGAGCGTCGGCACGACGCTCGGCGCGATTATCGTCGCCATCGGCCTCGTGGTCATGAACGTCCTGTTCGCGGGCGCGTTCTTCGGCCTGACCGTGTTCGCCGCGGCCGTCGTCATCATCGACCTCGCGGGCATCCCCGGCGCGCTCGGCGGCGCATTCGGGAGCATCCTCCACGACCGCTCGGCCGCCCGCGGCACCAGACCCGCGGCCTGAGCCGACGCGTTCGGCTTTCAGTCCTTCGTTTCGCGAGTTCCGCATCCGCAGTCTTCCCTCCGCTTCTTCCGCCTCTCACCTCCCGCTTCCCACTCGCACCCTCGCCACCGCGCTCAGCGAAAAAGTACTTGTCACTGTACTATGACGATTCGGTCGATGCGTTCCCGCATGACACCACCCGATTCGCCCTCCGCCAGCGACTCGGCCGGGACCGACGACCCGGCTTCGGCCGGCGCTCGGGAGTCGGCTTCGGCCGCCACCGGCACCAGCACCCGTCGCGGCGTGCTTCGCCTGCTCGGAGCGGGCGCGGTCGCCGGGGTCGCCGGATGCCTCGGCGGCGACGAGGGACAGACTGACGACGATTCCGCCGAAGGCGTCCGCTTCGAAGACGGCTGGCGGACCTACGCCCACGACGACGCCAACACCGCGTTCCGCCGCGAGGGCACCCCCATCTCCGAGCCGACCATCGAGTACGAACCCGACTTCGGGATGGGCTCCACCGAGCCAGTCGCCGCCGACGGGGTGGCTTACACGCCCAGCGACCCGATACGGGCGCTCGACCCGGCCGCCGGCGAGGAGTTGTGGACCGCACAGGGAGAGGAGTGGACCGCACCGGTCGTCCTCGACGGCGTCGTCTACTCGCTCGGTGTGACGGTCCACGGCCCGAACCGACTCGCGCTCTACCGCGCCCGGACCGGTCGGCTGTTCCGGACTATCGAACTCCCGGGGCGTCCACAGACGCCGCCGGCGTTCTCCAACGACCGCGAGACGCTGTTTCTCGGCCTCGACGACGAGCGCGTCTGCGCGGTCGATATCGACGCCGCCGAGGTCAGATGGACGCGGTCGCTGTTCGGCGCGGTCCGGCGACCCCTCGCGGTCAATCTCGGCGCGATATACGTCGTCACGGAAGGACAGCGCCTCTACTGCCTCGGAACTGACGGCAGCGCTTTCTGGCAGGCTCCGACCGAGACGGTCGAAACCGTCGCGCCGGTCGTCGGTGACGAGCGGGTGTACCTCGCCGGTTGGGACCGCATCGCCGCGCTCGAACGGCGGAACGGCGACGTGGTCTGGGAGGACGACCGCGGCGTCCACGAGCGGCTCGCGTTCGACGGCGAGCGCCTCTACGCGGTCCGCGGGTCGCTCCGGGCGCTCGACAGCGCGACCGGCGAGGAGCGGTGGCGCTACTACCCCGAAGAGACCGTCTCCGCCGCGAGCATCGTCGGCGACGCGGTGTACGTCGGCACCGGAGACGGCGACCTCGTCGCCCTGAACCGAACCGGCGACGGCGGCCTGTTCGGTGACCGCGAGCGCTGGTCGATTTCGCTCGGTCGCAACGTCGGCCACTCGCTGGCCGCGACCGACCGCCGGGTGTTCTGCCCGGTCGTCCGCGACGACGGCCTGCCGAGCATGACTGTCGTCGCCGACGCCGCCGACGGGTCGAGTGCGGGGACGACCGCGGACGCCGGCGGATCGGAGTCGTGACGACCCCCGACGCGAGACTATCGAGACGGGCGTTCCTCGGAACTCTCGGAACCGGCGCGGCCGTCGGTCTCGCGGGCTGTGTCGGCGGCGACGAGGGCTCGACGGGCGACGGACGGGCCGACTGGCCGCACCCGTACTTCTCGCCGGAGGGGACCGGCTACAACCCCCGTGCGACCGGCCCGGCGTCGGAGCCGAGCGAGTCGTGGAGCGTCGAGGTGAACGGCCTCGAACTGGCGCGCCCGGTCGTGTTCGACGAGACGGTGTATCTCGCCACCAGCGAGCGCCTCCGGGCGTTTTCGGTCGCCGATGGCACCGAACTGTGGTCGGTCGAAAGCGACACTCAGAGCGGCTTCCGCTCGTCGGTGACGGTCGATTCGGAGCGCGTCTACGTCGGCCACGTCGGAGCCAGAACCGGCGTGCTCGCGTACACCCGCGACGGCGAGGAGGCGTGGTACGCGCCGACCGCGTCGAGCGTCTGGGCACCCGTCGTCCGACCCGAACCGGACCGCAACTGTCTCTACACCGCTGACACCGCGGGGAACCTCTACCGCGTCCGCACCAACGACGGGAGCGTCGAGTGGCGCGAGGAACTGTTCGGCCCGGTTCGGTCCCTCGCGGCCCGGTACGACACCGTCGTCGCGGGCACGGAGGGCGGCGAAGTGTTCTCGTACCAAGACGAGGGCGTCGAACGCGGCGCGACCGGGCGGTGGCGAACCAAACACCCCGGCGGCGTGCAGGCGCTCGCAGTCACCCAGTCGAACGACGTGTTCGCGGGCTTCTTCGGCGCGGGCGTCGCCCGGCTCAGGGGGGGCCTCCGCGCCGGCGCGGTGGCCTGGCACCAAGAAGACCCCTCGCCGCACGGCTCGCTCGTCGTCGGCCCCCGGCGCGTCTTTTCGACCGACGGGGCCGGCCTCGACGCTTTCGACAAACGTTCCGGCTCCCCCTCGTGGGCGGCCGGCGACGATTTCTTTGCCCCGCCAGCGGGTGCCGGCGACACCGTCTTCGTCTCGGATACGAGCGACGACGGCGGCGTCGTCGCCTACGACACGGGGGGCGGCGTCGGCCTCGACGACACCCGCATCGGTGCGGTGCGCTGGCGATACGACCTCACGGGGCGCGCCTTGACCGGTCCGACGCCGGCGGGCGACGCGCTGTTCGTCGTCGAATCGGGGGGCGACGACGGGGCGCGGCGACTCGTCGCGTTGCGGGCCGGGTAAAAGAGCGATTCGGGGGCGCTCGACAGGGTCGTCTCGGGAGACCGCGACCCTCAGATGAGTCCCAGTATCCACCGCGTGACCTCGGAGGTCGCGAAGAAGGCACCTTCCACCCGGGAGAAGACCCTCCCGGTCCAGAGCGCGGCGACTATCAGGAGGGTGACCACGACCAGCCACGCGAACGTCCCGAGCGCCGAGGCGCTCACCGCGAGCGGGCTGGCGACCGCCGCGACGCCGACGATACCGGTGATGTTGAGGATGTTGCTGCCGACGACGTTGCCCACCGAGACCCCGAGGCTCCGCTGTCGGAGCGCGACGAGCGAGACGGCGAACTCCGGCGTCGACGTCCCCGCCGCGACGATTGTGCCGCCGATGACCCACTCGGAGACGCCGGCCCCGCGGGCCAGCTCCGAGGCGGCGAGCACCATGTAGTCGCCGCTCACCAACACCAGCGCCAACCCGCCCGCGAGGAACACGGCGTCCCGCCCGGGGAAGTCGATTCGGTCGGTTATCGGGCGGGTCACGCCGCCGTCTCCGAGCGACTGGTCGGCCGATTGCTCGGTTGCTCCATCGGCCTCTGTCTGAGAGCTACGGAGCAGGTACGCCGTGTAGGCGACGAACGCCCCGACTAAGAGGACGCCTTCGAGCCTCGTGACCCGGAGGTCGAACAGGACCAGTCCGCCGAGGAGCGTGCTCGCCAGCAGGGCGACGCCGTCGCGGGAGACGAGCGACTCCGCGACCGGAATCACCCGGAACAGCGAGATGACGCCCAACACGAACGCCACGTTGTAGATGTTCGAGCCGAGGACGTTGGCGACCGCGATGTCGCCCAACCCCTTGTACGCGGCGTCGACCGCGACCGAGAGCTCCGGCGTCGAGGTCCCGATCGCGACGATTGTCAGTCCGATGGTGAGCTCCGAGAGGCCGAACCGCCGAGCCGACCGAACGGCGGCGTCGACCAACAGTCGCGCGCCGACCCAGAGCCCGAGCACTGACACGAGAATCACGCCGATTTGAACGACGGGTCCGCCTCTGAGCATGGTACTGGGTTCTCGGGAGTCGGATAATCAATGTTGGGCGCGCGGCGTTCACAATCTATCGACGACCGCGAGACCGCGAGGCTGCGAGGCTACGAGACTGCAAACCCCCCAGACTGCCGACCTACTCCTCGGGCGCGCCGGAGACGATATCGACGCCGGACGACGCGCCGATGCGCTCCGCGCCGGCTTCGAACATGGCGACCGCCTCGTCGTAGGAGCCGACGCCGCCGGAGGCCTTGACGGGCAGGTACTCGGCCATGAGTTCGACGTCTTCGACCGTCGCGCCGCCGTCGGCGAAGCCGGTGGCGGTCTTGACGAAGGCGGCGTCGGCCTCGGCGGCCGCCTCGCAGGCGCGGTGTTTCTCCTCCTCGGTGAGAAGCGCCGTCTCGATGATGACTTTCACGGGAACCGGGACGGCGGCGACGACCTCCGAGATGTCCTCGGTCACGAGTTCGTCGTCGCCGGCTTTGAGCCGACCGACGTTGATGACCATGTCCAGTTCGTCCGCGCCGGCCTGCCACGCGTCGACGGCCTCCTCGCGCTTGGCCGTCGTCGTGTGCTGACCGTGGGGGAAGCCGACGACCGTCGCCAGCAACACGTCCGGGGCGTATTCGCTCGCCTCGGCGACGTAGCACGGCGGGATGCAGGCGTTCATCCCCCACTCGGCGGCGTCGTCGAGGACGGCCTCCACGTCGGCCATCGTCGTCTCGGGTCCGAGGACCGTGTGGTCGATGCGGGCGGCGAGGTCGGCTCGGTTCATACCCTGTCGAGGCGACCCGAGGCTAAAGAACGTAAGGCTTTCACGCCGCCCCGCCGCGCCTCCTGCATGGCCATTCTCCCCGAGGGGTTCGCGCTCCCGCCGCTCCCCTACCTCGTCGCTCTCGTCGCGGGACTCGTCGGCGTCGGCGTCGGACTGCGTCGCACGCGACCGACGGTCACGCCCGCGCACGTCCTCGCGCTCGTCCCGTGGATGGTGTCGGGGTCGGCGCTGCACGTCCTCTACGTCGTCGGCGCGCTCCCGCCCGCGGTCGAACCGCTCGCCGGCACGCCAGCGGTCTACCTGTCGGTGGCCGTCGTCGCCGGCGCGACGTGGCTCGCGCTCGACGCGGCCGACCTCGCCTCGCCGCAGACGCTCGCGGCTCCGGGGCTGCTCGTCGCCGCCGGCCTCGCCGGCTTCGCGCTCTTCGCCGGCCTCGCCGCCGGGACGCTCTCGGTCGTCTGGCCCGGTCTCGCCCTCGTCGCCGCGGTCGTCGTCACCCCGCTGACGTGGCGGGTCGTGACGCGACTCGCCCCCGAGGCGGCCGCCGCGGGGTCGCTCGGTCTCCTCGCCATCTTCGGACACGCCCTCGACGCGCTGTCGACCGCCGTCGGCGTCGACGTGCTCGGCTTCGGTGAGCGGACGCCGCTGTCGCGCGTCATCCTCGACGCCGCCGCGGCGCTTCCGACCGCGGAGGTCATCGGCGTCGGCTGGCTGTTCGTCCTCGTGAAACTCGCCGTCGCCGGCTTCGTGGTCGCCCTCCTCGCCGGCTACGTCCGCGAGGACCCGACCGAGGGGTCGCTCCTGTTGGGCCTCGTCGCCGCCGTCGGCCTCGGCCCCGGCGTCCACAACCTCCTGTTGTTCGCCATCGCCGGCTGAGGCCGCGATTCTGCTCGGACGCGCCCACACTCCATTTTCTCGACACCGTAGTCGCCCGACCCGGGAGAGTTATCCCACCGGCGAACCGACCTACGGGGACGCATGTCCCGTGTCATCTGCGCCGGCCACGTCAACTGGGACGTCACCCTCCGCGTGGACGCCCTGCCGGAGCCCGACGGCGAGGCGACCGTCGAGTCGCGGGTCGGCGCGGGCGGCGGCAGCGCCGCCAACGTCGCCAGCGGCCTCGTCGGCCTCGACGTGCCCGCCGCGCTCCTCGGGAGCGTCGGCGACGACGAACACGGCCACGCCGCCGTCGCGGAACTCGCCTCGAAGGGCGTCGACTGCCGCCACGTCGTCAGCGTCGACGGCGGCCCGACCACGGTCAAGTACATCGTCGTCGACGCCGCGGGCGAGGTGTTCGTCCTCGGCTCGCCCGGCGTCAACGAGGCGTTCGAGGCGACCGACCTGCCGACCGACCCGCTCGCGGCCGCCGACCACCTCCACCTGACGAGCCAGTCGCCCGACACGGCCGCGACGCTCGCCGGACGGGCACACGAGGTCGAAACGACCGTCAGCTTCGACCCCGGGCGGCGTGTCGGAGACCGGGGCTACGCCGACGCGCTCCGCGAGGTTGACTACGTCTTTCTCAACGACCGCGAGGCCGCCACCGCGCTCGGTGAAGCGGCGGTCCAGCGTGGACGAGACGCCGCCGCAGACCCCATCTCAGACGTGGCCGAGGCGCTCGCGCAGACGACGCTCGTTCTCAAACACGGCCCGCGCGGCGCGGAGGTCAGGGACGGCGACGACCGACACGTCCACCCCGGCTTCCCTATCGACGCGGTTGACACGACCGGCGCGGGCGACGCCTTCGCCTCGGGCTTCATCGCGGCCCGCCTCGACGGGGCGACCTACGAGCGGGCGCTGGCGGTCGCCAACGCCTGCGGCGCGCTCACCGCGGCCGAGCCGGGCGCGCGGACGCAACTCAGTTGGCGGCGGCTGGACGACCTCGTCGAGGGCTGAGCCGCCGCGTCCACGCCGCTCGGCGCCGACCCCACCAGTTTTATCCTCACCAGCCATTCGTCGGGACGATGTTCGACCAGCTCCCGGCCGCCGTCGCCGCCCTCGACGCCGCGTCGAGCCTCGGCGCACTCGCCGGGCGACTGCTCCTCGGCGCGGTCGTCGGGGTCGCGGCCGCGGTCGTGATGGCCATCCCGATGTGGCGGCAGGACGACGGCTTCACGCCGGCGTACGTCGCCGCCGCGGTCGTCCGCCGAACGACGCCGGACGAGGTGAGCTTCGGCGACGCGAACGTCGCCCACCACGCCGCCGGCGCGCTCGCCGGCGTTCTCTACGCGGTCGTCTACCTCCTCACCGACGCCCTCGCGCCGGACCTCGCCGTCGCCGGCATCGACCTCCCCTCGCACCTCGTCGCGACCGCGGTCGTCGTGGCGTTCATCTACGTCGCGTTCGCCCGATTCATCTTCCCCCGCGCCGGGCGACGCATCTACGTGGAGCGCGCGACGGCGGTCCGCGGGCAGTGGCTCCGCTCCTCGCTCGTGTTCGGGGCGACGCTACTGGTCCTCGCGCCGGCGATTTTTACCGGGTTCGCGTGACGGCGACCCGGTCGGTCGGCTGAGCGGTCGGCCGCTCGGTCGAGTCGACCGCTCCCGCCCCCGGTCGAACCGCGTCGTTTTTGCCCGCGACCCGAGTGGGTCGGTACATGGCGAAACAGCCCCACCTCCTCGTCGAAGAAGGCGACGTGAACGACATCGCGCTCATCCCGGGCGACCCCGGGCGCGTCGACCGCATCGCGAAGCAGTGTGACAACGTCGAGGAAGTCGCGCAGAACCGCGAGTACAAGGTCGTCAACGCCGAGTACGAGGGCGTCCCGCTCACCATCTCCTCGACCGGCATCGGCTGCCCGTCGGCCGCCATCGCCATCGAGGAACTCGCCCGCGTCGGCGTGGAGACGTTCATCCGCGTCGGCACCATCGGCGCGCTGCAGGAAGACATCGAAGTCGGTGACATGATCGTCGCCACGGGCGCGGCCAAGGAGGAAGGCACCTCGAAGCGCTACGAGTCCGAGGTGTACCCGGCCGTCCCCGACTACGACGTGCTCACGTCGCTCGTCGACTCGGCCGAGGCCAACGACGAGGACATCCACGTCGGCCCCATCGTCTCCGACGACGCGTTCTACAACGAGTCCGACGAGTACGTGGACGACTGGAACGCCGCGGGCCTGCTCGCCATCGAGATGGAGGCCGCGACGGTGTTCTCGCTCGCCCGCCGGAAGGGCCTCCGCGCCGGCGCTATCTGCACGGTCGACGGCAACCTCGTCGCCGGCACCCAGAAGGGAGCCGACTCGGACGAGGAACTCCCCGAGAAGGCGAAGAACAACGTCGAGCGCGCCATCTCCATCTCGCTCGACGCCGTTGCCGACCTCGCGTAGACGACAGCCGTGGACCCTCACCATCTCGCGGCCCGCGCGGTCGCACGCGTCGGCGCGCTCCGCGCCCGGATTCGCCGGATAGAGCGGCGCGAGATGGTGGCGTTCGGCCGCTGGATGGAGAACACGAACAACCTGCTTCACCTCTCGATTCTCCTCATCATCCCCGTGCTCATCGCGGTGGTGACGCTCATCTCCAACTCGGTCAGCACGCTGTCGTTCCTGCTGTTCCCGCCGCTCGCGTCGGGGTCGTACACGCTGTTTTCCGACCCGGAGGGGCGGTACGCCTCGCCCGTGAAGTTCGTCGTCGCCCTCACGGTCGGCGCGCTCTGCGGCCTCGTCGCGGTCGGCTTCACCGGCTGGGCGTACGGCCCGACCGGGACCGCACTCGTCCACCCGTCGGCGGCGGCGCTCGCCATCTTCCTCGCGGGCGCGACGACGTGGGCGTTAGACGTGGAAGCGCCGTCCGCGTTTTCGACGGCGCTCTTGACGCTCGTCACGGGCAACGTGAACCCCGAGGAGTACGTGGTGAGCATCTTCTTCGCCAGCGTCGTCATCGCCATCGCGTTCACCATCTGGCGCGAGCAGTTCTACGAGCGCCGCGCGGAGTACCTCTACGGGACCGTCCGCGGCGACGACCACGTCCTCGTCCCGATGCGCGGCGAGACGGCGACCCAGACGGCCTTTTTCGCCGCCCGACTCGCCGCCGCCCACAGCGCCGGCAAGGTAGTCCTCCTCGACGTGCTCCCGGCGACGCCGGCCGACGAGAGCGACGCGACCCCGGACACCACGGCCGACGGCGAACTCGACGCCGACGCCGACGCGTCGGTCGAGCGCCTCGAATCCTGCGCCCACAACCTACGGACCCAGTTAGGCGTCCCCGTGGAAATCGCCGTCGCGCGCGGCGACCCGCTGACGGCGACCACCGAGGCCGCGGCGAACACCAACTCCGACCTCGTGGTGACGCCCTACGAGGAGGACCGCGGCCTGCTTTCGGACTACATCCGCGGCCTGTTCGGCGGCTCGTACGACACCGTGGCGTTCCGCTCGACCGGCGAGACCTACCGCTGGCGGCGCGTGCTCGTCCTCGTCGCGCGCCCCGGCGACGCCGCCCACGCGATGATAGACTTCGCGACTCGCCTCGCCGGGAAGACGGGGAGCGTGAGCGTCACGACGTGCATCTCCTCGGAGGTCGAACGCCGGCCCGCGGAGTCGAAGCTCGCCAATCTGGTCGAGACGGCCGACGGGAACATCGAGACGCGGGTCGCCCGCTCGGAGGTGACGGCGTTTATCGCCTCCAACGCCGCCTCCTACGACCTCGTGGTGCTCGGCTCCAGCGGCGACCGCTCGCCCGCCTCGCGGTTCATCGCGCCGCCGACGTTCGAGCGCATCCGCGAGATAGACTGCGACGTGGCGGTGTTCGACCGCGGGCACTGAGCGCCGAGAGAGGGGGAGCGACGCGTAGCAGCCGGCGTCGGAATCGGCTCGCGCTTGCGACCGGCGTCGCCGGGTTTGTCAGTTACGGTCGTCCGTCCCGGGGTCGTCCGCCTCGACCGTCCCGTTCCCCTCGACCGTTCCGTCTTCGGCCGGCTCGGTGGGCTGTTCGTCGAGCAGCCGTTCCTCGATGGTTTCGAGGCCGCTCCCGCCGACGGCGGACTCCGCGAGGAAGTGGCCGCCGAGTGCCGCGGGGCTGATGACGGTGTTGGCCCCGGCACGGCGCAGTTTCCGCTCGTTTTCCCGCTGGGTCGCCGCCGCGACGATGTGCACGTCGGGGTTGAGCTGTCGCGCCGTGAGGATGGCCAGCGCGTCCTCGGCGTCGTTGTTCGTGGCGACGACGACGGAGCGAGCGGCGTCGACGCGGGTCCGCTGAAGCGCCTCCTCGTCGCTCGGGTCGTCGGTGACCACGTCGTAGCCGCGGTCGGTGAGGCGCTTGGCGCGGCCCTCGTCGGGCGTGACGATGACGACGCGGGCGCGGTCGCCGAGCTCTTCGAGAATCGGTTCGGTCAGTTCCCCGTAGCCGAGGACGAGGACGTGGTTCTCCAGGATGTCGAGTTGTGATTCGGTCATGCGTCCGAGTGCTTTGGTGAGTCGCGCTTCGATTGCGGGCGTGAGCAGGACACCGAGCGCCACGGCGAACGTCGCCACCGTGATGAGGAGCGCCGAGATGCCGAACAGTCTGGCGATGGCGGTCTGCGGGTAGATGTCGCCGTAGCCGACCGTGCTGCCGGTGACGACGCCGAAATAAAACGCGTCGAACAGCGTGTCGATGCCGTTGAACTGCTCTCTGAGCGCCCACGCGCCGGCGGTCGTGTAGGTCTGTGCGCCCGCGATGGCGAGCAGCGCCGACAGCTGCGTCGCCGTCAGGTCGAGGTCGCGGTCGAACGCCCTGTGATTGAACACCAACAGCGCGAGGCTGATAAGCGAGAGGCCGACGAGCGGGGCCGCCCGCTCGGGCGACTGGATGAGCCCCTGCGCGGCGGTCACCGGGAGCAACACCGCGGTCGAGTACCACGCGGCGCGGTAGCGGCGGCGGAGCCCGAAGACGCTCGCGAGGAGCAGAAAGCCCGTCAGCGTTCCGGTGAAGCCGGCGGTGATGCGGACCGCGTCGGGGATGTGGGGTGCCAGCACGCCGCCGGCGACCGGGGAGCTGATGTTGAGGATGCCGATGGCGACCGACAGGACGGCGGCGACGAACACCGTCCCGATGGTCGCGCGGGCACCGACCCACTCGCGTACCGAAGCCATGTCTCTCGCAGTTCTGGCGTCCGAGGGCAAAAAGCGGTCGGGTATCGGCCCGTCACGGGTGCGTCGTCACGTCTTTATCGCGTCGGTGAGTGTACCGGGGCATGGCTTCACTCCCCGTCGAAGTCGTCTACGGGCTGTACTTCGGCGTCCTCACGGGTCTCGTGCCGGCCGCCGTCGCGTGGCTCCTCGGCTTCGGCTTCCGCTACGTCACCGGCGTCACCGTGCCGGGCCTCGCCGTCGTCGTCCTCAGCGTCGCCATCGCGGGCGCGAGCGGCGGCCTCATGGCGCTGGCCGACCCGACGATTACGCAGTCGGAGAGCCAGGTCAGGCTGACGGTCGCGCTGTTGGTCGTCCTGATGGGGTCGTTGTACGCCCACAATCGCGGCGACGCTTTCGCCAACGACATCCCGCGGAAGATGTCGCTTCGAAAGCTCACCGAGCGGTCGCTTTCGACCGACGTGGTCGAACTCGTCGGCGGCCGCGGGCAGGTCAGCGTCACCGTCACCGGCGAGGTCGGTGACATCGAGGGTTACCCGCCGGTTCCGCTCGACATCCGCACCGGCATCCGCAACGGCGAGTGGACGTTCCCCGCGGACATCCCGCTCGTGGAACTCGAATCGCGGTTTGCCGACCGCCTGCAAAACGAGTTCGACCTCGCCGCCGTCGAGGTCAGACTCGACGAGCGGGCCCGCGCCACCGTCACCGCCGCGGCCCCGGTCGGCGGCCTCTCGAAGCGCCTCCCGGCGGGCAAGCGCGCGGTGTCGGTGACGGCACTCGTGCCGACGGGGCTCGCGCAGGGCGACGACGTGGTCGTCGTCACCGACGGCGGCACGGTCTCGGCGACCGTCGCCGGAGTCGACTCCGTCGCGGAGGTCCCGAGCGAACCCGACGACGATGACGACGACGCGGACGCCCCGAAGGCCGCACCGCGCGCCCCCACGGCTGTCGGCGGCGAGGGTCGCGTCACGCTCGCGGTCGACCGGGGGCAGGTCGAACCGCTCCTCACGAGCGACGTGGAGCGGCTCGTCGTCACCTCCCGCGGCGTCCGTCGGGAGTTCGAACTCGTCTCACTGCTCCGCCGCGCCGGCAAGCGCTTCTCTCGGCTCTCGGTTCGGTCCGAGAGCCCGCTCGACGGCGTGACACTCGGCGAGGCGGGCGTCCGCGACGCCTACGGCGTGGCGGTCCTCGCGGTCCGGCACGGCGGCAACTGGACGATTGCGCCGCGAGGGGACCAAGCGGTCTCCGCGGGTGACACGCTCTACGCGGTCGGGTCGAGAACCGACCTGACCGGCTTCGAGGAGGCGGTGGCGTGATGTCGGCGCTGCTCTCCGCGTTCGCCTCGGCCGCCGGCGCGGGCACCGCCGTTTCGGTCGCGCCCGCCGCCGACCTGTTCGCGGCGGTCGGAGGGGCGCCGGCCGCCGCCGGACAGGTGTCGATTCCGCCGGCCGACGACTCGCTCGTCCTGCAGGCGCTCCGGCTCGTCGGCCTCGTCGTCGGCGCGTTCGTCGTGTCGGCGGTCGCCTCGCTGCTCTATCGCTGGTACACCCGCGAGATAATCCCGCGGGCGTTGGCGGTGCTGTTCGGCGGCGCGGTCGTCGCGCTCTACCTGAACACCATCGGTCTGTTCGGCGCGTTCACCACCGGCACCGAGACCGAGGTGTTCCAACTCGACACCGTGCTTTTCAACGTCGCGTCGCTCGCCGGCGGGGCGCTCGTCGCGCCGGTCGGCCGGGTCGCCGGCGACCGACTGGCGACGGACGTGTTCGCCGTCGCGGGCGCGAAGGAACTCGACGCCGACGTGAGTCGACTCGTCCGGACCGTCGGCCGCGTCACGTCGGTGACGCTCCCCGAGGACATCGGCGACATCGAGGGGTACGACCCGGTCGCCGAGGCCGTCAAGACCCAGCTGAGCGGGAAGACGCTGCTGTTCCCCCGGCGGCTCAGCGAGGCCGAACTTCGCGACCGACTCGCCACGCGCATCAAGGACGACCACGGCGTCGGCCACGTCGACGTGGAGTTCGAGGCCGGCGAGAGCGAGGTGTCCTACCTCGCGCTCGGCAGTCGCGCGGCCGGCCTCGGGCCGACGCTCGCGCCCGGCACCGTCGCGGTCGCGATTCGCGGCGACCCCGGCTCCGGCGCGGCCGCCGGCGACCCCGTGCAGGTGTGGTCGGTTCCGAAGCCGGACGCGGACGACGACGACGACGGGCCGTCAGACGCCGCCGTCGCGGGTGCGTCCGACCCGACCGATGCGCCCGAGTCCGCCGGCTCGACCGAGACGCCCGCGGGCGGGCCCGACGCGGGCTCGCTGTCCGACGGCGGCACCGACGCGCCGGCCGCGCCGACCCGCGTCGCCTTCGGCGAACTCCGGGGCGTCGCCGACGACGTGGCGACCGTCGCCCTCGACGAGGAGGACGCCGACCGCCTGACGAGCGGCGAGGCGTACCGGCTCGTGACGCTCCCCGCGGACCCTCACGTCGACCGCGAATTCGCGTCGCTCCTCCGGAACGCCGACGAGACGATGGCGGTCACGACCGTCGCGCCGGGTGCCGACCTCGACGGGCTGACTGTTTCGGACGTGGACACCACGGTCGTCGCCATCCGGTCTTCGAACCGTCCCGTGGACGCGATTCCCGGCCGGGGACGCGAACTGGCGGCCGGCGACACGCTCTACGTCGTCGGCCGGCCGGAGGTGCTCCGGAAGGTCGAACGCCGGGCGACGACCGACACGGGCCGCACCGACGGCCGCACCGACGGCGGCGACGACGGAGCCGACACCGGCGGGTCCGACGGCGAGGCCTCGCGGTCGTCCGGGGCGCAATCCTCATGAGCGCCGGGCGACGAGACGGGAGTATGGAGTGGAAGCTGTTCGCCGACCTCGCGGAAGTCGCCGGCTCGCGCACCGTTCGGGTCGACGTCGACGGCGACGCGACCGTCGGCGACGCGCTCGACGCCCTCGTCGGGGCGCATCCGGCGCTCGAATCGCGGGTGTTCGGTGACGACGGCGAACTGTACGACCACATCAACGTCCTCCGGAACGGCGAGGCGGCCGCGCTCGGCGAGGAAGCGGATACCGGCGACGAACTCGCGCTGTTCCCGCCGGTCAGCGGCGGCTAGCGCGCGGTCGTCGCCCCGACGCGGCGACGGTCATCGGTTCTCGAAGCCTGACGGACGGCCCCCGAGCGGCCGGTCTGTCAGTACGCGGGACGGGGGACGACGGCACGAGACGGAACGGGGGGAGTAGAACAGCGGGACGGGATAGAACTGGGTGAGATAGAACAGCGGGACGGGATAGAACTGGGTGAGATAGAACAGCGGGACGGAACGCGATACCGCGAGAGAGAACGGAACGGAGAGACGCGTCGCGGTCGGTCGCGAAGCGGGAAGGCGAGTTCCGAGTCCGAGTTACTCGCTCGGGCGCGGCAGCGCCGTAAACAGCGTCTCGACGATGGAGAAGGGGTCGTAGACGGACTGGTGACACTGGCAGTAGACGCCGTCTTCGCCGCCGAACGTGGCGGAGCTGGCCGCCTGCTTGTAGCCGGGGACACAGCAGAAGTGCGTACACTTGTTGAGCCACGCGATGACGCCCTGGTCCGTCGAGGCGGCGAGCCACTCGTTGTCCTGTGCGGCCTCCTCGATACGCGTCGAACGGAGCACCTGAATCGGAATCGTGTCCTCGGTGTCCTGGGAGCGCCACGTACCGGTCGCAGGCTGTCCGAGCCCGGCCTGTCCGATGCCGTTGCCCCACGACTCGTACTCGTCGAAGTCGTTGACGTTCAAGCGGTCGCCGGCGCTGTACGCCTCGGACTGCCAGTCGTAGGCCCCGTTGTCCGAGCGGAAGTAGTTGTCAGACTCGAACGACGGAGAGAGCGCCTCGTAGGACTGCACGCCGCAGTACTGGAACCAGTCCTGCGAGTAGGTGACGCCGGTTCCCTGATAGTCCTCGGTGATGGCGAGTTCGACTTCCACACCGTTCTGGGTGACGGTCTGAACCTCGGGCCAGACGCCTCTGATGTAGCCCTCGTCGTCGATTTCAATCGGAATCTGGGGCATACCGCGCGGTGCGGGACCGCCGGTGTTCTCGATGGCGTACGCCTGCGTCGGACCGCCACCGGACCCGGTGGACGACGTTGCGCTGTTGACGGCGGCCGCGCCTGTCGTTCCCACGCCCGCGAGCGCCGCTCCCCCGACGACGCCCTTGACGAACCGACGGCGACCCGAATCGGCGGGGTACTTGTCGCTATCGCTCATACACTCACCTTCGACCCAGCCAGTAAAAGCGTGACGAATCAACCGTGTTAGTGCGCCCGACGAACCGACCGCCCGCGAGGGGGTGCGGCCGGCCGAGCGACCGAGTGAAAAACTGGACGAACCATTAGAAACGTTCGTTGAGGAATCGTCTCCGGGCAAATTTTCGGCGTTACTCGTGGCCTTTTAGAATGTGGTACTCGTATTCGAGTAGGATGCGATTGCACACCAGAGACGTGCGGCAAGACGTTCGCGAGCTGGGGGCGCTGCTCGGGGACGTGCTCGAAGCGCAGACGTCGACGGCGTCGTTCGAGACGGTCGAAGAGCTTCGACAGGCGGCCATCGCCTACCGGAAAGGCGAATCCGGGTCGCGCGAGCGGCTCTACGACGTGGTCGGCGACCTCGAACCGGAGCGCGAGAGCGTCGTCGCCCGCGCGTTCACGACCTACTTCGAACTCATCAACCTCGCCGAGGAGCGCGAGCGCGTTCGCGTCATCCGCGAGGCGTCACAGGAGGGGACGCTCGAAGACGGCATCCTCGACACGCTCGACGCGCTGGACGACGAGGAGGTCGACGAGGAGCTTCTGGGACGGGTCCTCGAAGACGTGCTCATCGAGCCGACGTTCACGGCGCACCCGACCGAGGCCCGCCGGAAGACGGTGAAATCGAAGCTCCGCTCCATCGCCAACCGGCTGGAGACGCTCGACGAGCGCCGCCTCACCGACCTCGAACACGACCAGGAGTGGCGGCACGTCGTCGCCGAGGTGACGAGCCTCTGGCAGACCTCGCAGGTCCGCGACCGCCGCCCGGAGCCGACCGACGAGGCCCGAAACGTCCAGTGGTACCTCGAAAACACGCTGTTCGACGTGGTCGGTGAGGTGTACGAGGAACTCGAAGAGGAGCTCCGCGCCGAGTATCCCGGCCTCGACGTGCCGAAGCTGTTCGAGTTCCGGTCGTGGGCAGGCTCCGACCGCGACGGCAACCCCTTCGTCACGCCCGAGGTGACCGAAGACACGCTCGAACGCCAGCGAAGCGTCGCCCTCGAAAAGTACAGCGACGCGCTCAAACGTCTCTCCGGTGTGCTGAGCCAGGACGCGACGCGAATCGACCCCGGACACGAGCTCGAGCGCTCGCTGAAGGCCGACCGCGAACACCTCCCCGTCGTCGCCGAGGAGGCCGACGAGCGCTACCCCAACGAGCCGTACCGCCAGAAGCTCAAGCTGATGCGCGAGCGGCTCCGCCGCGTCGAGGACGTCCGCCCGAACGGCTACGCCGACGCGAGCGAACTCATGGCCGACCTCGAAGTCGTCGACGCCAGCCTCCGGCGGACCGGCGCGGAGCAGGTCGCGGACGTGTACGTCGAGCCCCTGATGCGACAGGTCGACACGTTCGGATTCACCCTCGCCAGCCTCGACCTCCGGGACCACCAGGAGAACCACACCGAGGCCGTCCACGAGGCGCTGGCCCACGAGGGTCTCGACTACTACGGCAGTTCCGAACAGGAGCGCGTCGAACTCCTCACGGACGCGATTCTCCAGGAGGAGCCGGTCGTCGACCTCGAAGACCCCGGCGACGTGTCCGAGACGGCCGAGCGCGTCCTCCGCCGCTTCCGCAAGCTCGGCGAGTGGCAGCGCGAGTACGGCGTCGGCGCTATCGACACCTACTGCATCTCGATGACCGAGGAGCCGTCACACGTCCTCGAAGTGCTGTTCCTCGCCGACCAGGCGGGCGTCGTCTCCCTGCCCGACCACTGCGGCATCGACGTGGTCCCGCTCCTCGAAACCGAGTCGGCGCTCAACGGCGCGCGCCGCATCATGGGCACGCTGTTCGAAAACGAGGCCTACGGGACGGCGCTCGCCGCCCGGAACGACGTCCAGGAAATCATGCTGGGCTACTCCGACTCCAACAAGGAAAACGGCTTCCTCGCGGCCAACTGGGACCTCTACAAGAACCAGCGCCGCCTCGCGGACATCTGCGACGACTTCGACGTGACGATGCGGCTGTTCCACGGCCGCGGCGGCTCCATCTCCCGCGGCGGCGGCCCGATGAACGAGGCCATGCTCGCGCTCCCGAACGAGACCGTCACGGGGCAGATTAAGTTCACCGAACAGGGCGAGGCCATCGCCGAGAAGTACGCCAACCCGCGCATCGCGGAGCGGAACCTCGAACAGATGCTCAACGCCCAGATTCGCGCCCGCCTGCAAGCGATTCGGACGCCCGAGGAGGAAGTCCCCGACCGCTGGGTCGACGCCATGGACACCATGGCGGCCGCCGCGCGCGAGGAGTACCGCGACCTCCTCGAATCCGACGGCTTCGTCTCCTACTTCGAGCAGGCGACCCCCATCACCGTCATCGAGGAACTCAACCTCGGCTCCCGGCCGGCCTCCCGGTCCGACGAGCGCAGCGTCGAGGACCTGCGGGCCATCCCGTGGGTGTTCTCGTGGACCCAGTCGCGGTGTATCCTCCCCGGCTGGTACTCGCTGGCCGCCGGCGTCAACGCCTTCCTCGAAGACGGCGGCGACATGGACGACCTCCGCGAGATGTACGACGAGTGGGCGTTCTTCCGCAGCACGTTCGACAACGCCGCGATGGCGCTTGCGCGCACCGACCTCGAAATCGCCACGGAGTACGCGAACCTCGCCGACGAGGAGCTCCGCGAGGAGTTCTTCACCCGACTCACCGAGGAGTACGAGGACGCCGCGGACCTCATGCTCGACATCAGCGAGCGCAGCAGCCTCCTGAAGCGCGAGTGGCTCGAAGAGAGCCTCCGCCGCCGCAACCCCTACGTCGACCCGCTGAACCTGCTGCAGACCCACCTGCTGTCGCAGACCCACCGGACCGACGAGGAAGAACGGACCCTGCGGCTCACGGTCAAAGGCATCGCCGCCGGGATGAAGAACACCGGATAACGCGACCGCGACGCCGACGCCCTCGGCCACCCGCCGAGGTCGTCGTCGCCGTCACCGTCGCCGCGCCGTCGGGACCGACTAGGCCCGACGGAGGTCGTACGGGTTCGAACAGACCGGACAGGTCTGCCGCGCGACGCGATACTCGCTTTTCAACCGCTGTCTGACGCCGTCGAAGTCGGCGTCGCCCTCGTATCTCGATTCCACTTGCTGTCCGCAGTGCGGGCACACCACCACCACCGTTGCCATATTCGACGGTACGGGCGAGTCCATCATATATGTTCACCCTGTTTGTGTCGGGGTCGCACGTCCCACTCAGACGGGGCTGCCGGTGGCGACGAATACGAGGCACAGGGCAGTCGAACGCGGTGAAAACGAGGGTTTCGTCGGCATCGTCGTCCGCCGGGTGCGGACCGGCTCAGCTCAGACCTGGTTCCACGGCGCTTCCTCGAAGTCGACGATGCGGTGGGTCGAATCGAGGCCGTCGATGGCGGCCACGTCCTCGTCGTCGAGGTCGAGGTCGAGCGCGGCGAAGTTGTCGCGGATGTGGTCGGGCGAGGCGGCCTTCGGGATGGGCGTCGCGCCCTTCTCGATGAGCCACGCGAGGGCGACCTGCGCGGGCGACGCGTCGTGCTTCTCGGCGATGTCGACGATGACCGCCTCGTCGGCGACCTGATTGCGCGCGATGGGCGAGTAGGCGACCAGCCGGTGGTCGTGTTCGGCGGCGAACTCCCGGAGTTCGGTCTGCTGGAGCATCGGGTGCATCTCGACCTGGTGGGCGAACACCGGCGCGTCGAGCGTCTCGATGGCCGATTCGAGCTGGTCGGGTCGGAAGTTGCTCAGGCCGACGCGGTCGATGACGCCCGCCTCGACGAGTTCGTCGAGGGCCGCGAGCGTCTCGTCTTCGTCGTAGCTGTCGATTGGCCAGTGGACGTACAGCAGGTCGATGGTGTCGACGCCGAGCTTGTCGGCGGACTCGCGGGCCGTCTCCAGCACGTCGTCGTAACCGAGGTTGTCGGTGTCGAGCTTCGTCGCCACGAACACGTCGTCGATGTCCACGTCCGATTCGGCGAGGCCCTCGCCGACGTACTCCTCGTTGTGGTACATCTGGGCCGTGTCGACGTGGCGGTAGCCGGCGTCGAGGGCGGTTTTCACGGCCTCGACGCACTCGTCGCGGTCCTCGAGCTTGTACGTCCCGAAGCCGAGTCGCGGGAAGTCCTTCATGGGCGGACGATTGCGGGCTGGCGAGTCAAATCCTGCGGTCGCGGAAGCCGTGGGTACACTTACCATCGGCCCGCCGGTGGTTGGGGTATGCCCTCCGAGAAGGAGAAGATGCTCGCGGGCGACTCGTACGACGCGAGCGACCCGGAACTCGTCGCGGAGCGAAAGCGCGCGCGCCGGCTCACGCGCCGGTTCAACGACACCGACGAGACCCAAATCGAGCGCCGCGAGGAGCTGATTCGGGAGCTGTTCGGGGCGGTCGGCGAGTCGTTCGAAATCGAGCCGCCGTTCCGCTGCGATTACGGCTACAACGTCCGCGTCGGCGAGGAGTTCTTCGCCAACTTCGACTGCGTCTTCCTCGACGTGTGTCCCATCACCATCGGAGACAACTGCCAACTCGGGCCGGGCGTCCACGTCTACACCGCGACCCACCCGGTCGACGCCGCGGAGCGAATCAAGGGCCCGGAGTCGGGCGAGCCGGTGACAATCGGTGACAACGCGTGGCTCGGCGGCCGCGCGGTCGTCAACCCCGGCGTCACCATCGGTGACGACGCGGTGGTCGCCTCCGGTGCGGTCGTCACGAAGGACGTGCCCGACTCGGTGGTCGTCGGCGGCAACCCGGCGCGAGTCATTAAACGGCTGGACTGAACCGGGATACGCCGCCGAACCGGCGCGACCGTCGCGTCGCCGTCGAGCGATTCTCTCGGATTCGGGTGCGTGCGGTGCTCTGGCACACGATGTTCCCTCCGAAATGGTTTTGAAGTACGCTCGCACACGGTCAGTATGCCGACGGACGAATACGACCCAGAGATGGGGCGCAAGTTCATTTTCGTAACCGGGGGTGTCATGTCCGGTCTCGGGAAGGGTATCACGGCCGCGAGCACCGGCCGACTCCTGAAGAACGCCGGGTTCGACGTCACCGCGGTCAAGATAGACCCGTACCTGAACGTCGACGCCGGGACCATGAACCCCTACGAGCACGGGGAGGTGTACGTCCTGAAAGACGGCGCGGAAGTCGACCTCGACCTCGGGAACTACGAGCGGTTCCTCGGCGTCGACATGACCGCCGACCACAACATCACGACGGGCAAGACCTACCAACACGTCATCCAGAAGGAGCGCGACGGCGACTACCTCGGGAAGACGGTCCAGATTATCCCGCACGTCACGGAGGACATCAAGCGCCGCATTCGCGAGGCGGCCGAGGGCACCGACGTGTGTCTCGTCGAGGTCGGCGGCACCGTCGGCGACATCGAGTCGATGCCGTTCCTCGAATCGCTCCGCCAGTTCGCCTCCGAAGAGGAAGACGGCGACGTGCTGTTTACGCACGTCACGCTCGTCCCCTACTCGAAGAACGGCGAGCAGAAGACGAAGCCCACCCAGCACTCCGTCAAGGAACTTCGGAGCATCGGCCTCCAGCCGGACATCCTCGTCGGCCGCGCCGACGACAAACTCGAACCGGCGACGAAGAGCAAAATCGCGCAGTTCTGCGACGTGCCGGACGCCGCGGTGTTCTCCAACCCCGACGTGCCGGACATCTACCACGTCCCGCTGATGGTCGAAGAGGAGGGCCTCGACGAGTACGTCATGGAGCGCCTCGGCATCGCCGACGAGGCGCTTCCCAAAGCGGAGCGCGACAACCGCTGGCGCGAACTCGTCACGGCCGACCGGACCGGCTCGGTCGATATCGCGCTCGTCGGCAAGTACGCCCTCGAAGACGCCTACATGTCCATCCACGAGGCGCTCAAGCACGCGGGCATCGAGTGCGGCGTCGACGTGAACATCCTCTGGGTCGACTCCGACGAGATGCTCGACAAGCACGAAGAGCGCCTGAAGGACGCCGACGGCGTCGTCGTCCCCGGCGGCTTCGGCTCCCGCGGAACCGGCGGCAAAATCGAGGCCATCCGCTACGCCCGCGAGAACGACGTGCCCTTCCTCGGCCTCTGTCTGGGCTTCCAGATGGCCGTCGTCGAGCAGGCCCGGAACGTCCTCGGCCACGAGGAGGCCCACTCGGCCGAACTCGACCCCGAGACGCCGTACCCCGTCATCGACCTCCTGCCGGAGCAGTACGAGGTCGACGAGATGGGCGGCACGATGCGCCTCGGCGCGCACGACACCGACATCGACGCCGGCACGCTCGCGGAGGCGGTGTACGGCGACACCTCCTGTACGGAGCGCCACCGCCACCGCTACGAGGTGAACCCCGAACTCATCGACGAACTCGAATCCGAGGGGCTCCGCTTCTCCGGCCGGGCCGAAAACCGCATGGAGATTCTCGAACTGACCGACCACCCGTTCTTCTTCGGAACGCAGTTCCACCCCGAGTTCCGCTCTCGACCCGACCGCGCGAGCCCGCCGTTCCTCGGCTTCCTCCGCGCGGTCCTCGGCGAACTCGACGCGCGCGAACTCGGCAACGAAGAGGTGACAGCATAATGGTACACGTAGACGAATTCATCGAAGACGCGACCGAATCGATTCGCGACCAAATCGGCGACGAGCACGCCATCATCGCCCTCTCGGGCGGCGTGGACTCCTCCGTCGCCGCGACGCTCGCCTACGAGGCCGTCGGCGAGCAGCTCACCCCGGTCTACGTCGACACCGGCCTGATGCGCAAAGGCGAGACCGAACAGATTTCGGACACCTTCTCCTTCATGGAGAGCCTCCGCGTCGTCGACGCCCGCGACCGCTTTTTCGACGCCCTCGAGGGCGTCGTCGACCCCGAGGAAAAGCGCAAGGTCATCGGCGAGCAGTTCATCCGCGAGTTCGAGCGCGAGGCGAAGGAGACCGACGCCCAGTACCTCGTGCAGGGGACCATCTACCCCGACCGCATCGAGTCCGAGGGCAACATCAAGTCCCACCACAACGTCGGCGGACTGCCGGACGTGGTGGACTTCGAGGGCATCGTCGAACCCGTCCGCGACCTCTACAAGGACGAGGTCCGCGAGGTCGCCCGCGCGCTCGGCCTCGAATCCATCATCGCCGAGCGGATGCCGTTCCCGGGGCCGGGGCTGGCGGTCCGCGTCCTCGGCGAAGTCACGCCCGAGAAGGTGCAGGTCGCCCGCGACGCGTGTCACGTCGTCGAAGACGAGACCGAAAAGCACGACCCGTGGCAGGCGTTCGCCGCCGTCATCGGCAAGGGCACGGGCGTCAAGGGTGACAACCGCGTCCACGGCTGGATTGTCTCCGTGCGCTCCGTGGAGTCGCGCGACGGCATGACCGCCCGCGCGCAGGAGCTCCCGTGGGACACCCTCCAGCGCATCCAGTCGCGCATCACCGGGACGAACGAGAACGTCGCCCGCGTCGTCTACGACGTGACCCACAAACCGCCGGCGACCATCGAGTACGAATGACGACGGCAGTCGTCGCGGGGGCGGACCCCGACGGACTCGGTGAAGCGCTCGAAGACGAGGGCGCGACGGTCGTCCGCGTCGCCGGCATCGCCTCCGCCGACTCCCTCGACGAGGCCGGCATCGAGGACGCCGACCTGCTCGTGCTCACCGACATGGACGACGCGACGGCCATCGCGGTGGCCAAAGAGCAGAACCCCGACGTGCGCGTCGTGACCTACGCCTACGACACCCTTCCGGAGTTCGCCAAGGGGCAGGCCGACCTCGCTATCGACCCGAACCTGCTCGCGGTCGACGTGGTCGCCGAAGAACTCGTCTGAGACGGTCAGGAATCCCTGACCGTCTCGGCGCGCAGACTTTCTTTCAATATTCTAGTTGTGCAAATATTGATATCATCGCGGTCCTTCATGATGGTTGCAGATGTCGTCCCTCTCCCGACGAACGATGCTGAAGAGCCTCGGCGCAACCGGCCTCCTGCTCGCAGGCGGCGCGACGACCGCGGCGGCACGCCCCGGCGGCGTCGCCGCGGGTGACGCGCGGTTCCGAGTCGGCCACTTCTCGCCCGACGCGCCCCCCGTAGACGTGTACGTAAACGGCGACCCCTTCCCCGGCTTGCAGGGCGTCCCGTTCGGCGTGCTCTCCGACTACTTCACCGTCCCCGCGGGGACGTACCAGGTCGAGGTGACGCCCGCGGGCGACGCCTCGACGGTGGTCATCGACGCCGAGGTCACGCTCCGGCGCAACCGCGATTACACCGTCGCGGCGACGGACGTGCTCGACGCTATCACGCCCGTCGTGCTCACGGACACGAACCGCCCGGCACCGTACGGCAAGGCCAGCGTCCGCGTCGCGCACTTCTCACCCGACGCGCCCGAGGTCGACATCGTCGTCAAAGACGGCCCGACGCTGTTTTCGGGACTGGCGTTCGGCGGCGTTTCGCAGTACGAGACGGTGCCCGCCGGGACGTACGACCTCCAGGTCGTCCTGTCGTCGAACGGGGCGGTCGTGCTCGACCTCCCCGGGACGACGCTCCCCGGCGGCCGGACCATCTCGGTGTTCGCCATCGGGTTCGCCACCGGCGGGTCGCCCGGCTTCAGCGTTCTGCCCGTGGTGGACGCCGTCTCGCCCGCTCGCAAGCCCAAGCCACCGTCCGGCGGCGACGTCTGTCGCGTGGGCTGAGTCGATACCGGTCGCCGCCCGGCGCGAGAGTCGAAACCGCCCGATTGCGGCGGGTGACTCCGGCCCGCGTTGCCATGGTCGAAACCCCCTTTTGGCGTCCCCGCCGATAGCCGGTGACATGGTTCGGGTCTCGACCGGCGCGCGCATCCACTTCGGGTTCCTCAATCTGAGCCTCGCCCGCGACCGCCTCTACGGCGGCGTCGGCGTCGCGCTCGACGAGCCGCGGGTGGTCGTCGCCGCCGAGCCCGCAACCGACGTTCGGTGTCGGCATCCCGCCGCCCGCGAGTACGCCGAACAGGCGGTCGACCTCCTCGGCGTCGAGGGCGTCGACGTGTCGGTCGAACGCACCCTGCCGCGACACGCCGGCCTCGGCAGCGGGACGCAGCTCGCGCTCGCGGTGTTGCGGTCGGTCGCGGCCGCCACCGACCGCGAGGCCGACGTGCGCCGACTCGCCCCCGAGATGGGCCGCGGCGGGCGCTCCGGAGTCGGCGTCGCCACGTTCGAAGCCGGCGGGGCCGTCCTCGACGCGGGCCACCCGACCGCGCGCTTCACCACCGACAGACCGGAAGACGGCTCGTGGTCGGTGCCGGCGGTCGCCGCCCGACACGAGGTGCCCGACCGCTGGCGGTTCCTGCTCGTCGTCCCCGACGCCGACCCCGGCCGCAACGGCGCGGCCGAGGAGTCGAGCATGCGCTCCGTCGTCGAGCGCGCGGACGCCCAGACCGGCGACCGAATCGCCGGCATCGTCACGCGCCGACTCCTCCCGGCGCTCGCCGAGGGGTCCGCCGAGCGCTTCGGCGGGGCCGTCGAATCCGTCGGCCGGCTCAACGGGACGTGGTACGCCGACGAGCAGGGCGGGGTCTACCGGCCGCCGGTCGGCGCGCTCGTCTCGTCGCTGTCGGAGTCGCCCGTCGTCTACGGCGCGGGCCAGTCGTCGTGGGGGCCGACCGTCTACGGCGTGACCGACGCCGACCACGTCGACGAGGCGGTCGAGGCGGGCCGCGCCGCGCTGGCCGACGCCGACATCGAGGGC
>NZ_AOLF01000025.1:0-58304 GCF_000336975.1 Haloferax sp. ATCC BAA-644
TTCGATATGTCTCAAATCCCCTTCGGCGTCCCCCGCCTCGACAGCATCATCGGCGGCGGCGCACCCCCGGGGAACGTCGTGCTCCTCGCGGGGGAGTCCGGCGCGGGCGCTCGCGAGTTCCTCTACACGAGCGCGACGATGAACGCCCTCTCGCACACCGACGAGGAGCTGTTCGACCTCCACTACGGCTCGCTCGCGGACACCGCGACGCCGCCGCCGGAGATTCACTACGTCTCGTTTACCGCCGGCGAGGAGTACCTATGCCGCGAGATGGGGTACACGATGGACGACGAAGTCGTCGAGTCCGCGGTCGAACACATCGAGTTTCACGACCTCTCGCCGGAGTACTTCCAGCTCAGCCCGATTCCGCGCGAGTGGTACCTCGGCCAGCCGACGAAGTTAGAGGACCTCGGCCACCGACACAACCGCGAATCCGTGTTGGGCGCGCTGGGGAGCACCCTGAGCGAACACGCCGCCGGGAACCTCGTCGTCATCGACTCCCTGACCGACCTCGTGGCCAGTCAGTCCGACGAGATGACGTGGTCGGACATCGCCATGGTCATCAAGGGACTGGAGAAGGCCTCCTACCAGTGGGGCGGGCTCATCCTCGTGCTCGCGAGCACCGAGGCGCTCTCGAAGACCGAACTCGGCGTCCTCAAGGGCGCGACCGGCGGGACGCTGCTGTTCGAGTGGGAGTCCGGCGGGTCGAAGCGCGCGCGGACGATGGTCGTCCAAGAGTTCCGCGGCGTGCTCGCCCGACTGGAGAGCGAGAACATCGTGCAGTTCGAGACCGAAATCAACGAAAGCGGCCTCGACGTGAGCGACGTGCGGAAGATTCGCTGAGCGACCCGCCGCGACGGGGACGCGATGAACTGTCGAGAATTCGGGGATAGTTCTTAAGTCCACAGGGACAAAGAGGGGACGAAGATGCAAGGGGAAGACCGGGCGTCGCTCCCAGACGACCTCCGCACGTGGGTCGAAGCGCGCGCCGACGAGGAGGGCGTCGACCCGGAGACGGTGCTCGCGCGGGCCCTCGGGACCTACCGGCTCGCCGTGAGCGATGCGGGCGAATCGCTCGACGGCGACGCGACGGTCCCCGAACGCCTCGACGGGGTCGAAGGGCGCGTCGAGGCGCTCGAAGGCGAACTGGACGAAAAAATATCCGACGTGCGGACGCGCGTCGTGCAGGTCAAACGCGAGACCGACGAGAAAGCGCCGCGCGACCACGCGCACCCGGAGTTGGACGCCGAACTCGACCGACTGGCCGACGACGTGCACGCGACCCGAAACCGCATGGCTGACCTCGACGAGCGGGTCGACGCCGGCTTCGAGAACTTCGAGGAGATTCTCACCTATCTCGACGAGACGACCGCGACGGTCGACGAGAACCTTCGGACGGTCGCGCGGACGCTGTTGGACCTCCGCGCGAGGGCGGCGGACCTCGAAGCCGCCGAGCGCGAACGGACGGCGCTCTCGGAGCTCCTCCGGACTGCGAACGCGACCGGAGAGAAGAAAGCCCGGTGCGAAGACTGCGGCGAGACCGTTCACTTAGACCTGCTCGCCGAGCCCCGCTGTCCGTCGTGTCGGACCCCCTTCCGCGACCTGTCGTCGTCGCCCGGCTTCTTCGGCTCGGCGACGCTCCACACCGGTCGCCCCCCCGCGCTGGAGTCGGCCGATTCGGCCCGCGCGACCGACGCGGTCGAAGACCTGCTCGACGAGGCGCTCACCGGCGTGGTCGACGACGACCCCGCGACCGGCGACGTGACCGACCGCGACCGACCCGCGGCTCCCCGAGAGGAGGAGTCGCCCCAGCAGGGCGCTGCGGCGGGGAGCGAACACGGTGACGACTGACACCCCACGAGGACGATGACCGACGACAACGACACGGACGACGCGGCGAGACACGAGCCGTTCACCCTCGGTGACCGCGACGACGGACGACCCGAGCGCTCCGACCCGACAGACGGCGTCTCCGACGCCGAGAACACCCCGGAAGCGGACCGTGACGGCCGCGACGACGATTCGGCCCCGCTTTCGGACCTCGCGGGCCGCGTGGCCGAGCGCCGCGGGCGCTCGCACGTCTCCGACCAAGGCGACGACGTGGACGAACTGTTCGAGTCGGTCGAAGTCGGGGAACTCGACCGCGACGACGTGTGGACGGCGCTCGTCGAAGGTGGGGACGCGGCGGAATCGGAGGGTGTCGGCGTCGGCGCCGAGGCCACCCCGGTCGACGACGGCGAGGGCGCCGCGGACCACGTCGTCCCCAAGACCGAGTTCTGCCAGCGCTGCGAGCACTTCGCCGCGCCGCCGAAACTCGCGTGCCACCACGGGGGGACGACCATCGTCGAACTCGAAGACGGCGACCACTTCCGGGTGCGGAACTGCCCGATGGTCGAGAACGACGACTGACGGCGGTCGCGCGGCGGGCCGGACCCGACTCTTCCCGCGACGGCTCGGAGTGACAGCTTCTTTGCCCTCGGTCCGCTACCGGCGGGTATGCAGTTCTGCGACGAGTGCGGTTCGATGATGGTGAACCAGAACGGCGCGATGACCTGCACGAACGACGACTGCGGGGGCACCGCCGAGCGCGACGAAGAACTCGCGGCGGAGTTCGTCTCTACCGAGGCGCAGTCGGGCGACGAACTCATCGAGACCGAAGAGGGCGCGGAGTTCGAGGGCAAGCCGACCGCGAAGGACGTGCACTGCGACGACTGCGGCCACACGAAGGCGTGGTACACCATCAAACAGACCGGCTCTGCCGACGAACCGCCGACGCGGTTCTTTAAATGTCAGGAGTGCGGGTATCGGTGGCGGGAGTACAACTGAGAGCCTGACGACGCCCCATTTCTCCACGCTCACGAATCAAGCCCCGAGAGCCGAATCACCCCTCTCCCAACTCCGCGGCCGTCACCGCCCCCGGCCCATCCTCACGCTCGTCCTCGGAATCGCTCGCGAGCGCGTAGCCGTAGGGGACGAGCAACAGGCTCCCGAACCAGCCGACGACGAGTCCCAGAGCGCCGAAAATCGTCCCGACGAGGCCGATGGCGACGGCGTCGGCCGCGATGACGACCGCGACGAGCGCGACGCTCCAGCCGACGAGCGACTTCCACGACCCGCGGCGGATGCAGAAGCCGGCGAACAGGCCGAAGGCGGCCACGGCACCGATACCGGGGATGAGGACGTAGCGCATGCCGAGCGACCCCGAGTTGGTGAGCGTCGTCGCCAGCCACATGGCGACGAGCGTGCCGGGGACGACCAGTAGGGCGGTTCTGCGGTCCAGCGGGCGGGCGCGGCCGTGAATCCGGAGCGCGCCGAGGAGACCGAGGCCGGCGACGGTGTACGCCCAGCCGATGGGGTTGAACAGGAACCCGCCGATGAGGGCGAGGAAGTTCCCGAGAATCTCGCCCTCGTTCGCCGGGTGGACGAGGTAGTGCGCGTCGCCGCGCTCGTAGAGCCCCGGCACGACGAAGGTGCTGTTGGTGACGGTGCCGCCGTCGATGGCCTCGCGCACGTCGGCGCTGGCGTTCGCGGCGGGCGACGACGCCCCGGCGGCGACGGTCTCCCAGTCGGTCGGGTCGAGTTCGATGGTCGCGCGAACCGGGTCGCCCGAGACGTTCAGCGAGAACCGATAGTACCGGCCGTCGTAGACCGCGAACGCGGCGTCCTCGTTCACGTCCGAGAGGGTCATGTACGCCTCGGGTTCGATGTCGCCGTCGTACCGGCCGGTGCGGGCGGCGGTGGCGACCGGCTCTCGGAGTTGCGGCGTCCGGTTCACCGCCTCGTCGAGGTTGACCACGTCGGGGTCGTAGGAGGCGACGCGGCCGGGCGGCGAGTCGGCGGTCACTTCCTCGGCTTCGTACGTCGATTCGAGCGACGAGGTGGTGGTTGCGACGGCGAACGACTGACTCAGCGCGACGCCGACGAGGAGAAGGGCGACGACGGCGGCGAGTCGCTTTCGGGGGACCATAATCCCGGCTTCGGAGTCGAACCAAAAATGTCGTTCGGTCGAATTTTCGTCGGGCGGTTCGTCGCAGGTCGCTGACGGCGGGGGCGACCCAGTCGCTCACTTCCGTTCTCACTCGACGCCGAGGTTCGATACGAGGAAGTCAGCGACGGCGGCCGCGACCTTGTCTGCCTGTCCGACGAAGAAGTGGTCGGCCGCGAACTCGACGACCGGCTGGTGGTACTCGCGGGCGCGCTCGACGACGGGCTTCCAGTCAGCGATGTCGTCGCGGGTGCCGTAGACGACCTGCACGGGGACGGGGATGCGGTCGAAGGCGGCGACCGCGTCGAGGTCGTCGGCGAGTCGCCCGGCGGGGCCGAGCGCGGAGACGGCTCCCACGTCAGCCCCCTCGGCGGCCGCGAGGAGCGCCATCGCGCCGCCGAACGAGAAGCCGAACAGGCCCACGCGGTCGTAGCGCTCCGCGGCCCACTCGACCGCCCGAAGGGTGTCGGCGCGCTCGCCGTAGCCCTCGTCCCACGCGCCGTAGTCGAACCGGAGGCAGTCCACGCCGCGGGCGGTGAGCGCATCGCTGACGGCGACGAGGCGGGCGTCGCCGCGGTGACCCTGCTGTTGCGGGTGGGGTGGACAGGCGACGACGACCGCGTCGCGTCTGGCCGCCGCGTCGACGGTATCGTCAGTCTCGTCCGCGTCGTCGATACCGTCTCCGCGGGCGCGGTCGAGGGTCGCCCGCACGTCGCGGCCGCCGGGCACGAGAATCGTCTCGGTCATGGGGACAGGTTGCGCTGGTGAGGTTTTAAGCCGAACGTCGCGTAGTAATGGGGTATGGGAATTCTCTCTCGCACGTCGTACGTCATCCGGTCGAAGATAAACTCCCTCCTCAACCGTGCGGAGGACCCGACGGAGACGCTCGACTACTCCTACGAGAAGATGCGCGACGAGCTACAACAGGTCAAACAGGGTATCGCCGACCTGACCACCCAGAAGAAGCGACTGGAGATACAGAAGCGTCGCCTCGAAGAGAACGTCGAAAAGCACAACGACCAGGCCCGCGAGGCCGTCCAGCAGGACCGCGAGGACCTCGCCCGCAAGGCGCTCGAAAAGAAGCAGGCCAAGATGAGCCAAATCGAGGAGCTGGAGACGCAAATCGCCAGCTTGCAGGAGACACAGGACCAACTGGTCAACAAGAAGGACGAACTCCAGAGCCGCATCGAGGAGTTCCGCACCAAAAAGGAGACGATGAAGGCCCGCTACGAGGCCGCCGAGGCGTCGAGCCGCGTCTCCGAGGCGATGACCGGCGTCGGCGACGAGATGGCCGACGTGGGGCGCGCGCTCGAACGCGCCGAGGAGCAGACCGACGAGATGGAGGCCCGCTCGGCCGCGATGGACGAACTCATGGACTCCGGCGCGTTCGACGACGCGCTGTCGGACAAGGATTCCATCGAGCGCGAACTCGAAGCCGGCCGTACCAGCGCCGAGGTCGACACCGAACTGGAGACGCTCAAAGCCGAGATGGGCAAGTCGTCGGGGTCGTCGAGCGAGAGTTCGGCCGACGCCGACGTGGACGTCGAGACCGACGTGACCGACGAGGAGGTCGAAGCCGAACTCGAAGAGCTGAAGAACGAAGACGACTCCTCGTCCTCCTGAGCGCGCCCGCCCGAACCGACGCCGTGCAGTCCCCCACGGCCCACCCGCTCCCGCGACTCGCCCGCCAGTACGCACTTGACCCCGCCCCGCGATAGCTTCGGTCATGTCGAACACCGGCGGGCCGTCGGCCGGCGAGCCCGACGACACGATGCGGGAGCGCGGGACGACGAGCCGCGCGAAGCTCCGCGCCCTCCTCGACGCGGACCGCCGCGTCGTCGCCGCGGCCCCGCTCGTCGTCGTCTTCTGTAGCGTCGTCGTCCTCGGCCAACTGGACCCGACCCCGCTCCGGGTCGCCGTCGAGTCGTCGGACCCAATCGAGACGCTCGCGCAGGGGCTTCTGACCGCGATTATCACGGGCGTCACGCTCGTCGTCACCATCAACCAGCTCGTGCTCTCGCGGGAACTCGGGCCGCTGGGCGACCAGCGCGACCGGATGGAGGGGTCGATGAACTTCCGCGAGGACGTGGCCGACCTGCTGGACGCGCCGGTCGCGCCGCCGGAGCCGTCGGCGTTCCTGCGCGCGCTGGCCGAGGGCATCGCGTCGCGGGCGCGGGCGGTCGAAGACACGCTCGATGCGGATGGGAACGGGGACGCCGGCGAGAGCGACGGCGCGGCCGCGAGCGACGCCGACCCGCCGACCCGCGTCCGTGAGTTCGCAAGGGAGGTCGAGTCGAACGCCGAGGCGGTCGCCGGGCGGCTGGAGGGCCGGCAGTTCGGGACGTTCGCAGTGCTGTCGGCGGCGCTGGACCTCAACTACTCGTGGAAAATCTATCAGGCGGCGCGGCTCCGCCGCGTCCACGACGCCGACCTCTCGGCGGAGACGAAGACGGCGCTGTCGGAGCTTCGCGACGCGCTCGAACTGTTCGGTCCCGCGCGCGAGCACGTCAAGACGCTGTACTTCCGGTGGGAACTGGTCGACCTCTCGCGGACGATGTTCTACGCGGCCGTTCCCGCGCTGGTTGCGAGCATCGGCGCGATTCTCTTTCTCGACGACCCGACGACGATTACGGGCGCGACGCTCGGCGTGTCGAACCTGCTTCTCACCGTGGCGTTCGTGGTGGCCGTCTCGCTCGCGCCCTTCGCGGTGCTCGCGGCCGCGGTCCTCCGCATCTCGACGGTCGCAAAACGGACGCTCTCCATCGGGCCGTTCGTGCTCCGGTCGGAGACCCGCGAAGACGACCTCGACTGGGAGTCCTGACAGGGGTTCGGGTCGGCGTCGCCGCGTTACCGCGCCCGGCTCACCGACGCTGCGCGCCGGTCCCCGGTCGGTCGAGCGCGTCGAGGTCGATTTCGCCGTTCGGCATCGGGACGCCCTCGTAGGGGTCGTCCGCGAGGAGGAGCGAGCCGTCGAGGTCGGCGTAGTCGAGCAGCGGCGCGAGGTGACAGCCCGCCGCGATGGCGGCGTTCGACTCTATCATGCAGCCGAGCATGACCTCCAGCCCGTGGGCGCGGGCGGCGTGGATGGCGCGTTTCGCCTCCGTGAGGCCGCCGCACTTCATCAGCTTGAGGTTCGCGATATCGACGCGGTCAGCGATGCGCGGGATGTCGGCGGCGGTGATGCAGGACTCGTCGGCTGCGATGGGGAGCGCCCCGCGGTCGTAGACGAACTTCAGGCCCTCGTGGTCCTCGGCGGGGACCGGCTGTTCGACGAACTCGACGCCGTGGTCCGCGAGGAACGTGGTCATCTCGACGGCCTCGCGGGGCGTCCACGCCTCGTTGGCGTCGACCCGGACGGTCGCGCCGGGGGCCTCGTCGCGGACGGCCTCGATGATGGCGCGGTCGCGGTCGGTGCCGAGTTTGACCTTGAGCACGTCGTAGCCGGCCTCGTAGGCCTCGGCGGTCTTCTCGCGCATCGTGTCGAGGTCGTCGAGACCGACGGTGTACGACGAGGTGGGCGTCCGCGAGGGGTCGAGCCCCCAGAGGCGGTACAGCGGGACGCCGAGGCGCTTGGCCGCGAGGTCGTGCAGCGCGATGCTCACGGCGGTCCGCGCGGCGGGATTGCGGCGGACCGTCTCGGCCATCTCGCGCTCGATGCGGTCGATGGCGTGGGCGTCCCCGACCGCCTCGACCACAGACAGCAGGTCGGGGAGGACGGCCTCGACGGTGTCGGCGGTTTCGCCGTAATGGGACGACGGGGCGGCCGCGCCGACGCCCGTCATGCCGCCTTCGTCCTCGATGCGGACGACGACGTTCTCGGCGTCGGTCTGGACGCCGCGGGCGATGCCGAACGGCTCCGCGAGCGACATCGAGACGCGCTCGAACTCGGTCGCGAGCATCTAGAACACCTCGTCGACGAGGTCGGCCGAGCCGAACCGCACGGGGTCGACCGCGGGGACGCCGAGTTCGTCCGCGAAGGCGTCGACGGCCTCGGCCGCCTCCACGTCGTCGTCGACGTGGGAGGTGTTGAGCATCCCGGCGACCACGTCGGCCTCGTGGACGGGGTCCGCGAGGTTCTCGTACAGCGAGACGTACTCCGAGAGGTCGGGCAGGGCGAACTCCTCGTAGCCGTGAATCGCCTCCCGGGTGGCCTCGTGACAGAGGACGAGTTTGTCGGCCATCGCGCCGTGAAGGATGCCGCAGGTGACCGCGGAGTACGCCGGATGGACGATGCTCCCTTGGCCCTCGACGAACAGCACGTCGTGTTCGTCGCCCTTCTCCAGAATCATCTCCTCGACCGCGCCGGCGGTGAAGTCGCTCACGACGCGGTCGACGGGGTTCCCCCAGCCCGCAATCATGATGCCGGTCTGGCCGGTCGGGATGAACCCCGCGTCGATGCCGCGCTCGCGGGCGGCCTCGACGAGTTCGAGCGTCGCGGTCATCTTGCCGACCGAGCAGTCGGTGCCGACGGTGAGGACGACTTCGGCGTCGACGTCGGCGGCTTTGCCCTGCGCGACCCCGAGGTCGTCGCGGGGCTTGCGAACGTCGTTGATGTCGCAGCCGTGTTCGGCGGCGAGGCGGGCGAACTCCTCGTCTTCGGTGAGGAAGTAGTGGAGGCCGGAGATGAGGTCACAGCCGCGTTCGAGGGCGGTGCGAACGTCGTCGCGCCACGTCTCGTCGAACGCGCCGCCGATGGGCGAGATGCCGACGAGGAGGGCGTCGGCGTCGGGCGCGTCGGCCATCGAGGCGACGACTGGCACGTCGGGGAGGTCGCGGCGGTGGTCGGCCGCGGAGGTGCCGGGGTTGTCGCGGTCGAGAACGGCCACCACGTCGTAGTCGGCGTACTTCAGGACGCCCGTGGCGGTCTTCGCGCGGCCGGGGAACTTCTCGTGTGCGAGGACGACGACTCGCTGTGGGTCGCTCATACAGGGTGTCACTACGTGCCACCCTAAAAGGGGAGGCGATTCGGCGGCGACTGCCGGGTCGCGCCGCCGAGTCGTCCGCGTGTCTTCGGCGTAATCGGAGAGTCGCGGGCGAACATCCGCGGCGTCGCCGCCGGCTCAGAGCCGGTAGAGCCGCGTGGTCCAGAACTCTCTGGACGCCTCCGTGAGCGCCGTCTCGGGGTCGCCGCTGGCGTCGACGGTCGCGGTCAGCGCGGCGCGGTCGCGGAACTCACCGAGGACGGTTCGCTCGCCGAGCACGACGAGGTCTGCGTCGTCGCCGGCGGCTTCCGCGACCGCGCCGGAACCGCCGCCGAGGAACTCGTCGAGCGTCTCGTGACAGCGGTCGAGGTGGTCGTCGATTTGGCCCTCGCGGATGCGCTCGAAGCGCGCCTGCGAGAACCCGCCCTTCGAGTGGGCCGACTTCACGTCGCTCTCGAAGCCCTCGACGAATTCGAGGTCGCCGCCCTCGTAGCGGCCGAGGGCGAACAGGTCGCCGCGGACGAGCGCGACGGCGGTGGTCTCGGTCGGGTGGAACCACGCCGGGTCGAGGTCGAAGCCGTCGCTCCAGCGGTCGAAGTCGTCGGGCTGGCGGGGCGGCGAGAGCGCGACGCTCACCACTCCGGCGTCGTCGGTGAGCGCGACGCAGGGCGCGGCCCGGCGGACGAGCGGGGCGCGGCCGCCGAAGGCGGAGTCGGCGGCCGCGGGGAGCGAGCGGTCGTCGGAGACGGCTGCGGTGAGCGCGCCCTCCGCGTCGGTCGAAAGCGAGTCGAGGCGCGACAGCACCTCGCGGAGGCGGTCGCCGCGGAGGCCCTCGGTCCCGCGGAAGTCCAGCGAGTCGTCGTCGCCCGAGAGGCGCTCCACGCGGTCTTCGAGTTCGGTGATGCGGTCTTCGAGGCGGTTGACCTCCGCCTCGGCTTCCTGTCGCGCGCGGGCCGCCTCCGCTCGCCGCTCGGACTCGCCCTCCAGACGCCCGGCTAACGCGTCGCGTTCGTCTTCCAACTCGGCGATGCGCGCTTTGAGTTCGGCTCGACCCAACAACTCGTCCAGCATACACGGACGCGTGCGGGCCGACCACTTGAGCGTTCGGACGCGGGGACGAGGCGCGCGGCGGGCGTTCCGCCAGCGCGACGACGGCGGCAGAGCGACTCAGGCCAGCCTGTCGTCGGGTCGGTCGGGGCCGGAGCCGCCGGGGTCGCCGGGTGCGAGGTCGTCGGGATCGTAGCCGGCGTACCGGAGCAACTCGGCGGCTCGCGGGGCGTCGGCGAGAAGCACCGGTCGGTCGTCCGGGAGCGCGTCGGAGTCCACGGCGTCTCGGGGGAGCGCGAGCGTCCCCGAGGGAACGCCGTCGTCGCCGACGACCGGGAAGTGGGCCGTGTCGAGTTTCATCACGAGCGGGTAGTCGACTCGCTCGACGCCGCGGCCGTCCGTGTAGACGCACTCGTTGAGTCGCTCGTGTTCCGTTCGGTGAATCGCCGCCTCGGCCCCGTCGTACGGTTCGACGTACAACCGGCCGAGGAAGTAACTGCTGGAGAAGCGTTCGAACATCTGTGCGTGTGAATGTCAACCATGAACAGTGATAAGCCTTGTCGGAACCATTTATATCGACACGCAATTCCACCGCCGGGACTCGGGGACGGCAGTCGGCATCGGCAGACGAGAACGCGGCGCTAGTGGGGGAGAATCGGTCGCGAAAACGGGCCGGTTACGGGGGCTTTACTCGTCGCCGCGGGTCGCCGCGGTCATCGACCAGACGGCGACGAGGCCGAGCGCGAGCGCCGGGAGCATCGGCAGGGCCAGCATGGCCGCGAGGTACGGCAGGCCGGCCATCGCCGGGAGCGACGGCACGAGATACACCGCGCCGGGGATGACGAGGAAACAGAGCGCGACGACGCCGACGAGCACCCAGCCGCGACTGCCGAAGCCGGTCGCCTCCGGTTCCGAGTCGGAGCCGGAGCCGCCGACCGCGACGCCGTCGGGTCGGTGGACGTAGGTGTCGGACTCGGCGGTCGCGTCGTCCCGAGCCGTGGTGTCAGAGCTCACTATCGGGGATTACGACCACCTTGCCAAAGCCCTGTCGCTCCTCGATGAGCTCGTGCGCGCGGTCGATTTCGCTCATGGGGAGCGTCTCGCGGATGCGGGGTTCGAAGGTGCCGTCCCAGACGAGGTCGAGCACCTCGTCGGCCTCGCCGGGCGTCGCCATCGTCGAGCCGATGACCGAAAGCTGGTTCCAGAAGATGTAGTTGAGGCCCGCGCCCGGGTCGGGGCCGGTGGTCGCTCCGCAGGTGACGACCCGGCCGCCCTTGACGAGGCTCTTGAGCGACTGCTTGTAGGTCGCCTCGCCGATGTGGTCGACGACCATGTCGACGCCGCGACCGTCCGTGAGCTTCTGAATCTCCTTCGAGAAGTCGTCTTCCTCGTAGTTGATGACGTGGTCCGCGCCGCACTCCTCGGCGTACTCCAGTTTCTCGTCGGTGGAGGCGGTCGCGTACACCTCAGCGCCCGCGTAGTCAGCGATTTGGACGGCCGCGTGGCCGACGCCGCCGGACGCGCCGAGGACGAGCACTTTCTCGCCGGGGCGGAGTTCGCCGCGGTCGACGAGCATCCGCCACGCGGTCTGGAAGACGAGCGACGCGGAGCCGGCGACCTCCCACGGCACGCCCTCGGGGACGGGCACGAGGTTCTCCTCGGGAATCGCCGCGAACTCGGCGTGGACGCCGCGGACGTGCTCCCCGATGATGTGGAAGTCCGGCGCGAGCGTCGGGTCGCCCTTCCGGGAGAACTCGTCGCCGCCGCCGGCGACCCCCGCGATGAGCGCGACGCGGTCGCCCGCCTCGAACCGGGTCACGCGCTCGCCGACCTCGGTGACGACGCCGGCCATGTCGCTGCCGGGGATGTGCGGCATCTCCAACTCGACGCCCGGAAGCCCCCGCCGCGTCCAGATGTCGAGGTGGTTGAGCGACGCCGCCTTCACGTCAACGAGGACCTCGTCGGGACCGACTTCCGGGTCCGGGAAGTCGCCGTATTCGAGGACGCCTCGGTCGCCGTGTTCCGTGAATTGGACCGCTTTCATCTCGACCCGACCGACGATGGGCAGGAACTAAAGTGTGTTTTTACGCCGATTGTCTTTCCTATTTTTCGACAGCCAACGAATCTCGCGGGTTCAAATCATATCGGTGCGAAGATATATACGACGCAGCGTTCCCAACACAGTCGGGTTTGGAAGCCGCACTCGCCGACGGGTCTCGGCGAGCCGAACAGCGGCATCGGCAGGCGTTCGGCGCCGTTCGAAGGAGTATCAGGTACGTGAACGGAGACGAGACTTCAGCACAGCTTTCGCACCTCCTCGTGAGGCGGTCGTCGTTCATCCGGGCGCTCGCGGAGCGACCGCGAGACAAGCGCGGCCTCGCGGACGACCTCGACACCTCGCGGTCGACCGTCGACCGCGTCGTCCGCGAACTGCTCGACGCCGGCCTCGCCGAGCGCGCCGAGGGTCGGTATCGGCTGACCTGCGTCGGCCGGTGCGCGCTCGGCGCGTACGACGAGTGTCTCGACTCGCTCCGCGGCGTCCGCGCGGCTCGGGACCTCCTGTCGATGCTGCCGGCCGACGCGCCGCTCGACCCCGCGTTTCTGACGGGCGCGACGGTCCACACGTCGACGCCGGACATCCCGGACAGCGCGATTCAGGAGCTGTTTTCGAGCGTCGAGGACGCGGAGCGAGTCTACGGCGTCGCCCCGGTCGCGCTCGTCGGCCAACTTCGCCCGTTCTACGAGACCGCCACCGAGGGCGGGACGGTCGTCGAGATGGTTATCGCCGACGAGCTGTTCGACCGACTCGCCGCCGCCCCGGACTCGCACGCGGTTATCGTCGACCAGCTCCGACACGACTCGGTGACGCTCTACCGCGGGGAAGTCCCGTTCCGGTTCGGCCTCTGGGTGACCGAAGCGGAGGCTGGACTGGTCGTCTACACCGAGACGGGCGTCGGCGGGGTCGCCCGCAACGACACCGAAGCCGCCGTCCAGTGGGCCACAGCCCAGTTCGAAGCGCTCCGCGAGAACGCGGACCGCCTGACGCTCGACTCGCTCGACGAAGTCACAGACGGCGGGTGAGCCGCGCCCTCCGAAGCGGCGTGTCCGTGAACCGGCAGCCGCAGACCGACGACCGCCGGGCGACGCGGGAATTTTATCGCCAGACGACGAAGCTGCGGCCGTGAGCGACCACGACCAGCACCACGGGGCCGACGACCACGGCCGCGACCAGCACCACGGCGGAGGGGACGGCGACGACGACCACGGCCATCACCACCACGACGACCACAGCCACAGCCGCGACCATCACCACCACGACGTCGACGACCTCGAAGCGGCGGTGCTGACGATTTCCTCGACCCGCGACGTTGACGACGACCCCGCGGGCGACGCGATAGCGGAACTGCTCCACGAGGCGGGCCACTCGGTGTCGGTCCGTCGGGTCGTCGACGACGACTACGACGAGATACAGACCGCGGTCGCGCGGATGGCCGACCGCGGCGACGTCGACGTGACGGTCACGACCGGCGGAACGGGCGTCACGCCCGACGACCGAACCGTCGAGGCGGCGACGCAGTTGTTCGAGAAGACGCTTCCCGGCTTCGGTGAACTGTTCCGGCGGCTCTCGTACGACGACATCGGCACCAGGGTCGTCGGCACCCGAGCCACCGCGGGCGTCGTCGACGGGATGCCGACGTTCTGCCTGCCGGGGAGCGAGAACGCCGCCCGGCTCGGAACCGCGGAGATAATCGTCCCGGAAGCACCGCATCTCACCGGACTGGCGCGGCGCGACGCGGAGTAGGAAAACGCCCACAGAATCGGGGGTCGTCGGGCGAATCCGACTGCAACGTCTGCCCAGTCGCGGCCATTTAAGTTCGCGCACGCGCTCCGAAGAGGTATGAGCCAGCAGTCCCCACGCGAGGAGGACCCGGACGACGTGTTCTCCAGCGGTAAGGACCCGAACCTCCGCAGCACGGAGGTCACTGAGGGTCCCGACAAGGCCCCGCACCGTGCGATGTTCCGCGCCATGGGCTTCGACGACGAGGACTTCTCGTCGCCGATGGTCGGCGTGCCGAACCCCGCCGCCGACATCACCCCGTGTAACGTCCACCTCGACGACGTTGCCGACGCGGCAATCGAGGGCATCGACGCCGCGGGCGGGATGCCCATCGAGTTCGGGACCGTCACCATCTCCGACGCCATCTCCATGGGGACGGAAGGCATGAAGGCCTCGCTCGTCTCCCGCGAGGTCATCGCCGACTCCGTCGAACTCGTCTCCTTCGGCGAGCGCATGGACGCGCTCGTCACCGTCGCCGGCTGCGACAAGAACCTCCCCGGGATGATGATGGCCGCCATCCGGACGGACCTTCCCTCCGTCTTCCTCTACGGCGGCTCCATCATGCCCGGCCAACACGAGGGCCGCGAGGTGACCGTCCAGAACGTCTTCGAAGGCGTCGGCACCTACGCCGAAGGCGACATGAGCGCCGACGAACTCGACGACCTCGAACGCCACGCCTGCCCCGGCGCGGGCTCCTGCGGCGGGATGTTCACCGCCAACACGATGGCCTCCATCTCCGAGGCGCTCGGGATGGCCCCCCTCGGGTCGGCCTCCGCGCCCGCCGAGTCCGACGAGCGCTACGAGAACGCCCGCCGCGCCGGCGAGGTCGTCCTCGACTGCGTGGAGAACGACCGCCGCCCCTCCGACATCCTCTCGAAGAAGTCCTTCGAGAACGCCATCACCCTGCAGGTCGCCACCGGCGGGTCGACAAACGCCGTGCTCCACCTGCTCGCGCTGGCCGCCGAGGCCGGCGTCGACCTCGATATCGAGGAGTTCAACGACATCTCCCGTCGCACGCCGAAAATCGCCAACCTCCAGCCCGGCGGCACGCGCGTCATGAACGACCTCCACGAAATCGGCGGCATCCCGGTCGTCATCCGCCGCCTCGTCGAGGCCGGTCTGTTCCACGGCGACGCGATGACCGTCACCGGCCGCACCATCGCCGAGGAACTGGAGCACCTCGACCTCCCGGACGACGACGAGCTCGAAGCGGACTTCCTCTACACGGTCGACGAGCCGTATCAGGACGAGGGCGCAATCAAGATTCTCACCGGTAATCTCGCGCCCGACGGCGCGGTGCTGAAGGTGACCGGCGACGACGCCTTCCACCACACCGGTCCCGCCCGCGTCTTCGAGAACGAGGAGGACGCGATGCGCTACGTGCAGGAGGGCCACATCGAGGAAGGCGACGTCATCGCCATCCGCAACGAGGGACCGCGCGGCGGCCCCGGGATGCGCGAGATGCTCGGCGTCACCGCCGCCGTGGTCGGACAGGGCCACGAGGACGACGTGGCGCTCCTCACCGACGGTCGGTTCTCCGGCGCGACGCGCGGCCCGATGGTCGGCCACGTCGCCCCCGAGGCGACCGAGGGCGGCCCCATCGGCCTCCTCGAAGACGGCGACGAGGTGACCGTCGACATCCCGAACCGCGAACTCTCCGTGGACCTCACAGACGAGGAACTCGAAGCGCGGAAAGAAGACTGGGAACCCAAGCCGCCGGCGTACACCTCCGGCGTGCTGGCAAAGTACGCCCGCGACTTCGGCTCCGCCGCGAACGGCGCGGTGACGAACCCGGCGCTCACGCGCGACGAATAACGGCGAGTCGCCGCGGCGACTCCCGCGACGCGGACGCCGCCGTCAGCCGTCAGAACAGGCCGAATCCGAACGCTCGGTACAGAGCGAGTATCCCGATTCCGAGCGCGGTTCCGGCCGGAACCATCGCAATCACGTTTCGCGGCTGTTCGGTGAACCCGTAGACGCACAGGCCGAACGGGACGGACCGAAGCACGTCTATCGTCCACGCCGGGAGGGCGGGCGAAAGCGCCGACCACGGGGCGAACACGAAGAGTCCGAGACCGCCGAAGAAGGCGAGAATTCGGTTCCACCGCCACGCTGAGAACTGCACGGCGCAGTCGATAGTTGCTACTGAGTTGATAGTTTCGGTGCGGAATCCGGTCGCGGCGTCACCGACTCCGCATCTGCGATGTCACCGACTCCGCGCCCGCGGCGCCGGTGTAGTTCTGCTCGACTTAGGCCACGCGGTTCCGCAGGTCGTCGTCGCCGGCGTCCAGTTTGTCGAGGTTCTCAGCGATGATGTCGGCCATGCGCTCCCAGTATTTCGGGGTGTGGCCGGCGTTGTGGGGCGTGATGAGGACGTTTTCGAACTCCCAAAGCGGGTGGTCGGCGGGGAGCGGTTCGGGGTCGGTCACGTCGAGGGCGGCCCCGCGGATGCCGTTGCTCCGGAGTTGGGAAACGAGTGCGTCGGTATCGACGACCGGGCCGCGGCCGACGTTGACGAGGACCGTGTCGGGAGCCATCGACGCGAACGCGTCGGCGTCGACGAGGCCGCGGGTGGCGTCGGTCAGCGGGCACGCGATGACGACGTAGTCGGCGCGGGCGAAGGCGTCGTGGAGGCCCTGTTCGTCGTCGAAGCCGACGACCTCGTCGGTCGGGCCGCCCTTTGCCGGCGAGTAGCGCACGCCGACGGTCTCGACGCCGAACGGGTCGAGTCGGTCCACGATTGCCTCGCCGAGCGCGCCGAGGCCGACGACGGCGACCGTCGAGCCTTGCAGTTCGACCGTCGGGTACGACTGCCAGACGTTCGCCTCCTTCTGTCGCTCCGCGACGTGGAAGCGGCGGGCGAAGTAGAGGAGGCTGCCGAGGACCTGCTCGGCGATGTTCGGGCCGTGGACGCCGGAGGCGTTGGTGACGGCCACGTCGCGGGCCTCGAACGCCTCGATGGGGAGGTGGCCCGTGCCGGCGAACACGCAGGCGAACAGGTCGAGGTTCTCGGCGGCGTCGAGGTCGGCTTCGCTCACGTCGAACCCGGTCGCGACTTGGACGCGAGAGAGGAGGTCGCGCTCCTCGGCGGGCGTCGTTGCGAGGGCGACTTCGCGGTCGGGGAGGCGCTCGCGGAGCGTTTCGGCGTACGCCTCGGCAGACAGGCCGTGAATCTTCTGCCGAAGCACCGCGATATCTGGGTCGGACATGCTCGATGATTCTCGAAGGCGGTGATGAATCTGTCCGATTCGGGCGGGGCAGAGCGGGGCGGGGGGCCGCTCACTCGATGGGCTCGCGCCGCCGCGGGCGACGTTTCGAAATCGTTCGGGTGACCGCGACCGCATCGACCGTCGGGTCGACGACGAACCGGGAACCGTCTTCACCGAGTTTCCACGCAACGGGCGCATACCCCTGTGGGGCGGGGCCGCCGTCGACGAAGACGAGGTCGCCCGTCTCGTCGCGGAACACGACGGGCTCTCGCGGTTCGTCCGGCTCGTCTGCGGTCATTGACTCGGAGCTACCGCGGTCTCCGCTATAAACCTCCGTCTCTGGTTATCAGACGCGGTATTTAGTTGGTATTCTCCGACAAAACCGATAGCAACTACCGAGATGTTTGTCTTCTCGAAATTATCTCTGCTCGTATCGTCGGGCGCGATGCGGAGGCCGTCGGGGCGTCGTCCTCGGAGCGTGGCCGAGCGGCGGCGCGTCGGTGTCGCGGTCGCGCCACGCGCCGGAAAGCGCGGCGAGCGGCGCTCGGGCGCGCGGTCTCGAAATCGTTGGACGCCGCGTCGGTTCAGGGGGTTTAATACCCGAGCAAAGTGCTGTAACGGTATGGAACGCGTAGATGTCGCCATCATCGGCGGCGGTCCGGCCGGCACGTCGGCGGCACACGCCGCGGCCTCGGCCGGGGCCTCCGCCGTGGTCCTCGAAAAGGGCGTCCCCCGAGCAGACCGACCGGGCCTCGGGCCCGATTCGACGGACGCGGCCGGTATCCTCGACTACTGGGTGGACATCATGGGCATCCACCCCGACGAGTTCCCCGACGACATCGTGCTCGATATCCTCGACCGCGCGGAGTTCATCGGGCCGAACGAGTCGCTGACGCTTCGAAGCACCGGTATCGACTCCTCGTACGACGAGTTCGGCTACACCTTCCACCGCGCGAAGTTCGACGACTGGCTCCGCAGTCGCGCCGAAGACGCCGGCGCGGAGTACCGCGTGAAAGCCTCCGTGCGCGACGTGGAGACCGACCTCGACGCCGGCGACGACCCCCGCCACGTCGTCCGCCTCGCCAACGGCGAGGACGTGGGCGCGGCGTTCGTCGTGCTCGCCGACGGCCCCCAGCGGACGGTCACGAACAAGGTGCTCGACGACCTGCTTCCGTTCCCCATCACGGACCGGCTGTCGTCCACCGAGGCGAACCACATCGCCTATCAGGAGCACCGCGAGTTCCCGCCGGAACTGTTCGACGAGGTCGACGGCGCGATTAAGTTCTGGTGGGGCTACATGCCCGGCCACACGGCGTACCCGTGGGTGTTCCCGAACGATAACAACGTCTGCCGGGTCGGGCTCACGATGCCCATCGGCCTCGATATCGACGGGGTCGAGGACCGCGATGCGTACGCGCTCCTCCGCGAGGACGACGAGCGCATCCCGCAGGGCCGGGAGTACGTCCGCCGCCTCCTCGAACAGGAGTACGGCGACGAGTACGACATCGACGAGGACTTCCCGCTCGTCGAGGACCGCGGGAAGACGAAGGGAACCGAGACGTACGCCATCTCCTCGACGCGACCCATCGACTCGCCCGCGAAAGCCGGCATCGCCGTCACGGGCGGCGCGATGGGCGCGACCTCCGCCTTCCACGAGGGCGGCGACCACGTCGCCGTCCGGACGGGGGCCATCGCCGGCGAACTCGCCGCCGAGGGCGACCTGAGCGACTACAACGACCGCTGGAAGGACGCCATCGGCGACGAGATTCTCCGCAACGTCGCCATGGCCGAAATCGTCCACGACTACGGCCCCGCCCAGTGGGACAAGACGTTCAAGGCGGCCCGGAAACTCCTCGAAAAGGACGAGGGCTACAAGGCGTTCGGGGCCTCGAAGCTCAGCGCCGGGTTCAGCGCCGCCAAACTCGCCACGCAGTACCAGCGAACGAAGATGAAGTACCGCAAGGGCAAGTACGTCCAACTGCGCGAAGACGAGTACGCGTTGTAGCCGACCGAAGAGTTATCGGTTTCTCCGAATCTCTGTTAGTCGATGGCCGGTCGACCCTCTCGGCGTCAGCTGCTCCGCCGCGGAGCCGTCGCCGTCGGCGTCGGACTGACCGGCGCGCTCGCGGGCTGTTCGTCGCTTCGAGGCTGTTCGTCGGCCGAAATCTTCCTCCGGGCGGAACTGGTCGGAACGGCACCCGAGGAGGCGACCGTCGTCGACGCCGCCGACCCGCGGGTCGCAAACAGCCCGTGGGTGCTGAAGGTGGTCGAGGCGGCCGCCGAGGGACACCCGCGCGAGTCCAGCGTCACGGACTGTCTGAGCGACTACGACGCCCTCCGCGCGGACCTCGACGCCCTCCCGTCGGTCGACCGGTCCGAGGACCGTCTCTACTACGTCCGCGTCGACGGACAGGTCGTCCGGCTTCGGGCCGTCTTCTTCGCCGGCGACGACGCCCGCCGGTCGGAACTCGTTTTACCCCCGGCGCGCTAGGGTCGGGTGCGTACCTCAAGTCCCCGGCCGAGTGTTCCCGCTTCGGGAGCGATGACAGCACGGCGAACCCGGGTGCGCAACAGCTACTGGCCGGCTGACGCCGGCGTACTTCGGAACGTCCGCGCCCGAAAGACGGACCGCCCGGCACGAGGGTTTCCCGGTCGACGCGGCACGCCGCCTCGGGATGAGACCGGCCGTTAGTGTTCTGGGCGACAACTCAGACTTCTCTGAGATACGTCTCCACTACTTCGACTACGCTGTCGACGAATGCATTCGTCACGCATCCTTGCCACGCGACGAAGTCCTCGCTTCGTGGTGAATGAACCGCCCACGGAGAGACAAACGACTGCCGAGGAACGCCACCGACTTCCCAGATGTCCTCTGTGAGTGGAATCGAATCGTCGTACTCTTTCGTCGAGATGGCAACAGCGATGTACTGTTCGCCGTCGAACGGGTGGGAGTGGAGTCGTTGCTCACGATGAGCCATGGTCGCTGCCGGTCGTCACCCAGTTTGAACGGATCTGAACTTCGAACCACGTCGGCACGCTCCGGTTGCATCTACGTCGCGTCCTCGCCCGCGTTCCGCTCACTCGGATGCGGTGTATCCGGTGCAGCCGTGTCCCACTCGTTCGCATCGATGCCACCGTCGTCACCGTCGAGTCGCTCACTGACGATGTGTAGGTCGTATGCAGACTCGACTCTATCTCTGTCGTTCGTTATCGCCCAGTACTCCCCCTTGTGCCGAACCAGCTCACGCCGCTTCAATCGTGAAAGGGCGGTCCCGACGGTATTCGGACTCTCTCCAATCGCACTCGCAATCTCCGAGCGAGTGAACGCCTGGTCACGGTGGGTGTGTAGATAGACGACCACCTGTTCCGGAACGCTCGGTCCTTGTGGGAGATCCCCGGACTCGAACTCGTCGATACTTACCGGCATACTGTGAAGTTAGTGTGCTGATGTAATCAGTGTACTGCTGTACTTAGTCAAGTCCCTCCTAGTAGTTTGTCGATTCATAGTGTTCTGGGCGACACACACTCTCGGCGAGAGGCTTCTTCGGGGATCGTATCTCTCTCACTCGCGAGCGTGGCGACTCCGAACTCCCGGGAGCGACCGCTATCGGTCCCCGAACGTACCGGACCGTCCACCGAGAGCCACGAGTATCGCCCGGCGGTAGCGGGCGGCCAGCGCCGTCACTACGAGTCTGTCGCGGTCGTTGACGCCGAGGGCGACGAGCGCGACGACGTAGGTCACCGCACCCAGTATCGCACCGGCGACGACGACGAGTCCGCCGGTCCCGGCTCCGACCAGCGTCTCGCGGACGAGGAGCATGACGCCGGCCGCGGCGACGCCCGCGCCGAGGGGTTTGAGAAACGTCGCGTCGAAGGGCCACAGCCCCTCGAAGCGCCGCAGGAGAACGACCTGAACCGAGTTCTGGACGGCGATGGCGACGGCCGTGCCCAGCGCCGCGCCGGCGAGGCCGAACGCCCGGACGAACGCGAACGTGAGGAGCGTGTTGAGGACGGCCAGAAGCCAGTCGAGCGCCATCCGGGCGTACTGGTGGTCGGTCATCATGAGCAGCCACCCCGTCGCGCCGACGGCGCTGCCGACTAACACGCCGCCGAGGTAGACCACGAGCGGGACGTAGCCCGCCGCGAAGTTCGGGCCGAACGCGGAGAGAATCGACCGCCCGTACACCGCGAGCACGGCGAGAATCGGAACGACGCAGGTGACGATAAGCCGCGTCACCGCCGTGTACACCGCGTTGAGCGTCTCCATCTCGTCGTCGGCGTAGAGCCTCGACGCGACCGGCGGCAGGAGCATGTTGAACGAGAGGAGCGGAATCCACGCCAGCGTCACCAACACGAGCACGACGTTGTAGACGCCCGCGGCCCTCGCGGTCAGGAGGAAGCCGACGAGCATCACGTCGACGCGGTTCTGGAACACCTTGCCGAGGCTGCTCAGCGCGATGGGCGCGGAGTGGTTGTAGAACCGCCGGGCCTCGGAGCGCAGGCCGCCGACGGACGGTCGGATGCCGCTCGCCGAGACGACCATCGGAAAGCCGAGTACTGCGAGTCCGGCCATACCGACGACGAACGCGGCGGCGACGCCGACCAGCGAGTACCCGAGCGCCATCGCACCCACGGCACCGACCAGTTTGACCGCCGGGCGGAGGACGCGATTGAAAAGCGCCTCGCCGCGGGCCGACTGCACGGCTCTGAGGACGCCGGCGTGAATCCGCACCACGCCGACGAGGACGACCAGCGCCGCGAACAGGTGTATCGTCGGTGGGAAGTCGGGGTGCGAGACCGTCGCGTCGTTGAGCCGCCCGCTCGTGAGCACCAATCCGCCGGCGAGTCCGAGCCCGACCGCGAGAGTCGTGAGATACGCCAGTGCTACCACTCGCCCCCGTCGCTCGGGGTCGTCGTCGTCCGCGGAGAGATACCGCTGGAGCGTCCCGACCGACCCGAAGTTCACGAGGCGAAACAGGAGTTGCGAGATGCGCCACGCGAACGCGTAGACGCCGTAGGTGACCGGGCCGAGGCCCTGCGCAAGCGCGTACTCGGTCGCCGTCGTCAGCGCCCGCTGGAGCGACTGCCCGCCGGAGGCGACGACCGCGCCGTGACCGATGGTCAACAGCGCCTCGCGCTCGTCGTCGGGGATGTCGGCGTCGGGGACGGCGTCGGGACTCCGGTCGTCGGAACCGTCGGCGTCGGGTGTATCGGAGGGCACGGTCGCGTCTCTGTCGCTTGTCGAGGTCGAAAATAAGTCGCCTGATTCGCCCGCGAGTCACCACCGCGCGGGACCGCGGTCAGTCCCGACGCGAGGTGAGCGCGAGCCAGCCACCGCCGGCGACGATGCCGAGGATGCCGACCAGTCCGAGCGGCCCGGAGGCCCCGAACAGCGTCGCCGCGAGGCGGTACGAGCCGGCGGCACGAAGGGCGACGCCGGCGGCCGCGACGCCGAACGCCGAGAGCCAGAGCGCGCCGCCAAGTCGGGCCAGCCGACTGCGCCACAGGCGCTTTGCGAGGCTCGTGAGCGGCCGTCGGGGCGGGCCGTCGTCGGGGTCGGTCGCGGCGGCGAAGGCGGAGTCGTCTCCGCGGTCGTCGTCGGATGGAGACTCGCGGGGCGAGAGGAACGCGGTCCCGACGCCGACGACGAAGCCCGCGAGGCCGACCGCGAGCGAGTGCGGGGCCGCGGCCCCGTTGAGCGCAGCGGCTATCGCCACGAGGCCGACGAGCTTCGAGCCGGCGTCGACGAGGCGGAACGCGCGGGGCGAGAGTGGAACGTTCATAGTCGAAGTCGGGTTCGGTGGGTCGCGGGTCTGTGCGGTCAGCCGGCGGTTCCGGTCCGGCTCTTGCGGCGTTTACGGCGTTTGAGGAGCCAGTAGACGACGGCGAAGTCGAAAAGCGGCATCCCCACGGTCAGCGCGACGAGCCACGGGTAGAGGACGGCGTCGGAGACGCCCAACACGGCGGCGACGGTGGCCCGCATCCCGTCGATAGAGAGGACGATGATGAGCATGACGGCCGCGACGCCGAGGGCCGTCTGGAGCGGTCGGTCGAGCGGGTCGGCGGTGAAGTGGACCGGGTGTTCGGGGTTATCGAGGAGCGGCCAAATCATCATCACGCCGATGATGAGCGAGGGGACGACGACGCCGCCGGCGAACCGGCCCCACTCGCCGAGCCACGAGGGCATCATCTTCAGCGAGCCGAACACCCACATGAAGAACCAGTCCGGGCCGACGTGCGAGGGCGTCGACGTGGGCGTCGCCGGGCCGATGGCGGCGATGCGCTGAACCGGGAAGAAGCCCGCGAGGAAGGCGACGGTCGCGGCTGTCAGGAGGAAGACGATAGTCGAAACGAGGAACTGCTGGGGAAAAAGCGGCATGCCGACGACGACGCTGTCGTCATCGTCGTCGGGGCGGCCCTCGCCGCGGGAGCTCGGCGCGTGTTCGGTGTGTTTCTGCCGCATCAACACGGCCATGTGGAGGACGATAGCGCCGACCAGCGCGGCCGGGATGAGAAAGACGTGGAGGAAGAACATCCGCGGGATGACCTGGTCGGCTCCCGCCGGGAACGCCCCGCCGAAGACGAGCGACTGCAGGAACGACCCGACGACCGGAATCGTGCCGGTCATCTGGAAGCCGATGGTCGTCGCGGTCTTGCTGAAGTTGTCGTAGGGGAGCGCGTAGCCGAAAAAGCCCTCCACGAGGGCGAAAAGCAGGAGGGTGCTCCCGATGAACCAGTTCGGCTCGTGGGGGTTGCGGTACGCGCCCGTGAAGAAGACGCGGAACATGTGCAGGGCGATTGCGGCGATAAAGAGGTACGCCGCCCAGTGGTGCATCATGCGCGCGAACATCCCGAAGGTGGTGTCGTAGGTGATGTGCAGGACGCTCGCGAACGCCGCGGGGACCTCCGTGCCGGCGTACTGGAGCGCGTTGCCCTCGTAGGTGACGCTGTTGACCGCCGGATTGTACAGGAGGCCGAGGAACGTCCCCGTCAGGCCGAGGATGACGAAGGTGAAAAGCGCGATTTCGCCGAGGAGGAACGAGCCGTAGTTGTCCTCCGGGAACGCCTTGCCGAGGAGCGTGTGGTCCAGTTCGAGCCGCTGGTCCAGCCAGTCGAACAGGGCGTTTCTGGGGTACGCCTCGTGGGTCCGGACCGTCAGGTCGGTCTCCGGGAGGTCGCCGCCCGCCTCGCCGCCGTCCGGCCGCGCGTCGGGTCGGTCGTCGCCGGAGCCGTCGTCCGGTGCTGTCCCCGTCATCTCATTCCTCCGTCCCGATCGGTCCCTCGAACGGCCCCGTCGCGAGCAGGAGCGTCCCGTCCTCGTCGTCGGCGATGCCGAGGGGGAGCTGCGGGAGCGCCCGCGAGGCCGGGCCGCCGGTCACGGACGCACCCTTCGTGGGGTCGTAGAGGCTTCCGTGACAGGGACACCGGAGCTCCGAGTCCTGTTCGCCCGCGACGAGACAGCCCTCGTGGGTGCAGACCTTCGAGTAGGCCACGTAGCCCTTGGCCGTCCCCTCGATGTTCGTCGGCGACTCGTACTCGTCTTCGGGGAACCGAAGCAGGAGCGTGGTCGCGCGCTTCGTGACGAGCGCCCCGCCGCCTTCCTTCTCCGGGAAGACGTCCATCTTGTCGAACTCATCGGTCGAGAGCGCGTCGGCGGCGGTCAGTGGGTTGCCGTCCCTGTCGACGAGGCGGGTTCCCTCGACGTAGAGCGTCTCGCTTCCGGTGTCGAGGCTGCCGGGAAGCCCGGCCGCGTAGTCGACGCCGAAGCTTCCGATGGCGGCCGCGCCGCCGATGCCGGCGAGGAGCTTCGCCATGTTTCGCCGCGTCAGTTCGTCGTCTGTCTGCGGGATGTCCGGGGCGTCTGTGTCGGTGTCGGTCTCAGTGTCGGTGTCGGTGGTGCGTTTGCTCATGTCCGTGCGGGTGGTCAGTGGTCTCTGGTCTCTGCGACGGTGATGCTCGGGACGAAGTACGCCGTGTACGCGAGGACGGTCAGCGCGAGCGAGAGGAACAGCATCCCGGCGTAGGTGCCGAGGAACTGCGTCCGCGCCGGGCCGAGCCCCTCCAGCGCGAGGAGGGCGGCGAACGACACGTCCACCCACGAGAGGAGCGCCACGACGAGCAGCCCCGTCCGCGACGACACGGCCGGGACGTAGTCGAGGATGCGTCTGGACTCGGTCTCCATGTACGGGGGGACGGAGACGGTCGCGCGGCCGCCGTCGGCGACGACGGAGTCCCCGAGGTGGCTGATGCGGTCGAGGAAGCGCTTCGTCCCGACCATCACGCCGACCATCCCGAGGAGCGCGACCCACGCGACGACGCCGGCCTGATTGACGCCGACTTCGACCGGGCCGGGGAGGTAGCCGCTCGCGGGCTGGAGGTCGGACGAGGTGTTGACGGCGACCGGTTCCGCGCCGGTGCCGACGCCGATACCGCCGCCTTCGGTCCCGCTCGTCAGCGCGACGTACCACATCGGGAGCAGTACGACCGCGATGAGGAGCAGGATGACTGCGGTCTCACGCCGCATCGGTTCTCACCGCCGAACGTCGGGTCGGGTTCACCACGAATTTCATGAATGTACCAATAGTCTTACCTAATCGTTACTGCCGGATTGGCGCTCCCACGACTGTGGGTCGACCGCGGATTCGCGGGAGCGACGATGCCACGTAAGCGTTCAGACGAGCGGTTATCTGTCTTTCTGTTTCGGAATGTTCGAGAACCAACAGAACTACAAGATAGTAGACGAACGGTCAGGTAGTAGGCAGTATCAGCGGTAATACGAACTCAAACACCATTATGAACAGACGAACGTTCATGAAAAATATCGCGGGTGGAGTCGCCGTCCTCGGGGCCTCGACGGGCGTCACCGGGGCGTCGAACGAGAACTCGACCGCCGAGTCAGGCGGCAGTACAGACGCCGGCGGCGGTTCGGGCGGCGGCGGTTCGACCACCCATACTATCCAGATGGTGACAGAAGACGGGGAGTACTATTTCGACCCCGTCGGACTGCACGTCGACCCCGGCGACACCGTCGAGTGGGTCCTCGAAAGCGGGGACCACTCCGCGACGGCCTACGCCGAGTCGAATCAGGCCGAACAGCGCATCCCGGCGGACGCGTCCGGTTTCGACAGCGGTCTCTTGGAGGAGACCGGTGCGAGCTTCTCGTACACGTTCGAAGTCGAGGGCACCTACGACTACTTCTGTAGCCCGCACAAGCAGCTCGGGATGGTCGGTCGGGTCGTCTGCGGCGACCCCGGCGGGCCGGCCGAGGAGGGCGCGATTCCGAACGAGCCGGGGTCCGGTCTCATGCCCGGGTCGGGAGACATCGTCGAGGCGGGGTCGCTGTCGTACCCCTACGTCCCGAGCGGCGGGTCCTCGGGGTCGCTCCCGTGGCAGTTCTGGGCCGCGACGGGCGGGCTCGGGACCGCCGTCGTCGCGATGGTCTCCAAATACGACCGGGCGTCGGGCCGTTACAGCGAGTGAGCCGGGTCGCCCGCGGTTCGGATTCAGGTCAGGCCGCGGTCGGTCGCCCGACCGTCTCGCGGACGAACTTCCCGAGCAGGCCGAGCGTCGCCGCCCCCATCGCCGCGGCGAAGACGACGACGAAGACGGAAAGCGGGTCGCCGAGGTCGGAAAGCGCCCGCGAGCGGACGAAATTCGCGGCGAGAACCGTCGTGACCGCGAACAGGACGACGCCGCCGAGGTTCGCCAGCGTCGAGTTCGGCTCCGAGACCGCGTCGCCGTTGAGTAAGACGAGCACGACGGCGATGGCGAACGGCGTGCCGACGAGGCCGAACGCCAGCACCAACACGAGAAGCGGGAAGAAGGCCCCGCCGAGGAACGCGCCGACGCCGGAGAACAGCGCCACGCCGGCGAGGAGCGCGCGGTAGCGGCCGTCCGAGAGGTCCGTCCCCCAGCCGAGTTTGTCGGCGACGAGGAACGGCGGGACGACGGTGTTGCCGCCGAGCGTGGAGACGGCCGCGCCCAAGAGGCCGAGCAGGAACAGCCACTTGGCGTTCGCGCCCGCAATCGGGCCGAGCGCCTGCGCGGCCGCCACCGCCGTGAGGTCGCCCGCGGCCACCTCGGGGCTGTGGAGGACGCTCGCGGCGACGAGGAAGATGGCGAGGCTGTAAACGCCGAAGGCGACGAGCATCGACGCGCCCACGTCGAACGTCGCCAGCCCGTAGTCGCGGGTCGTCCAGTCGCGGGCGCGCATCGTGTACGAGTGCATCGTGATGAGCGTGATGTGGACCGCGCCGCCGAGGATGCCGGCGGCGACGAGCGCGCCGTCGACGCCGGACGGGATGCGAGGGACGAGCCCACCGGCCGCGGCCGCCGGGTCGATGGGAACCAACACCAGCGACGCGAGAAACGCGACGACGACGGCCGCCACGAGTCCCTTCGCGAGGAGTTCGACGAAGCGGTAGCCGCGTCCGGCGAGGCCGGCGGCGAGGACGACCGCCCACACGACGCCCCAGACGCGGGCGTCGACGCCGGTTATCGTCGCGCTCACGTTCGCGAGGCCCTGCATGATGACCAACTGAGCCAGCCCCGCGGCCAGCACCGCGTCGGCGACGAGCACCCACGCCCAGCCGTCGCCCAACTCGCGTTCCACGACCGAGACGATGCCGTCCTCCGTGAGCAGGCCGAGCCGCATCGAGAGATACTGCGCCGACGCCCCGAGCACCGCCGAGAGCACGACGACCCACAGCATCGCGTAGCCGAACGTCGCGCCGGCCGTGAGCACGGTCGCCATCGTCGCCGGCCCCGCCGCCACGGCACCGGCGACCCACGACGGCCCCATCTCCGAGAGATATCCCCGCCAGTCGCCGCCCGTCACCGCCGATACGTCGAGTCTGGGTTCGTTCATGCCGTCGTGGTCTCGGCGGTCGTCACAAAAGTGTTGCTACTGGGTGATACAACCGAGTAATTCCCCGCGTTGCGGGGGGTGGCACGCGATGTTTTATCCGATGTTCGCGACAAACACAGATAATGAACGATGGTGTCGGCACAATGAGACTCCTCGTCGCCGCTGACTCGGGCGTCGCGGCGGCGGTCACCGAGGCCGTCCGTCGGCGGCTACCACGGGTCGACATCGAGGAGGTTCGAACCGCGGCTGCGGGGCTGACACTGCTCGACGACGCCGATGCCGACGCCGGTTTCGACTGCGTCGTCTCGGCGGACGACGTGGGAGCGACCGACGCGCTCGACTTCCTCGCCGCGGTTCGGAAGCGAGACGCCGCGCTGCCGTTTCTCGTCGTCGCCGGCGGGGACTGCGAGGTGACGGCGAGCGACGCCCTCGACGCCGGCGTCACCGACTACGTCCGGGTCCGAGGGCCGGAGGGGTACGACGAGGTGGCCGCCCGAGTCGAGCGGGCGGTCGCGGCGTCCGGCCGGCGACCGGTCGATCCGTCGGTCGTCTACGAACGCGTCTTCGAACAGATACTCGAGGGGGCGTGCCTGTACGACCGCGATGGGCGGTTCATACTCGTGAGCGATTTCTTCGCCGGACTCTACGGGGCGACGCCCGCCGAACTCGAAGGCGAGCGGAGCCGCCTCGTCGAGACGATTCGCGAGGAACGCCCGGGCGACCCGTATCAGCGGCTCTTGGACGGCGAGATAGACTCCCTCGAAGGCGAGACCGAACTCGTCACGCCGGACGGCGAATCGCGGATACTGAGCTATCGCTTCGCGCCGCTTCAGATGGCCGGTGAGGTCGTCGGCGTCATCGGCGTATCGAGGGACGTCACCGAACGACAGGAGCGAGAGCAGAAACTGAAGCGCGCCCGCGAGGAGTACCAAGAGCTCATCGACGGGATGAACGACACCGTCTGGGTCATCGACATCGACAGCCACATCCTCGCGGTGAACGAGACCGCGGTGGAGCTGCTGGGCTACTCGCGGGACGAACTCCTCTCGATGACGGTCCACGACATCGACGCGGGGCTCAGCGACGACGAGGCGTCGGCGCTCGTCACCCAGATGCCGACCGACGGGACGCAGGTGTTCGAAACGGTCCACCGGGCGAAAGACGGTCGAGAGATACCCGTCGAAATCAGTTCGAGCCTCGTGACCTACCGGGGGGAGACGGTCGTGTTGAGCGTCGCCCGCGACATCACGACGCGGAAGCGCTACGAAGCGGAGCTCCGCGAACAGAATCGCCTCCTCGAAACGCAGCGCGACGAGCTCGGGGTCCTGAATCAGGTCGTCCGCCACGACGTTCGCAACGACCTGCAGTTAGTGACCGCCTACGCGGAACTGCTCGCTGAGTACGTCGACGACGACGACGCGCGGGAGTACGTCGAAATCGTCCGGAAGCGCGCGAACCACGCGGTCGAACTGACGAAGACGGCCCGCGACATGGCCGAGATGATGAGCACCCGAGGGGTCGAGACCAAGCCGGTTCCCCTCCGGGGGGTGCTGGACGCGGAACTCGCGTCGGTCCGCGACATGGCACCGGACGCGAACGTGGCGGTCGACGGCGAGGTGCCCCCGGTCACGGTGCTCGCCGACGACATGCTCGGCTCCGTCTTCCGAAACCTCCTGATGAACGCCATCCAGCACACCGACGAAGACGAGCCGACTGTCGACGTGTCCGTCGCGCACGACGAGCGCGAAGGCCGCGTCGTCGTCCGCGTCGCCGACGACGGCCGCGGCGTCCCGGACGAGCGGAAAGACGCCATCTTCGCCAAGGACGAAAAGGGGCTGGAGAGTCGGGGGACCGGGCTCGGACTGTACCTCGTGCAGTCGCTCGTCGAGAAGTACGGCGGCGACGTGCGGGTCGAGGACAACGACCCCAGCGGGTCCGTCTTCGCGGTCGAACTCCGACTCGTCGACGGCGGTCAGTCCGACTCGGACCAGTCGTCCCCGACGCGGTCGTAACCCATCATCTGGCTCCCCTCGTGTTCGGTGAAGACGACCTTCTGGTTCGACTCCGGCACGCCGAACCGCTCGGTGACGGCCTCGATGACCGCGAGGGCGAGGTCGCGCTTCCGGTTCGCCGTCCGGCCCGCCCGGATGTCGGCCTGCAAGACGACGGTCTTGTCTCCGGTCGCCCGGCCGAGGTGAATCGCCCGGGCTTCGCGGACGCTGACGGCGGCGTAGTCGGTGTCGGCGTCCATCCGTTCGGCGTACAACTCGGCCATCTCGGTCGCGAACTGGTCCGCCTCGCGCGCCGTGACCTCGAAGTCGAGGTCGAACTGGAGATGCGGCATCTGCGGCGGGGCTCTACAGGTCCGCCACGTCTTCGATGGCGTCGGTCAGCGCCTTGATGGACTCCACGTCGTGTTCGCCCATGTGGCCGATGCGGAACGTCTCCTCCCCGAGCGCGGAGCCGTAGCCGTTCGAGAACGCCATGTCGTACTTCTCGTTGACCGCCTCGATGGTGGCGGCGACGTCGATACCCTGCGTGTTCTCGATGCAGGCGACGGTCTGGGACTCGTAGCCCTCCTCGGGGAACATATCGAAGTGCTCGTAGGCCCACTCGCGGGTGTACTCGGCCATCTCGCGGTGGCGCTTGTCGCGGCCCTCGTGGCCCTCGTCGAGCATGTGCTTCATCTGCTTGCGGTACGCGAGCATGATGGGAATCGCGGGCGTCGAGTGGGTCTGGCCCTTGCGGTCGTAGTAGTCGAGGGCGCGCTGGAAACCGCCGTACCACGACGCGGAGTCCTTCGACAGTTCGCGCTCGTACGCCTCGTCGCTGACGGTGCAGATGGCCAGCCCCGGGGGCATGGCGAACGCCTTCTGCGACGAGGCGAAGATGACGTCGATGTCGTGCTCGTCGATGTCGACGTAGTCGCCGCCGAGGGCGGACACCGCGTCGACGACGAAGTAGGTGTCGGGGTACTCGGAGACCACGTCACCGATCTCCTCGATGGGGTTGCGGACGCCGGTCGAACTCTCGTTCATCACGGTGGCGACCACGTCGTACTGCTTGTCGCTGGATTCGAGCGCCTCGCGGATGTCCTCGGGCTTGATGGCCCGTCCCCACTCGTACTCGATGCGGTCGACGTTCTTGCCGAGGCGCTCCGCGACGTTCGCGTGGCGCTCGCTGAAGCTCCCGCAGGTCGGCACGAGGATGTTCTCGTCGACGAGGTTGAGCGTCGAGGACTCCCAGATTTCGGTGCCCGACCCCGTGAGAATCATCACGTCGTTGTCCGTGCCGAGGAACTCCTTCGTGTCCTCGACGATGGTCGTATAGAGGTCGGTCATGCGGTCCATGCGGTGGCCGAACATCGGCTGGCACATCTCCGCGATGACGTCCTCGCGCACCTCGGTCGGACCGGGGATGTACAGCGTCTTGTCCTGATAGTCGTCCGTGTATTCGCGTTTTTCCGTCACGTCATCCACCTGAATACGGGTCACTGCGTCGTGGGCGATGATGGTACTTGTGATTGCGACACTCGTCGCAGTCGCTCAGGTGGTGTTAACACGGGACAAAACGGGGCGTCCACCGGGCGGGAACGGTGCCGGACCGGTTCGGGGTCGGGAGTCAGTCGTCGGCCTCGGCGGCCTCGGCCCGCGGCACCGTCACGTCGGTCAGGCCGGCCTCTATCTGCTCGCGCCGACCTTCGAACTCGCCGGGGAGGACGAGGCGGCCGCCGAGGTCGTCGAGGGGTTCGTCGGCGGTGTAGCCCGGGTCGCTCGTGGCGAGTTCGAACAGCACGCCGCCGAACTCGCGGAAGTAGACCGACCGGAACCAGTGGCGGTTGATTTGGGCCGTCGGGCGCAGGCCCTTCGACTGGACGGCCTTGCGCATCGCCTCTTGGTCCTCGTCGGTCGGCGTCTGGAAGGCGACGTGATGGACCGTGCCGAGGCCCTGTCGGCTGCTCTCGATGGTCGGCAGCACGTCAACGTACGTCCCGACGCTCCCGGTCGCGGCGAACCGCGTCCGCTCGTCGCCGGGGGTGTCGCCCTGCGCTTCCTCGGTGCCGACGCGCTCGAAGCCCATCGTTTCGAGGAGGTCTTCGGTGGGTTGGGGGTCGGCCAGCCAGAGCGTTACGGAGTGGAAGCCGCGAATCGCAACGTCTTCTGGGACGAACTCGGTCCACGGGACGGTCGGGTCGTCGTCGGGAATCTCGACTTCGACCAGTTCGACCGGGAGACCGTCGGGGTCGCTGAAGGGGAGGACCGTTTCACCGAATCGCTCGACTCGCTCGTCGTAGTCGACGCCGTACTCGTCGAATCGGTCCTCCCAGTAGTCGAGGCTCCCCTCGGGCACGCGGAACGCGGTCCGCGAGACCTGTCCGGTGCCGACCTTCCCCCGCGAGAGGTTCTCCCACGGGAAGAACGTCATGCTCGTGCCGGGGGTCCCCTCCGCGTCCGTGAAGAAGAAGTGGTACGTGCTGGGGTCGTCCTGATTGATGGAGCGCTTGGCGAGGCGGAGTCCGAGCGTCTCGACCCAGAAGTCGAGGTTCTCCTGCGGGTCGCCCGCGATGCAGGTGACGTGGTGGATGCCGGGTGTGGGCGTGATGTCTACCATGGCCGGTCCTACGGGCCGCAAGGACTTGAGTATCCGCTGACGCGAGTGTTACCGGGTCGCGGCGGCGTCATCGCCGCTCGCACGGACCCGGCAGTCGAATCGGTGAGACACACGTTTTTGCCCATCGACGATGACAGTCGAGATATGCAAACCCGCGCACTCGGCGACACCGGCCACGAGAGTAGCATCGCGACGTTCGGCGCTATCGCGCTCAACTGGCTCGAACAGGAGGGCGCGAACCAGATGGTCGAACACGTCCTCTCGAAGGGCGTCAACCACTTCGACGTGGCCCCGACCTACGGCGACGCGGAGCTCAAACTGGGGCCGAAGCTCCGCCAGCACCGCGAGGACATCTTCCTCGGCTGTAAGACCCAAGAGCGAGGGTACGAGGGCGCGAAACGGAAGCTCGACCGCTCGTTCGACCGCCTCGGCGTCGATTACATCGACCTCTATCAGGTCCACGGCCTCGAATACGAGTCCGAACTGGACGAAATCACGGCCGACGACGGCGCGCTCGCGGCCTTCCGCGAGGCGAAAAACGAGGGAAAAATCGGCCACATCGGCCTGACGAGCCACGGGAATCCGGGACTCATCCGCGACGCCATCGACCGCATCGACGATCTCGAAACGCTGATGTTCCCGCTGAACCCCGTCGTCGTCGGCAAGGGCGACGAGGAACACGACTACGAGGGCGTGTTCGAGGCGGCCGAAGAGGCCGGTATCGGCACGCTCGGCATCAAGGCGTTCGCCCGCGGCCCGTGGCCCGACACCGACGAACTGCCCGAGGCCGACCGACCGTTCCCCAACTGGTACGAGCCGGTCGACACCCCGAACGAAATCGCGGAGCGGTTCGACTTCGCGGCCGCGCAGGGCCTCACGAGCGTCGTCACGCCGGGCGACCCGAAGCTCGTCGCGATGGTTCTCGACGCCGCGACGCGGTACAACGGCATGGACGAGACGGCCCAGCGGTCGCTCGTCGAGCGCCTCCGCCACGACGAGAGCCCGGTGCCGGAGCAACTGCACCACTAGCGAGGCGAGACGACCCCCGCCTCGGGTTCCATCCGCCGCCAATGGACGTTCCAACGACCGTCACGGCCGCCCTCGACGACCGACCGGTCCGGGGCGCGGTCTGTCTGGAGGCCGGCGCGGGGACCGGCAACGCGACCGCCGGACTCCTCGACGCGGGCGCGAAACGCGTCTACGCCGTCACGAACGACCCGGAGCACGCGACTCTCGTCCGCGACCGCGTGGCCCCGTCGCCGACGGACAGAGCGAGGACCGCCGTGTTGGAAGCCGACGTTCGGAGCCTCCCGCTCCCCGACGACTCGGTCGAGGTCGTCACCGCCCACGGGCTGTTCAACCTCGTCGGTCCCGAGTCGCCGGCCGCCGTCGCGCGCGAACTGACGCGGGTCGCCGCGCCCGGCTGTCACCTCGTCGTGGACGACTACGAACCGCTCCCCGACGACGCCGCGATTCGGGAGCTGTTCGCGCTCGAAAACGCGGCGAGCCAGTTGGCCCGCGGGCGACCCGCGCTGACGTTCTACCCGGCCGACGCGCTCGGGGCGCTGTTTTCGGGGTACGGCTGGCGCGTCGACCGCGAACTGACCCTGCTCGACCCGGTGCCGTGGTCCGAAAGCCACGTCGAGGCACACGCGTCGGTGGCGACATCGTTCGCGGCCGACGTTCCCGACCCGGTGGGCGGGACGCTCGCCGCCGAGGTCGAGCGCGTCGCCGACGCGGTCGAATCGGAGTCCGCGGGCGAGATGTACAGCGTGGCGATGCGGCTGTCCGACTCGGCGGCGGCGGCGGACGCTCCCGAATAGGCGGCCGCTACTCCCCGCGGTCGACTGCTGCGTCGTCGAGCCAGCCGTCGACGACGCCCTTGAGCGCGCCGGTAGTGCTGCCGAGATTGATGAGTTGATAGCCGTTTTCCGCCTTCTCGTTCACGTCGTCCATGCCGAACCCGAGACCGCCGACGGAGACGCCGGCCTCGACCGCGGCCGAGCGAATTCGCTCGACGGCCTCCTGTACGTCCGGGTGGTCTATCTCGCCGGGGTGGCCGAGCGCCACCGAGAGGTCGAACGGGCCGATGAAGACGAAGCCCAGTTCGGGCACGTCGAGAATCGCGTCGAGGTCCGCGAGCGACTCGGCGGTCTCGATGGTCGCGCCGACGAGCGTCTCGCGGTCCTCGGCGGCCACGTAGTCGTCGGCGAGGCCCCACCGGCGGGCGCGGGGCGACGCGAGGCCGCGGTCGCCGGGGCCGTCGCCGTAGGTGAAGCGGGCCGACCGGACCGCCGCGCGGACCTCCGCGGCCGACTCCACGCGCGGGAGGAAGACGTTCCTGACGCCGAGGTCGAGGGCCTTCCGGACGAACTCGGGGTCTGTCGTCGGGAGTCGAACCAGCGGCTCGACGCCGGTTCGCTCCGCCGCGCGGAGGAGGTCTTCCATCGCGCCCGAGTCGAGCGAACTCGGCCCGCCGTGTTCGAGGTCAAGCCAGACGAAGTCGAGACCGAGTTCGCCGTAGAACTCCACGAGCGTCGGGCTGTAGGTGTTGTCGAGGACGCCGAGCGCGACGCCGCCGGCCTCGATTCGGGCGCGGAGCGCGTTCGATGATGGTGTCGCTACCATGTTCGTGATACGACACGTAGCCGGAAAAGGGGCGTGACGAGCGTCGGAGAGCCGCGTCGCCGGTCGTCGGTCGCCGGTCGTTGGTCGTCGGTCGTCGGTCGTCGGTCGTCCCTTACGACTCGTCGGGCGTCCAGCCGTCGCCGACGCCGACGAGATGGTTCACGCTCCCCGCGCCCCCGCCCACGTCGGCGGGTTCAGCGAGGGTCGCACGCGTGAACTCGATGCCGTGCCGGACCGCGTCTGTGAGGTCGTCGCCGCGGGCGAGACGGGCGGCGACGGCGCTCGAAAGCGTACACCCGGAGCCGTGGGTCGCCGCCGAGTCGATGCGCGGGTTGACGAACGTCGTCGTCTCCGTCGGCGTGACGAGCGTGTCGACCACGGTGTCGCCGTCGGTGGCGACGTGGCCGCCCTTCAGGAGCACGGCGTCGGCACCCCGGTCGAAGAACCAGTCGGCGGCCTCGGAGACGGCCGCCGGGGAGTCGGGGAACACGCCCGTCAGCGCCTCGGCCTCGTCGGCGTTCGGCGTGACGAGCGTCGCGCGCGCGAACAGGGCGTCGTAGGCGTCGACGGCGTCCTCGGCCAGCAGTCGGTCGCCGGAGGTGGCGACCATCACGGGGTCGAGGACGACCGGGCCGTCGTAGTCAGCGAGGCAGCCGGCGACCGTCTCGACGGCCTCGGCCGTCGCCAGCATCCCGAGTTTCACGGCGGCGATGTCGAAGTCGTCGGCGACGGCCTCGTACTGGGCGCGAATCGACTCGGTCGGGAAGACGTGCGACCCCTCGACGCCGCGGGTGTTCTGGGCGGTCGCGGCCACGATGACCGACCCGCCGTAGACGCCGAGTCGGGTCATCGTCTTCAGGTCGGCCTGGATACCCGCGCCGCCGCCGGAGTCGCTGGAGGCGATGGTGAGGGCGTACGGCGGCGTCTGCGGGTCGGGCGCGGTTCCCGGCATCTACCGCACCTCGATTCGGTCGATTCGGTCGGCGATGTCTGGCGTCGAGGCGTCCGCGAGTCCCGCGACCGCGTCGAGGAAGGCGATTTTGTAGCTCGCCGGGCCGCGGTAGTCCCCGAACGCGCCCTCGGCGGCGAGTTCGCCCGCGAGTCCGTACGCCGCGGTCCCGGAGAGCACCGCCGCAAGCGGGTCGTCGAGGGCGGCCCCGAACACGGCGAGCGTCGCGCCGAGCATACAGCCGGTGCCGACGACCGCGCCCATCATCGAGTGGCCGGTGTCGACCTCGAAAGCTGCCTCCTCGGTGGCGACGATGTCGGTCTCGCCGGAGGCGACGACGACCGCGCCGGTCTTCCGGGCGCACTCGACGGCCGCGGCGGCGATTTCGGCGTACTCCCCGACCGACTCGACGCCGCGGACCTCGGCGTCGTCGCCGGCGAGCGCGGATATCTCCCCGTAGTTGCCGTTGAGCACGTCCACGTCGAGGTCGGTGACGAGGCGGTCCGCGACCCGGTCGCGCGTCGGGGTCGCGCCGACGCCCACGGGGTCGACCACGAGGGGGACGCCGCGCTCGTTGGCGGCGCGACCGGCGGTCAGCATCGTCTCCTCGCCGGACTCGCTCACGGTCCCCATGTTGAGCAGACAGCCGTCCGCAATTCCGACCATGTCGCCGACCTCGCGCTCGTCGTCGGACATGACCGGCAGGCCGCCCCAGTAGAGCGTGACGTTCGCCACGTCGTTGACCGTCACGTCGTTCGTGACCGAGTTGATGAGCGGTTGCTCGCCCGCGACCGCGGCGAGCGCCTCGTCCAGCGCCACGTCGGGGACGCCGCCCGCACCGGTCGCGTCGTCCGAGCCGCCCGACCCACCCGCGCCGTCCGAGCCGTCGCGTCCGCTCATCGGCGGTTCCTCCCGGCGGCGACCGAATCAGCGAGGTGGCGGGTCGCGTCGGCGGGGTCGTCAGCGGCGGTGATGGCCGACACGACCGCGACGCCGTCGGCTCCGGCGGCGACCACGTCGGCGGCGTTGTCGGGCGTGACGCCGCCGATACCGACGAACGGAATCGAGACGGCGTCCGCGATGGCGGAGACGCGCTCGGTCCCGATTTCGGACTGCTCCGGGTTCGTCTCCTTCGTATCGGTGGCGAACACCGCGCCGACGCCGAGGTAGTCCGCGCCGGCCTCCTCGGCGGCGCTCGCGCCCGCGACGGTCGAGACCGACCGGCCGACGATTGCGCCCTCGCCGAGCTGTTCGCGCGCGACCGAGACGGGCACGTCGTCGTCGCCGAGGTGGACGCCGTCGGCGTCGATGGCGGCCGCGATATCGACCCGGTCGTTGACGACGAGCGGGACGCCCGCATCGGCCGTCACGGCGCGAACCTCGCGGCCGACCTCGTAGCGGTCGCGGGCGCTCGCGTGCTTCTCGCGGAGTTGAACGACGTCGACGCCGCCGTCGACCGCGGCCCGCACCACGTCCGGCGTCGACCGCCCGCCGGAGCGGTCCGACTGCGTGACCAGATAGGTTCCCATCGAGGTATTCATGAGTTGTATTTTGGAGTGATGCGGCGACGGGGAAAACAGTTCCTCCTCCGGGCGTCGTCCGGCCGGATTCCCGGCGGCTGAGAGCTGCCGGCTGCCGTTATGGTGTGAGAGAGCTAACAGGAACGCGGTGAGCTGTATGGGGACGATACTCGTCGCGTACGGGAGCAAGGAGGGACAGACCGAGAAGATAGCCGGGCGCATCGCGGTGGCGCTGGCGGCCCACGGACACGACGTGCGGACCGAATCGGTCGACGACGCCGCCGCCGCCGAGGCGCTCGTTGACGCCGACGCGGTGCTCGTCGGGTCGTCGATTCACCTCGGCGCGCACTCGAAGTCGGTGTACGGGTTCGTCCGCGAGCACCGCGACGACATCGAGGCGCGGCCCAACGGCTTCTTCCAAGTGTCGCTGTCGTCGGCGCTCGACGACGCGGACGCCCGCGCCGAGGTCGCGACGTACATCGACGAGTTCATCGAAGAGAGCGGTTGGCACCCCGAGCGGATGGCCGCGTTCGGCGGGGCGCTTCGGTACTCCGAGTACGGCTTTCTCACCCGGCTGGTGATGAAGCGCATCGCCACGGACGCGACCGGCGACACGGACACGTCCCGGGACTACGAGTACACCGACTGGGACGAAGTCGAGTCGTTCGCCGCCGACTTCTCCGAGTACGTGGAATCGACGGCGGGCACCGCCGCAGGCGGCGCGGCGGTCTGAGCGGGCGCGGCGACCCGCCCGACCCGCGGGAGACGAACCCGACCCGTCGCGACCGACTACCGCTTCGGGCAAACGTAGCGAGCCACACACAGGTTTTTGCCATCTTACACGATTATAGGTGATAATGTCTGGTGACGGCCCTTCACGGGCGACACGAATCACGGCGGAGACGGACGGCGAGAGACGGGGCGACTTCCGGCGATTTCAGGAGTCGCGCGACTACGACGTGGCGGACGTGGCCGAACACGCCGACCTCGCCGCCGACCTCCGGGAAGCCGTCTCCGGCGAGGTGCGGTTCGACGAGTACGCGCAGGTGTTGTACGCGACCGACGGCTCGATTTACCGGGCGCGCCCGGCGGGCGTGGTCGTCCCCCGCAACGAGGACGACGTTCGCGCCGCGGTGCGGACGGCGGCCGAACACGACGTGCCCGTGCTCCCGCGCGGGGCGGGGTCGTCGCTGGCGGGCCAGACCGTCGGCCCCGGCTGTGTCGTCGTCGACTGCTCGAAGTACATGGACGAAATCGTCCGCGTGGACCCCGACGCGCGGCGGGCGCGGGTCCAACCCGGCGTGGTGCAGGACGACCTCGACGACCGCCTCGCGGACCACGGCCTGAAGTTCGCGCCGGACCCCGCCTCCTCGAACCGCTCGACCGTGGGCGGCGGCATCGGCAACAACTCCACCGGCGCGCACTCGGTCCGCTACGGCATCACCGACGCTTACACCGAGGAGCTGCGGGTCGTCCTCGCGGACGGCTCGGTCGTCCACACCCGCGACGTGGTCGTCGGGAGCGACGAGTGGGACCGCATCGTCGGCAAGGACGACCGCGAGGCCGCCCTCTACCGGACCGTGCTGGGTCTCGTCGAGGACCACGAGGAAGAAATCGAGCGGCGGTATCCGAACCTCAAGCGGTCGGTGTCGGGCTACAACCTCCACAAGGTCGTCTCCGAGACCGACGACGGCGAGACGGTGGTCAACCTCTCGAAACTGTTCGTCGGCGCGGAGGGCACCCTCGGCGTCGTCGTCGAGGCCACCGTGTCGCTCGTGACGGTCCCCGAGGAGACGGCGCTCGTCCTCTACGCCTACGACGACCTCGTCGAGGCGATGGCGGCGGTCCCCGACGCGCTCGACTTCGACGCCAGCGCGGTCGAACTCATGGACGACGAGGTGTTGCGGATGGCCGCCGAGTCCAGCGAGTACGCCCAGTACGTCGAGGAGATTCCCGACGGGACGGCGGCGACGCTGATGCTGGAGTTCGATTCGGAACTGCACGACGACTTCGAGGCCGTGATTCGCGAGGCGAACGACCACTTCCTGCGAGACGGCGACGCCGGGTCGGCGGCGGGTGACGTGCCGGCGGCGGGCGACGACGCCGACGACACCGACACCGACACCGACGACGGCGGCGCGTTCGAGGCCATCGAGGCGTACACGCCCGCGGCGCAGGCCGACCTCTGGAAACTTCGCAAGGCGGCGATACCGCTTCTCATGTCACTGCCGGGCGACCCGAAGCCCTACCCGTTCATCGAGGACGCGAGCGTCCCGCCCGAGGAGCTGGCGGAGTACGTCCAGTCGTTCGAAGACGTGCTGGAAGCCCACGGCACCTCGGCCGCGTACTTCGCCCACGCCGGCGCGGGGACGCTTCACATCCGCCCCATTCTGAACCTGAAAGACGGCGCGGGCATCGAGACGATGCGCGCCATCACCGACGACGTGACCGACCTCGTGTTGGACCACCGCGGAGCCTTTTCGGGCGAGCACGGCGACGGAATGGCCCGAACCGAGTGGAACCCCAAGATGTACGGTCCGGAACTCTGGGGCGCGTTCAAGGAGTTGAAGACGGCGTTCGACCCCGACTGGCGCATGAACCCCGGGAACGTCGTCTACCGCGACGGCCCCGACGACCTCGGGCCGGACGGCGACCGCGGCGTCGGCGCGGACATGCGCGAGCACCTCCGATACGGCGCGGCCTACCAGTCTATCGAGCCAGCGACGACGCTCGACTTCTCGGACGAGGGCGGATTCTCGCACCTCGTCGAACTCTGTAACGGCTGCGGTACCTGCCGGCAGACCGGGTCGGAGACGATGTGTCCGACCTACCGCGCCTCGAAGGACGAAGCCGAGACGACTCGCGGGCGGGCGAACATGCTTCGGGCGGCCATCTCGGGCGAACTCCCCGAGGACGAGATTCACTCGGACCGCTTCCAAGAGGAGGTCCTCGGGCTCTGCGTCGGCTGTAAGGGCTGTCAGAACGACTGCCCGACCGGCGTCGATTTGGCGAAGCTCAAAGCCGAGGTGAAACACGCCCACCACGCCGAGGAAGGCGCGTCGCTTCGCGAGCGCCTGTTCGCCAACATCGACCGACTGGCCGGCGTCGGCAGCGCCCTCGCGCCCGTCTCGAACTGGGCGGCCGAACTCCCGGGCGCGCGGGCCGCGATGGAGCGACTCGCGGGCGTCGCCCCCGACCGGTCGCTCCCCTCGTTCACCCGCGACACGCTCGAATCGTGGATGGACGGGCGACGACCCCGCGTGCCGGCGAGCGAGGCGGACCACCGCGTCCTCCTGTTTCCCGACACCTACACGAACTACGTCACGCCCGAAATCGGGAAGGCGGCGGTGCGGGTGCTGGAGGCCGCCGGCGTCCACGTCCGCCTCGCGGAGGGCGTCGAGCCGAGCGGTCGCGCCGCCTACTCCGGCGGCTTCCTCGACCTCGCGCGGCGGCGCGCGGGCCACAACGTCGAGACGCTCCGCCCGTCGGTGGAAAACGGCTGGTCGGTCGTCTTCGTCGAGCCCTCCGACGCGGTGATGTTCCAAGACGAGTACGCCGACCTCCTGCCGGACGACGCGGTCGCCCCGGTCGCCGCGGCCGCCTCCGGCGTCATGGAGTTCCTCGACACCCACCGATTGGACGAGTCCCTCCCGGTTCGCGGGCGCTCGGCCGACGGCGACGCGGCCGGGACCGTCGCCTCCGCGGTCGCTGACGGCGGTACGCTCGGCTCGCTCACCTACCACGGCCACTGCAACCAGAAGGCGCTGAACAAGGACCACCACGCGGTGGGCGTCCTCCGGCGGGTCGGCTACGAGGTCGACCCGCTGGATTCGAGCTGCTGCGGCATGGCCGGGAGCTTCGGCTACGAGGCCGAACACTACGACCTCTCGAAGGCCATGGGAGACATCCTGTTCAAGCAGGTCGACGACAGCCGGGGCGACGAGGTGGTCGCCCCCGGCGCGTCGTGTCGGACGCAACTCGAAGACAGGGACGACGCGGCGCGGCGACCGCCGCACCCGATAGAGAAGGTCGCGCAGGCGCTGTCGGGCTGAGCGGGCTGAGCGGACTGGGAGACCGGTCGATGTCTGCTTCGTTTCGCGACGTTCCGCAATCACATCCCTTTTGCCGGTTTGCGTGGCAGGTGAAGGCAGACCATGTCCGATGCACCCGATGTCGGCGAACTCAGCCCGCCGAATCGCACGCTGATGGGCCCCGGCCCGAGCGACGTTCACCCGCGCGTGCTCCGCGCGATGTCCACGCCGCTCGTCGGCCACCTCGACCCGTCGTTTATCGAGGTCATGAACGAGGTGCAGGAGCTTATGCGCTACGCGTTCCGCACCGATAACAAGTGGACGATTCCGGTCTCGGGGACCGGGTCGGCGTCGATGGAGGCGGCCATCGGCAACCTCGTCGAACCGGGTGACACGATGCTCGTCCCGACGAACGGCTACTTCGGCGGGCGCATGGAGTCGATGGCCGAGCGCGCCGGCGGCGAGGTCGTCCACGTGGACGCGCCGTGGGGCGAGCCGCTCGACTCCGCGGACGTACAGGACGCCTTCGACGAGCACCAGCCGGACGTGTTCGGGTTCGTCCACGCCGAGACCTCGACGGGCGTGAAACAGCCGAGCGTGCCCGAACTGACGAGCATCGCCCACGACCACGACGCGCTCGTCGTCGCCGACACCGTCACCTCGCTCGGCGGGGTCGAACTCGAAGTCGACGACTGGGGCATCGACGTGGCCTACTCCGGCCCGCAGAAGTGCCTGTCGTGCCCGCCGGGCGCGAGCCCGCTGACGCTCAACGACCGCGCGATGGACAAGGTGCTCTCGCGGGAGGAGCCGCCCCGCTCGTGGTACCTCGACCTGTCGCTGTTGGAGGGTTACTGGGGCGACGACCGCTCGTACCACCACACCGCGCCCATCACCAACGTCTACGCCATCCGCGAGGCGCTCCGACTGGTCGCGGAGGAAGGCATCGAAGCGCGGTGGGCGCGCCACCGCCGGGTCGCGGGCGCGCTGAAAGCCGGCGTCGAGGCGATGGGCCTCGGCCTCAATCCCGAAGACGAGTACTGGCTGCCGAGCCTCAACGCGGTGCTCGTCCCCGACGGCGTGGACGCCGGCGCGGCAATCGACTACGTGCTCGACCACTACGACCTCGAAATCGCCGGCGGCCTCGGCGCGCTCGCGGGCGACATCTTCCGCGTCGGCTGCATGGGCCACTCGGCGCGGCCGGAGAACGTCTCGTTCCTCCTGACCGCCCTCGGCGAGGCGCTGGAGGCGCAGGGCGCGGACGTGGACCCCGAAGCCGGCTTCGCCGCCATGCGCGAAGCGCTGAACCAGTAACGGCTCCGAACCGGCGGTAATTCGCCGTAATTCGCGTCGAAACTCAGCGAAACCGACGCAAAACGCCCGCCACGGTGTCCGCTTTTCATGAGCATCGACCCGCGAGTGGCGACCGGAGCGACTCACCATGAACCGACGCAGACTCCCCCTCGTCGGCGTCTCGCTCGCCGTCCTCGTCACGACCGCGGGCGTCGCCGCCGCCGCACCGAACGACACCGCGCGCGAATCGTCCCCCGCGTCCGAGGCCGGCCAGCGGGGGCCGCCCGGCGAACTCCCCGACCCGGTCCCCGAGTTCGTCTCAGGCGTCCACGACCTCGTGAGCGACTTCCTGAGCGGGGCCCTCGACGGGTCGCTCGGGGACTCGCTGAGCGACCGCGCGAACGACGTTTCGGGTGCGTAACTAAGTGTGACCCGACGCTATCGAGCAACGTGGCACATGACAGCCGCCCAATATGAGGTCCCGACTCAGTTATGAGACGCACAGCTTTCGTCGCCGCGACAGTGCTGGTCCTGCTCACGGCCGGTGTCGTCGCCGCGTTCCTGGCGGGAATCGGACCGTTCGCTGACACTACCTCCGCCGACGCCCCCGACGGAGCGTTCCCCACGCAGACGACCGCGTCGCCCGACGGCGGCGGGAGAGACAGCAGCGACGCCGGCGGGAGCGACACCGGGAGCAACGACGGCGATAGCGGCGACGGTGACGCGACCGAGACCCAATCGAGGCCGCCGTTCGGCGTCGTCGTCGACGACATCGAGGAGTGCGGACAGACCTGCCGCGACGTGACGAGCACGATAACGAACCAACAGGACACCGACAGCTCCGGCGTCACCGTTTACAGTCGCATCTTCGTCGGCAACGACACCGACCCGGACGACGAGGTCTGGCGCGGGACCCAAGCGGTCGGTGACCTCGCGGCCGGCGAGTCGTACACGACGACGAAGCGCGTCGAACTGTCGTACTCGGAGGCGTTCGCGGTCCAGCAGGCGGACGGCTGGATTACGGTCCAGACGACCATCGAGACGGACAACCAGACGCTGACGTACACTGAACAGCGCGACGTGGCGTAGTCGGAGAGGCCGCGGCGCGGGACTGAACGACGAACCCCCCCGCCATCCCCGTCGCGCGCTAGTCTTCGGTCACTGGTGGGCCGGCCGTCACGCTTCCGACTGACACCGCGACTGTGGTTCGCGTCTGAAACGACCGACAGCAGTTTTACTGGGTAGATAAAACTATTATTTAGACATGGCAAATTCAGACATTTGCGTACGTGAACAACCGAGGTGGCGGTAGGGGATGCGCCCCTCGCTCCGCGAACTGCTCTCGTACCTCGGCCCCGGCTTTATCATCAGCGTCGCCTACATGGACCCCGGTAACTGGGCGACAAACATCTCGGGCGGCGCGAAGTTCGGTCCCGCCCTGCTGTGGGTCATCGTCCTCGCCAGCGTCATGGCGATGGGGATTCAGGTGCTCGCCGCCAAACTCGGCATCGCCACCGGGAAGGGCGTGGCACAGCTCTGCCGGGAGCGCTTTTCAGGTCCCGTCGTCGTGGTCCTGTGGGCCGCCGCGGAACTGGCGATGGTCGCCACCGACATGGCCGAAATCATCGGGGCCGCCATCGGGTTCAGCCTCGTCTTCTCCTTGCCGCTGTGGGCCGGAGCCGTCCTCGCGGCGGTGAGTTCGTTCGCCCTGCTCGGCGTTCGGACCGCACACAAACGGGGGTTCCGCTGGGTCGAACTCACCATCATGTCGCTCGTCGGCGTCATCGCCCTCGCGTTCGTCTTCGAGATGGCGCTGGCGAGACCGACCGCTTCGACCGTCGCCTCCGGCCTCGTCCCGACCGTGCCGAACGCCTCGGCGCTGTACGTCGCCATCGGCATCCTCGGCGCGACCGTGATGCCGCACAGCGTCTATCTCCACCCGTACATCGTACAGGACCGCCGCGACCGGCTCATCGAGTCCGACGGCGACACCGAGGCCGTCCACCGCCGACACTTCCGGCTGGAGCGCCTCGATACCGTCGTCGCGCTCTTCGGCGCGATGTTCGTGAACGCCGCGATGCTCATCGTCGCCGCCGCCGCGCTTCAGGGGACGGGCATCGAAACGCTCGAAGAGGCGTACGTCACCCTCAGCGGCGTCTTCGGGGCGAACGCGAGCCTCGCGTTCGGCGTCGCGCTCATCGCCGCCGGGCTCTCGTCGTCGCTCGTGGCGACGATGGCCGGCCAGACCGTCATGGACGGCTTTCTGGACCTCAACATCAACGTCTGGCTCCGGCGGTCGGTCACGCTCGTGCCGAGTCTCCTCATCGTCGCCGCGGGCTTCGACCCCACGTCGGTGCTCGTCGCCTCGCAGGTCGCGCTGAGCTTCGAGCTCCCGTTCGTCCTGATTCCGCTCCTCTGGTTCACCCACGAGGCGTCGCTGATGGGAAACTTCCGCAACCGGGCGACCACGACCGGCGTCCTCGGCGTCGTCATCGCCGTTATCGTGGCCCTGAACGGCTGGCTCCTGTACTCGACGCTCCTCGGGTGACGGGACGACGGCAGTCGCCCGCCGACAGCCCGCCCCACCGCTTCCGCAACGACTTTTCGCGCCGGCCGCAAAGCCGGGGTATGAACATCGAGGTTCGCGAACTGGCCGACCTCGGCACCGACGCCCGCCGCGCCTTCTTCGAGCGGGACGCCGGCGTCGGGGAGGTCCGGTCCGACGTGCGCGACATCGTCGAGCGCGTCCGCCGCGAGGGCGACGTTGCGGTCCGGGAGTTCTCAAACGAGTTCGACGGCGTCCAGGTCGGCAACATCGACGTGACCGACGCCGCCGAGCGCGCCTACGACGAACTCGACGACGACGTGCGCGAGGCCATCGAGGCCGCCGCGGCGAACGTCCGCGCGTTCCACGAAAAACAGGTCCCCGAGGACTGGCGCGAGGAGTTCGGTGGCGACGGCACCCGCGAACTCGGGCGTCGCTACCGGCCGCTCGACCGGGTCGGCGTCTACGCCCCCGGCGGCACCGCCGCCTACCCGTCGAGCGTCCTGATGGGCGTCATCCCCGCGAAGGTCGCGGGCGTCGAACACGTCGCGGTCGCCACGCCGCCCGCGGAGCCGATGAACCCCGTCACGCTCGCCGCGATGCACGTCGCGGGCGCGGACGCGGTCTACTCGGTCGGCGGCGCGCAGGGCATCGCCGCGCTCGCCTACGGCACGGAGACGGTGAAGGCCGTCCAGAAGGTCGTCGGCCCGGGCAACAAGTGGGTCACGGCGGCGAAGGCCGAGGTCCGCGGCGACGTTGACATCGACTTCCTCGCCGGCCCCTCCGAGGTGCTCGTCGTCGCCGACGAGACCGCCGAGGCGCGGTTCGTCGCCGCCGACCTCGTCGCGCAGGCCGAACACGACCCGAACGCGTCGGTCGTCGCCGTCACCGACGACGCCGACCTCGCCGCCGATGTCGTCGCGGAGGCCGAGCGACAGGCGGGCGAGCGCGAGCGCACGGAGACTATCGAGGCTGCGTTCGAAAGCGACGCGTCGGGCGTCCTCCTCGCGCGGTCGATGTCCGAGGCGGTGCTGTTCGCCGAGGAGTACGCCGCCGAGCACCTGACGATTCAGGCCGACGACGACGAGGCGCTGTTAGAGCGCATCGACTCCGCTGGGAGCGTCTTCCTCGGCCCGTACACGCCCGTCGCGGCCGGCGACTACGCCTCCGGGACGAACCACGTCCTCCCGACCGGCGGCGGCGCGAAGCGACAGGGCGGGCTCTCGGTGGACCACTTCGTCCGCTCGACGACGGTCCAGCGCCTCGACCGCGACGGGCTGTCGGAGCTTTCCGAGACGATTACGACGCTCGCGGAAGCGGAGGGTCTCGACGCCCACGCCCGGAGCGTCCGCGAGCGGTTCGAAGAGTGAACTGAGGCGTTCCACCGGGTAGCCACAGCCTACCGGGGCGGCGCGCGAAGTTCCGCCTGCGCCACAGTTATCCGTTCCCACAGTATAGTGGGACGTATGAGCACGGAATCCGCGAGTGGCGGCGGCGATGTGGCGGTCACGGTCACGCCCGCGGCCGCGGACGAAGCCGTCTCCCTCCTCGAAGGGGAGTCGATGGACACCGACGTGGCCGGACTTCGGCTGTTCGTCCAGCAGGGCGGCTGCGCCGGACTGTCCTACGGGATGCGCTTCGACAACGAACCGGAAGACGACGACACCGTCGTCGAACAGCACGGCCTCCGCGTGTTCGTCGACCCCGCGAGCATGAACTACATCGGCGGTTCGACCCTCGACTTCGAGGGCGGCCTGCAAGGCGCGGGCTTCCACGTCAACAACCCGAACGCCGAGAGCAGCTGCGGCTGCGGCGAGTCGTTCCGGACGTAGGGACCAATTTCTTAAGCCACCCGCGCGCGAATCGGTGGCATGGCCGAACTCCAGACCCAGACCGTATCGAGCGGTAAGACCGTCTTCGTCGCCACCGACGAGCCCGAACGCGGTTCGAAGGGACCGTTCTACGTCGTCTATTCGACCGAGGACGCCGAGAACCGATGGGGCTATCTCTGCGGCAACTGCGACTCGTTCGACACCGCGATGGACACGATGGCCCGCATCGAGTGCAACAACTGCGGGAACGTCCGCAAACCCGAGGAGTGGGACGCCGCTCACGAGTAGCCGGGCGTCTCGGCGCGACCGTTCGTCAATTATTGGTATGGTATGGCGTGACAATCTTTATCAGGAGTGCGGGTGTACGTAGACGTGCATGGCCCAGGCTTCGATGCCTCCCGTTCAGGAGGCTCGGTCGATATTCGGCCGGCTCGGCTACTCCGTCTCGGGGGACGGACCCGATATGCTGGCCGAACGCAAGTGGCGTACGGTCCACGTGACCGCACTGAGTTCGCGCGAAGCGACCGAATGCCGTCCGGTGCTCGCAGACGGCGGCACCGAGACACCGTATCGGTTCCGCTGCTTCGTGACGTGGGACGACCACATCAGCGCGCTTCGAGAGCGGCTTCGCGGTATCGACCTTCCATACGAGTGGGCAATCATCGGCGTGTCGAACGGTGGTGGGAACGACTACGAGGTCGTTCACGGCACGAACACGTAATCGAAACGGGGCGTCTTCGCCCAAACGTTTTCTCAGCCCGTCGCTAACGGACGAGCATGTCGCAGGCCGCACAGACGGAGCTGGCGCAATTCGTCCGGAGCAGACGACTCAACGCGGCGCTCGCGTGGCTGTTCGTTGGCTTCCTCGTCGCCGTCGCCGTCGGGAGCGTCGTCACCGGCGGCGACCTCGTCTGGGGCGGCTTCGCGGCCGTCGTGGCCGCGGTCACCGTCGTCCCGGCCGTCGCCTTCCGCGAACCGCGAGCGATGCTGCCGTGGGAGGTCGTCGCGCTCGCCTCGCTCCCGCTCGTCGCCCGCGTTCTCGTCCGGGGCCAGACCATCGGCGGCGTGACGTTCACCGGGCGCGTGTCGACGTACCTCGCGGTGGCCGCCATCGCGCTCATCGTCGCCGTCGAACTCGACGTGTTCACGCCGGTCCGGATGAACCACTCCTTCGCCGTCTTCTTCGTCGTCATCGCCACGATGGCCGCCGCGGGCGTCTGGGCGGTCGTCCAGTGGCTCTCGGACCTCTACCTCGGGACGCGCCTGCTGTTGAACGGGCGGCCCGAGCACGTCGTCGAGGCGGGACTGATGTGGGACTTCGTCGCCGCCACCGTCGCCGGACTCGTCGCCGGATTGCTGTTCGAGTACTACTTCCGCCGCCGCGCCGGGTCGCGCGAGCGACTCCCCGAGGAGGTGGCGGAGATGGCCGAGGAGTCGGAGGCGGCGGAGGTAGCCGGGCTGTCGGACGCGGCGGAGACGGACCGCGATTCCCGCGCGCCGGAGGGAGGTGAGTCGCCGTGAGGATTCGCTCGCACCTCCGTATCGACGAGCGGCGGCAGTCCCAACTCTCGCGGGCGATGCAGGTCGTCCTCGTCGGTCTCGTCTTCATCGGCCTCGACCGCGGGAACCTCGGCATCGTCGTCAACGCGCTCGTCGGTCTCGGCGTGACCTATCTGCCGGCGATACTCGAACGCGACTACCGCATCCCGATGGACGCCGGGCTGACGCTCTGGATATCCTCCGCGGCGTTCCTCCACGCGGTCGGGACGGTCGGCTTCCCCGGTTCGGAGACCAGTTTCTACGCGGGCGTCTGGTGGTGGGACCATCTCACGCACGCGCTGTCGTCGTCGGTCGTCGCGGCCGCCGGCTACGCGACCGTCCGCGCGGTCGACGAGCACACGGCGGACATCTACCTGCCGCCGCGGTTCATGTTCGTCTTCATCCTGCTTTTCGTCCTCGCGTTCGGCGTCTTCTGGGAGGTCATCGAGTTCGCCATCTCCGGGGTCGCCTCGCTCGCCGGCACCGCGTCGGTGCTGACGCAGTACGGTCTCGACGACACGCTCCTGGACCTCGTGTTCGACGCCGTCGGCGGCGTCATCGTCGCCATCTGGGGCACCGCGCATCTCTCGGACGTGGTCGGCGCGTTGCAGCGGCGGTTCGAAACGGCATCCCGCTGACACGAATCGGCGGGACCAGGCCGTCAGAATCAGCCGACAGCAGTCGATTTCTCTCGAATCCCGATATACATTTGTACACGGACTGAGACGTTCACACCGATGTCGAGTTGGATCGGTGACGGAGACGAGGACGCCGCCGACGCGTTCGAGACGGTCGGCCGTCGCCGGCAGATTCTCCAAGCGCTCTCGACGGAGTCACTTTCGAAGGCCGAACTGGTCCGCACGCTCTCGGTCTCTCGGTCCACCGTCGACCGCGGCGTCGAGCGACTCGTCGGGCTCGGTCTCGTCGAGCGGTCGAACGGTAGGTTCGTCGCCACGAGCGCGGGTCGAGTCGCGCTGGAGACACACGACGAAGCGATTCGGGCGATGGCGAACGTGCTCGGCGCGGTACCCGTGCTCGACCACCTCCCCGAGTCGGTCGAGCCGCCACCCTCGCTGTTCCGCGAGGCGGTCGTCTGTACCGGCGACCTCTCGGAGATGGAACGGCGCGCACCGCTCGATTTCGATATCAACGAGGTGACGGAGCTCGCCGGCTTCAACGGCCCGTTTCTGTTCAGTAACTGGCCCGAGGCGCGCGAGCAGCTCACCCGGCTCGGCGACAGCGTCACGCTCGTCCTCTCCGCGGAGTCGCTCGACTGGCTCTCGAACCGCTATCCCGACGGCCTCGACGCCATGGTCGACGCCGGCGTCCGCGTGTCCGCGGTCGACGAGGACCCGACGTTCGGCGTCGTGGTCATGGACCGACCGACGACCGCCTCCGTCACGCTCGTCGTCTACGACCACATGTCGGCTCCGGAGGCGCTGGTCGTGAGCTACGAGCCCTCGGCCGTGGCGTGGGGTCGCAGACTCGTCGCGGCGCGCGCCGAGACCGCGCGCGCGTATCGGCCCGACGAGTGAGCCCGCGACGGCGCGATATGGGATGACCCGTCCGCCCACCGCCGTCGAATCAGGGACGATTATTTGTGATAGTACGACGAAGGGTCCGACGAGATGGTGTTCAAGAAAATCACCCTCGTCGGTCGGAGTGCAGAGAGTTTCGACGCCGCCGTCGACGACGCGATTAACCGCGCGGAGGAGACGCTCGCGGGCGTCCACTGGGTCGAAGTAAAGGAACTCGGCGTCGAACTCGCGTCCGTCGAGACGCGAGAGTACCAAGCCGAGGTCGAAGTCGCGTTCGAACTCGAGGGAGAAGACGACGAGTAGCGGCGAACTCGCCCGCGTCGAGGCGCTGGCGGCTGCCCCGGTTCGCCGCCGGTTCCGCGCCGTCTCGCCCGCCCGCGGGCCGTCCCGACGGCTTCTTATCCGCCCGCACCGCCACATTCGAGAAGCGAATGCCTCGGCTCCTCCACTACTCCGACATCGAGAACGTCTTCGACGACTCCGAGCGCGCCGGCCGCCTCGCGGGCTGCGTCCGCGCCCTCGACGGCGACGACACCCTCGTGGTCGGCTCCGGCGACAACACCGCGCCGGGCGTCCTTTCTCTCGTCGAGCGCGGCGGACAGGCGCTCGACTTCTACGACGCCGTGGACGCCGACCTCGAAACGTTCGGCAACCACGACTTCGACTACGGTGCGACCCGGACCCGCGAACTCGTCGCCGCGAGCCGGCCGACGTGGGTCACGAGCAACGTCCGCGGCGAGGACGGCGGTCGGTTCGCCGCCGCCGAGGGAACCGTCCCGCGAACGACCCGCGAGGTGGACGGACTGACGCTCGGCTTCTTCGGCGTCACCGACCCCGCGACCGGCACCATCAACCCCGAGGCGACCGACCTCGACTTCGCGGACCCCTACGCGGCCGCCTCGGTCGCGGCCGACGCCCTCAGGGACGACGGCGCGGACCTCGTCGTCGTGCTCTCGCACCTCGGGAGCGGCGACGACGAACTGGTCGCCCGGTGCGACGTGGACCTCGTCCTCGGCGGCCACGTCCACGCCGAGCGCGACGACGTGGTCGACGGCGTGCCAATCGTCCGCCCCGGCGCGAACGGCCACGTCGTCTGGGAGGTCCGCGTCGCCGCCGACCGAATCGAGACGGTCCGCCACCGGACCGCCGAGTACCGTCCCGACGCGGAACTCGTCGCGGCGCTGGAGGGCCGGGTCGACGCCGCCGGCCTCGACGAGGTGCTCTGCCGCATCGACCGCCCGATGGACCGCGCCGAGGAGACCGTCGCGGCCGGCGAGTGTCGCGTCGGCAACGCCATCGCTGACGCCTACCGCTGGGCGACCGGCGCGGACGTGGGACTCCAGAACAGCGGCGGTATCCGCTCCGGCCCGCCCGTCGGCCCCGAGATAACCCACGCCGACCTCGTGAGCCTCGTTCCCTTCGAGGAGCACCTCGTCGTCGCCGACGTGACCGGCACGGAGTTGCTCGCGGCGTTCGGGGCCGCCCGCGGTGCCGAGATGGGCTTCGGGGAACCGGACTGGTGGCACGCCCACGTCAGCGGCGCGCGCATCGTCTGGGACGACGACCGAAACGAGGTCGTCGAGGCGTTCGTCGGCGGCGAGCCACTCGACCCGGAGGCGCGCTACACCGTCGCCACGAGCGACTACCTGCTCCACAGCACACAGGAGTTCCCGGCCATCACGCAGGCCCACCGGGGCGGCGAGTTCGAGATTCAACACGACGCGCTGGCGCGCTACGCCCGCGAGGTCGGCTTCGACGCCGCCGTCGAGGGGCGCATCGAACGCCGGTCGGCCAGCCGCGCCGACGACTGAAGCGGAGACGGAAAGAGCGTGAGCAACGGCGACGCGGCCGTCGGAGAGGGAAAGGTTCACGCACGCCCGGCGAGTGGTCTCGGAGTATGACACGGGTCGTGGTCCCGGTTCGGTATCCGCTCTCGAAGCACTCCCGGGCGACGCTCGAAGAGGCCGTCCGCGTCTCGCGCGAGCGCGACGCCGAACTGACGGTCCTCCACGTCGACCTCTACCAGTCGAACCGCGGCGTGACGCGGACCGAACTCAAGCAGGCGGTCGAAGCCGAGTTCGGGCCGCTCGTCCGCGCGCGCTACGTCGTCCGCCGGGGCTTCCTCGTCGAGGAGACGATTCTCGAAGAGGTCGCCGCCGAGGAGGCCGACATCGTCGTCATCGGGTCGAAACAGGCGAGCCGCTGGCGGCGGATGCTCCGCCGGTTCCTCGACGACCCCGACATCGACGTCTTCCTCCGCGAAAAGCTCGACTGCACGGTCATCACCGTCCGCGCCGACGACTGAGCCGGCGGCGCACGGGCCGGTTCGGTTCGAGTTCGGACTCGGATTCGAGTTCGGTTCCCCCGTTTTCGATGCGACCAGTTTCGACTGCGTTCGCCGTTCCCCGTCAGTTCTCGGCGGTATCCGCTGACTCCGCGTCCGCCGAGTCCGGGGCGTCGGTCGCGTCGGCCGAATCAGCCGCATCGACCGGGGCTTCGCCGCCCTCCCCGGAGACCGGGTGGGTAGGCGCTCCCGGTGCCGGCGACGCGGTGGCGTGACGCCGGTTCGCGCCCTCGTCGCCGGTGACGTGGAGGCTCCCGCTCGTCTCGTCGAAGACGAGGTGCGTGTGCGGGTAGGCGAACTCGACGGTCGCCTCTGACTCCTCGACGTGCGTCCAGAGCCGCGTCTGGACCTCCGACTGGATGCGGCCGATTTTGTACGGTTTCAGCGCCCAGTAGCGGAGGCGCAGGAGGACGCCGTTGTCGGCGTAGGAGTTGATGTAGGCGGTCGGCTTCGCCGGGTAGCGGGCGCTCCCGATGCGGATGTCCGGCCCGCCTTCGACCACCGCGTCGCAGTCGCGGGCGGCGCGCTCGACGAGGTCGCGGGCGGCGTCGATGTCCGACTCGTAGGTGACGAGTACGTCGAGCGACAGGCGGGTGCGCTCGTCCTCCGCGGAGTAGTTGATGACGTCGCGGTCGCGGATATTCGAGTTCGACATCACGAGAAAGGTGTTGTCGAGGGTGAATATCTTCGTGTAGCTCAGGGTAATCTCGTCGATGAAGCCCTTCGTGCCGTCGTCGAGTTCTATCATGTCGCCGATTTCGAACGGCTGGTCCGAGAGGACGAACACCCCGTTGATGATGCTCCCGACGATGGGCGCGAGAACGATACCGAGCACCGCCGAGAACACCGTCACCGAGAGGACGATGTCGCCGAGTTCGAGGCCGAGCACGTTCGCGCCGACGCCGACGCCGACGAGGACGATAGAGAGGCGGACGATTCGGAGCACCGTCTGGGCGACGCTCTGCCGGCGGAACTGTCGGGCGACCGGCCGGCCGAGCAGGCGGACGATGTACTTCGAGAGCCCGACCGACAGGGCGACGATGACGAGGGCGACGGCGATACGCCACCCCGGAAACAGGAAGTAGTCCGGCACGAACGCCGGCGGCGTGAGCGCCGTCGACTGGAGCGGGGCGACCGCGAGGTGGCCCCCCGCGGTCGATACCCCGCCGACCGCGGCCGACGCGTCGGCACCCCCCTCGACTCCGTGCATGGAACCCGCAACGGGGAGCGGCGAAAAAAGGGTTGTTACTCCGGGGGGTTCGGTCGGGGTGAACGGCTACGTGTCGGGCCGTCGCAGTATCCGCATGGCCGACGCGACGACCGCCCGCCTCGCCGCGCTTCGTCCCGCTTGCCTGATTCGACTCGCTCCGCCCCGCTCCGCTCTGCTCCACCCGTCGTCCTGCCGTCCCGCCGTCCCGCGACTGTCGGCCGACGACCTGCCATCAGTTGTGCCACTTGTTTTCGGAATTTCGTGCTACTCGGATTTCAGTAAATGATTTAGGTGATGCCGTACACGTCACGAGCATGGCTGACGAACTGCGGCTCACCATGGAGCGAGTCGGTGAGCGCTTCAACCTCGGCGAGTACGAAATCGACGCGTATCTGGCCGTTCTCGAACACGGACAGTTGACGGCGAGCGAAATCGCCGACCGAACCAGCATCCCCCAGCCGCGGGTGTACGACACGGTCCGAAGCCTGTCGGACCGCGGCCTCGTCGAACTCCGCGAGTCGCGCCCGATGAAAATCGTCGCCGTCGACCCCGACGACGCCTTCGCGAACGTCAAGACCTCGCTGGAGGAGCTCATCGAGGAGTTGGAGGCACGCTACACCGCCCCCGCCCGCGACACCGAGGCCGTCTCGCTCGTCAAGTCGCGGTCGACCATCCTCCGCTACATCGAGGAGATTATCGAGGCCGCGGAGTACGAACTCGTGCTCTCGTTGACGCCCGACCTGCTCCGTCGCTTCCGCGACGACCTCGCGGCGGCCATCGACAGCGGCGTCAGCATCGACCTGCTCGTGACGCCCGCCTCCCGCGCGCCCGACCCCGAGGAGTTCAACTACCTCGACGTGGCGACCATCGCCCGCGCCCGCCGCGGCATCACCTCGCCCGTCCTCGCGGTCGCTGACGGCGAGTACTCCATCTACGCGACCCAAGACGCCCTCCGCGACGACCGCGACCGCTACGGCGTCATCTTCAACCGCTCCGCGCTCGGCTTCCTCGTCAGCGGCTTCTTCGGGACCGTCCTCTGGAGCACCGCCGAGACCATCGTCGCAAACGGCAAGCGCCGGCCGTTCCCGCGCCGCTACGCCTCCATCCGCCGGGCCGTCAAGGACATCCGCGAGATAGACGGCGACTTCTACGCCTCCGTCTCCGGCCGCGACATCGAGACCGGTGACCCCGTCGTAGTCGAGGGGCGCGTCATCGAGACGGCCTTCGAGGACACGGAGGAGGTCGCGTCGCTCCACATCGAGACCGAGGAGGGCGTCGTCGAGGTCGGCGGGCTGGTCGCCGCGCTCGAAGACGTCGAAGGACAGGAGATTCTGCTCGGCCGCGACGAGGTTCCGAACCGCGACGAAATCGTCTGAACTCGCAGCGTCAGTCACCGCACGCATCGCCGCACGCAGCTTTTCGGGCCCCCTCGCCTCGCCGGCGACCGACTACTCGTCGGGGAACTCGTAGACGACCGCGCCGCAGTCCGCACAGCCGAGCACCTCGTGGTCCGGCGAGTCGTACAGCCCCGCGGTGCCGCCGCAGCAGTTGCGCGTCGTCGTCTCCTCGACCGGGCCGCCGCAGTCCGGACAGACCTCGACGAACATCCGCATCGGCTCCGTGGCCGCGAGCGCGACCGTCGGGTCGACCCCGCGCTCGACGACCGCGTAGAGGGTCGCCACGTCCGCGATGGCCTGCGACCGGGAAATCCACACGGACATCGAGGGACCGTCCAGCGAGATGCCGTCGAACTCGGCGTCGACGGTCGCCTCGAACGGGACCGCGTTAGCGACCGCCTCGGAGAGTTCCTCGTCGGTGGTCTTGCGGAGCGACGCCATCGTCGACTCCCACTCCTCGCGGGCGTCGTCAGTGAGGAACAAGCCGTCTTCTTCTTCGACCAGCACCCCGGCGGTCAGGAGCGCCGACAGCATCGCGTCGGGGTCGACGTTGGCGTCGAGCGATTCCGAGCGGCGGTCCGGACCGCCCTCGTCGCCGTGGTCGAAGGCGCCGGCGAGACCGACCGCGGCGACCAACTGCGGCGCGAACGAGGGCGTGCCGGGGACGACGTAGCCCCGGAGGTACACCGACAGCGCGCCGCCGACGAGGACGACGAGACCGGCGACCGGCGAGAGCACGCTGACCGCGAGGCCGACGACGACGACCAGCGCGATGTTGACGGCGGCACACGGGAGACAGCGGTTCTCGCCGGTGTGTTCCGGTCGCCTGAGTGAGTCGATGACGGACATGGTGTGAACAGCGGGGCTGTGAGGGGTGTGCGTTCGCGGTGGTCAGTTCGCCGGGGGCGTCTCGGTCTCGGTCTCGGTCTCGGCCGCGTCGAGGCGAATCGCCTCGCCCGTCTCCGACGAGCGGTAGATGGCGTCGATGACGCGCTGGACGGCGAGGCCCTGTTCGACCGTGTTGCGGCCGGGGTGTTCGCCCTCGGCGACGGCCGCGAGGAACGCCTCCTGTTCGGTCTTGTGGGTGTCGTTGTCCTGCGTCTCCACGTCCGCGGTCGAGAGGTGGTTGCCGCCGCCGACGCCGTCCTCGTAGAACTGGAGGTCGTGGCTCGCGCGGTCGAAGCGGACGCCGCCCTCCGTGCCGCGGAGGAAGAACTCGTCGTTGGTCGGGCGGTTCGTCGCCCACGCGACTTCGAGAGAGATGGTCGTCCCCTCGTCGGTACGGATGAAGGCGCTCGCGGAGTCGTCCACGTCGAAGGCCTCCGGGCCCACGTCCTCACCCCACATCTCGACGAAGGTGTAGTCGTCGCGGTCACCGAACTCCGAGCGGGTGACGCCGGAGACCTCGACGACCTCGGGGAAGTCGAGGAAGTAGAGCGCGAGGTCGATGGCGTGGACGCCGATGTCGATGAGCGACCCGCCGCCGGCGACCTCCTTGGAGGTGAACCACGACCCGCGCCCGGGGATGCCGCGGCGGCGGACGTAGTTGGCCTCGACGTGGGTCACGTCCCCGAAGCGGCCCTCCTCGTAGTGGTGGCGGACGACCTCGACGGGGTTGGCAAAGCGGTTGTTGAAGCCGACCATGCAGAAGCCGTCGGCGTCTTCGGCCGCCGCGGCGATTCGCTCGGCCGATTCGAGCGAGTGCGCCAGCGGCTTTTCGAGCAGCACGTCGAGGCTGGCGTCGAGCGCGGCGACGGCGTACTCCTCGTGGAAGCGGTTCGGCGTGGTGATGATGACCGCGTCGACCTCCTCGAACAGTTCCGACTTCTCCTCGTAGGTGTTCACGTCGTACTTCTCCGCGAAGCGGCGACGGGCGTCCGCCTGAATGTCGAGGCCGCCGACGAGGGTCGCGCCGAGGTCGACGAGGCGGTCTGCGTGGTGGTGTCCGATGTTGCCGAGGCCGACGATGCCGACCCGGACGGATGATTCGGTACTCATGATTCGATGATTAACTACTGGTAGTGTTAAGTTTCACGTTCTTTGGGCTGATTTGCCAGAATCGGCCGCGAGACTCCGGTCAGAGAGCGTTTTCCACTGTGACGGGTGGCACGCAATAGAGGCGGAGTGCGGCGAGCGACACGGGTCGATTCGGGTCAGTAGAGCTGTTCTTCTCGCTCCTTGCGTTCTTCCTCGCGGCGTTTTTCTTCCTTGAGGCGGCGTCGCCCGCGGAGGTACTGCTTGCCCTTCGGGATGAACTTGTTCTTCAGGTCGAGCAGGAACGAGACGATGCCGTAGGCCCAGAAGAAAAACAGGACCGTCATCCCGCCGAGGTAGAACAGGCCGAGTTCGTTGACCATTGTGTGGGTGGGTGTGCTGTGGGTTGGTTCGGTGCGCGTTGTGCGGGCTGTGCGAGTCGGAGGCGGGACGGCGACGAACCAGCGGCGGCCGCGTTACGGCCGCGTCAGTCGTCGCTTTCGGCTTCCGTGCCGGGAGCGCCGCTCGTCTGGACGGGCGTCTCGATGCCGTGGCTGATGGCCTCGCCCGTCGCCGTGTCGAAGAGGTGGACGCGCGAGCGGTCGAGGACGACCGTCACGTCTTCGTCCTCCGCGATGTCGGTGTCGGGGGCGACGCTCATCAGCAGTTGGTCGTTGGCGACGCCGCTCGTGTCTTCGAGGTCCGTCTCGGCCGACTCCGAGAGCTTCAGGTAGACGAATATCTCGTCGCCCATCGGTTCGAGCACGTCGGTCACGGCGTCGATGCGGTGGCTCGGGTTCGACACGAGCGACTCCTCGTCGACGAGGTAGACGTCTTCCGGGCGGATGCCCATCGTGACGTCCGTCCCCGGTTCGACGCCGAGGTCCGCGGGGTCGAACTCCACGTCGATGTTGGTCGACGTGAAACCGTCGGCCGCGACCTCGCCGTCGAGGAAGTTCATCGAGGGCGAGCCGATGAAGCCGGCGACGAACAGGTTCGCCGGCTCGTTGTAACAGACGAGCGGCGGG
>NZ_AOLF01000026.1:0-39640 GCF_000336975.1 Haloferax sp. ATCC BAA-644
TAGTTGCGGAGGCGGAGCCCGAAGGAGATGTTGTCGTAGACGTCCATGTGGGGGAACAGCGCGATGTTCTGGAACACCATCGCCACCCCGCGGTCCTTCGGCGGGAGGTTCGTCACCTCGCGGTCCCCGATGAACACCTTCCCCTCCGAGGGGATGGTCAGCCCCGCTATCATCTCCATGGTCGTCGACTTGCCGCACCCCGACGGACCGACGAGACAGATGAATTCTCCGTCGTCGATGTCGAGGTTCATGTCGTCGACCGCCGTTACGTCGTCGTAGTGCTTGCTTACGTGTTCGAGTGTTACGTCTCCCATGATTACTCCTTCAGCGCTCCTGCGGTCAGTCCACTCACGATGCGTTCCTGTGCGATGATGACAAGAATTGCCACGGGTAAGACACCCACGATGGAGGCGGCGGCCATCAGGTTGTACGGGGTGTCGAACTGCCCCTGATACTTCAGGATACCCGCGACGATGGGCGCCCACGAGTCGGCCTCGCCGTTGTTCATCAGGAACGAGAAGAAGAACTCGTTGTAGACGCTGATGAACGTGAGGACGCCCGCGGTCGCCACGCCGGGTGCCGAAAGCGGCACGATGACGCGGAACANCCCGCGCGGCGTCCTCCAACCCGTCGGGAATCTGCCCGTAGAAGGTCGTGAGGATGAATATCGACAGCGGCAGGAACAGCGCGCTGAACGGGAACACCATCGGTGCCGGCGTGTTGAACAGGTCCGGCGTCGATATCGTCACCATCCCGACGGTGAGCGAGGTGTTCCCGGTGAACAGCTCGAAAAGCGGGATGAGGAACGCCGCCGGCGGGAAGTAGCTGATGGCGAGGATGCCGAGCATCAGCACGCCCTTCCCGGGGAACCGGAGGCGGCCGAAGACGTACCCCGCGAGGCTGGCGATGAGCAACACGAGCACGGTGGTCGTGATGCCCAGCACGAAGCTGTTGAACATGTAGTAGTGGAACGGCACCCGTTCGAACATGGCGACGAACACCTGCGGGTTGAACCCGTTCGGCACGAGTCCCATGTCGGCGATGAGGTTGTTCGGCGTGAGCGCGAGCACCAGCAGCCAGTAGAACGGGAACAGCGTCGTGACGAGGAAGAACAGCATCGCCACGTAGAACATCGCGCGGTAGACCCGGTCGGGGTTCTTGATGGCCGAGTCGACCCAGCGGCCGAGCGGCCCGCGCTTCGTCTCGGGGTCGTCGGAGCCGATGCCGGCTCCCGGAGTTTCGTTGGACATCTCAGATTCCCTCGCTGGCGAAGTTCACGATGTACACCGAGACCACGACGGCGATGATGCCCGCGGTGACGAACGCCACGGTCGCCGAGGTCCCGTACAGCGGCGTGTTGAACGTCGTGACGACGAGACACGACAACGACGGGACCGTCTGACAGCCGGCCATGGTCTGGATGATGCCGTAGACGCGCATCGCGTCGATGGTGCGGAACAGCATCGCCACGAGCACCGTCGGCAGGATGAGCGGGAAGGTGATGAGCTTGAACTGCTGCCAGCGCGACGCGCCGGCGACCTTCGCCACGTCGTACAACGACCGGTCGATGCTCTGCATCCCCGCGAGGATGAGAAGCGCCATGAACGCCGAGGTCTTCCACACGTCGGCCACGATGATGAGGAACAGCGCGTCGGCGGTGTTCCGAAGCGGCGTCGTGCCGATGAGCCCGAGTTGGTTCAACAGCGCCGGGTTCTCGCTCGTGCCGACGAGGAAGCCGATGTTCGGCTGGAACATCAGATACCAGATCATCCCCTGGATGACGATGGGCACGGCCCACGGGATGATGATGGCGACGCGGACCCACCGCCGACCGCGGAAGTCCTGGTCTAAGATGAGCGCCTGACCGAAGCCGATGAGCGTTTCGAACAGCACGCTGAACACGGTGAAGATGAGCGTCACCGCGAGCGCGCTGGCGTAGATGTTCGTGACGAAGGGGAACTCCGAGGTGAACGTCGGGAGGAACTGCGACGGCAGCGCGTAGTTTCGCGCGCCGGAGAACAGGTCGACGTAGTTCTGCAGTCCGACGAACTCCCCGAGCCGCGCGCTCCCGGTCAACTGGTCTGCGAACAGCGACATGCTGAACGTCGAGACCAGCGGGTAGACGGCGATAACCCCCAAAAGGACGAGCGCGGGCGTCAAAAGCAGGTACGCGAACTGCGTCTCGGAAAGCGACTCCATCCAGTTGACGGCCGAGGCGTACGGGCCGCTTCTCCGGGTGTCGGAAAGTGTCTCCCCTGATTGTTGTTCGGTAGCCATGTCAAATGATAACGTGTGTGTTTGTCACGTCTCGGTAAAGACGTTGCTCTACGCGTTCTGCTCGATCTGTTCGAGCTGTGATGCGAGGTCGGACATCGCCTGTTCGGGGGATTTCTCCTGGGCGAACGTGGCGTTGACCTCCTGGGCGATGCGGCCGGACTGCTGCGGCCAGACGACGGAGACCGGGCGCGGAATCGCGTTCTCGCCGGCGACCTTCAGGGCGTCGAGGTAGCGGCCGATGATGGGCACCTCGGCGGCCTGGTCGGAGTCGAGAAGCGACGGGCGCGGCGGAATCCAGCCGATGATGCGGAACATATCGAGCTGGAACTGCTCGGTCTGCATCGTCCGAAGCACCTGCACCGCGGCCTGCTTCTGTTCGTCCGAAGAGTTGGGGTTCATCGTCATGTGCCAGCCGCCGAGGGCGGCGACGGGGCCGCCGGTGCCCTCGTACTGGGCCTCGTCGGCGGTGACGCCGTACGGAATCGGCATGACGCCGAGGTCCTCGCCGAAGCCGGTCTGGTCGTTTTCGTCCGAGGGCTCCGCGCCGTTGATGACGATGGAGTACGGCCAGTTGCGGTGCATGACCGCGTTGCCCGTCGTGAAGGGCTGGCGGGACGGGTCTTCGGTCCACTGGAGGACCGCCTCGGGCGAGATACCGCCCGTGATGCCGTCGAGGGCGTACTCGTCGTCCTCGCCGTGGATGAGCGTCCGGACCATCCGAATCGCGTTGATGACCGGCTCTTCTTCGACCGTGATGGGGCGGTCGCCGATGGGGCCGAACAGGTTCTCGCGGCCGCCGAAGTACGCGCCGCCGTACGAGGTCATGAACTCGTTGAAGTCACAGCACGACAGGCCCTCGTAGACATCCGCCTGGAACGTGAAGCCGTTCTCGATGTCCTCGTTGGCGTCGAGCGCCTCCCGCGTGATTCGCGAGAACTCCTCCCACGACATCGACTCGGTCGCCCACGTCGAGAAGTCGTCGTCGGTGTAGCCGGCGTTTCGAAGCAGGTCCTTTCGGTACTGAATCGTCGGGAAGTCGGGGAACAGCGGCTGTCCGTAGAGGTCGCCGTTCGGCCCCGTCGCCGTCGAGACGCTGGCCTCGAAGTACTCCTCTTCGATGGTCGAGGTCAGTTCCGACGGAAGCGACTGCGAGAGGTTCTGCAGTTGGTTGCGGGCGATGAACGGAATCGTCCACCCGCTGTCCATCATGAGCAGCGTCGGCTCCGAGCGACCGCCGGAGAGCCACTGCTGGTACTGCGCCTGCCGGTTGTCCGTCACCTGCGACCCCGCGAGGATGTCGATGGAGATGTTCTCCGGGAGGCCGGCGTCCCGAAGGGCCTGCACGACTTCCGCTTCCGCTTCCGCGACGCGGGTGTCGGCGGCCCACTGAAGCGTGATTTCTTCTGTGGTCTCCTCGGTGTTAATCGGCGTGTCGGTGTCGGCGTCGGTCTCGCCGTTCCCGCCGCCGTTGTCGTCACCGCCACCCGTACTGACGCAGCCTGCCAGCCCGACGGCGACGCCCGATGCGCCGGCCGCCTTCACAAAACTACGTCGAGAGACGCCAGTACGCTTGCCCTTGCGTGAGTCAGCATCAACCATTACAGTCTGTATTCTACAATTAGTGATTATTTATAGTTTTGGTGCTGGCCACTACCGGTGTTGTAGTAAACTACTTGATAATAGTATCTGCGCCCCGAAATTCAATCAATCCAATAATTGTAACAATCGTATATTATGATTATGGACTGAATGCTTAGTCCTTGTCCGGCGCGGGCCACCTCGGCGTCTTCGGGGCCTCGATTCGCTCGATGTCGTCGTCGCTCAGGTCCACGTCGAGCGCGCCGACGTTCTCTTCGAGGTGGTCGAGTCGGCGCGGGCCGATGATGGGCGCGTCCACGACGGGCTTGTGAAGCAGCCATGCGAGCGACACCTGCGCGGGCGTCGCCTCTTTCTCCTCGGCGAGCGCGCGAATCGCGTCGAGGACGGCCCAGTTCTCGTCGGTGAAGCGGTCCGACGTGTACTCGTCCGACTCAGCCCGCGTGCCCGCGGGCACCTCGGCGTCGCGCTCGTACTTGCCTGTGAGAAAGCCGCCCGCGAGCGGCGACCACGGGACGACGCCGACGCCCTCGCCCTCGCAGACCGGCAGCAGGTTCGCCTCCTCGTGGCGGTCAACCGCGTTGTACTCCGGCTGCATGCAGGCGAAGCGTTCGAGGTTCTCCACGTCGGCGGTGTACAGCGCCTTCGTGAACTGGTAGGCCGACATCGTGGACGCGCCGACGTAGCGGACGAGTCCCTCCTCGACGAGGTAGTCGAGCGCCGAGAGCGTCTCCTCGATGGGGACGCCGTCGTCCCAGCGGTGAATCTGGTAGAGGTCGATGTAGTCGGTACCGAGGCGGTCGAGGCTCGCGTGCGCCTGGTCGATGATGTGCTTGCGCGAGAGCCCCGATTTGTTCGGCCCGTCGCCCATCGGGAAGTAGACCTTCGTCGCGATGGCCAGTTCTCCGCGGTCGCGCTCGGCGATGGCCTCGCCGACGATTTCCTCCGACTCCCCGCGGGAGTAGGCGTTCGCCGTGTCGAGGAAGTTGATGCCGGCGTCGAGCGCGCTGTCGAGGAGGTCGAGGCTCGCCTGCCTGTCGTTCATCATCCACTCCGCGCTGGAGCCGAAGTTCATACAGCCGAGACAGAGCCGCGAGACTTCGAGGCCGGTGTCGCCCAGATAGGTGTATTCCATATCGGTCACACCAGTTCATACACGAACGTCAATGATAAGCATACGCACACCACGGACGTGAGAGAAACGACCACGGAGGCGCGGAGACGTAATCGCTTTACCCACGCCTCCGGAACCCGAGGTGTATGGACGGGCGCACACGCGAGTACCTCGAAGGTCGCTTCGGTGACTACTACCGGAGCACCGACGTTCCGCTCCCGCCCGCGCCGGGCGAGCGAGAGTGGGGCGTTATCCCGTGGTCGGCCGGCGGCACGCGGATGCACCGCCACCAGTCGCTGCTCGATCTCGGGGACCTCTCGGACTATCTCGCCCGCAGCGCCCCTCGACACGTCTACTTCTCGTCGGCCCGGTTTGCGGACCCCGGCGCGGGGTCGATGGACGACAAGGGCTGGCGCGAGGCGGACCTCGTCTTCGACATCGACGCGGACCACCTCCCCGGTATCGACCCCGAGACGACGGGGTACGCCGACATGCTCGACGCAGGCAAGGACGCCCTGTTGGACCTCCTCGACCTCCTCGAAGACGACTTCGACTTCGAGGAGCTGCAGGCGGTGTTCTCCGGCGGCCGCGGCTACCACGTCCACGTGCGCGACGAGTCGGTCCGCGGCCTCGACAGCGAGGCCCGCCGCGAAATCGTGGACTACATCCGCGCCATCGACCTCGACTTCGACGCGCTCATCGAGACGCGACAGCACGGAACGACGACCCAGCGCGTCCTCCGAACCGAAGGCGGGTGGGGACGGCGGACCCACCGGCGACTCCTCGACTTCGTGGACGCGCTGTTGGAGATGGAGGAGGACGCCGCGCTCTCGCGGTTGAAGGAACTCGACGGCATCGGCGACGGGCGCGCGAAGACGATTCTCGGCGCGTTCCGCAACAACCCCGACGCCGTCCGCGAGGGCAACGTCGAGGCCGGCGGCCCGGGCGTCCGGACGCTGGTCGAGGCGCTCGCACACGAGACCGTCGAGGACCAGACCTCACCGATAGACGAACCTGTGACGACCGACACGAAGCGGCTGATTCGCCTCCCCAAGAGCCTCCACGGCGGGTCGGGGCTCGTCGTCGAACCGCTCGACCGCGACGAAATCGACGACTTCGACCCCCTCTCGGACGCGGTCCCGGACCGCTTCCGCGGCCGCGACATCGCCGTGAAAGTAACCGACTCCGGCGAGGCCGAGTTCGACGGCGATAGCTTTACACTCGACTCCGGCGTGCAGTCGGTAGACGAGAGCCTCGGCGTGTTTCTCATGACTCGCGGTCGAGCCGAGAAGGTGACAGAATGAACGTGGACGACCTCAGGAGCGTGCTTCGGACGGAGCGACAGAAAGACAGCTTACAGCACCTCCGCGAGTCGTTTTACGAGGACGTCGCGGAGTTCATCGCCGAGCAGAAGGCGACACGCGAACAGAAGGCCGAACAGCTCGGCACCCACTACTCGCCGGAGATTCGGCGGCTCACGGACGAAATCGAGACGGCCGAGGAGGTCGTCACCTCCATCTACGAGCGCCGCGTCGGCAAGGTCGTCAAGGCCGCGAGCTTCGCGGCCGCGGGGATGTCCTCCGAGACGGACGGGCTGACCCGCGAGGAAAAGCGGCTGTTCGACGACCTCGTCGCCCGCATCGAGGAGAACCGCGGGACGGTGCTGTCCGCGCTCGAAGACGTGTCGGCCGCCGACTCCCCGCGGGGAGACGTTGCGGCGACCGACGTGACGACCGCGGAGCCGGACGCGCCCGGGGATTCCGGGCCCGCGACTCCGCCGGACGAACCCGACCCGGAGATCGCGCCGACCGCCTCCGGAACCGACGCCAGCGCTCCCGAGGCCGTCACCGGCGACTCGGCCGCGGGCGACGTGCTCGCGGACGCGATGGGCGGCGGAACCGGCGGCGACACCTCGAACGCGCAATCGACGCCCCAACCGGACGCCGACCGATCGGCCACCGAGGCCGCCGCGGTCTCCGGTGAGTCCGGGCCTTCGGACTCCGACGCTGCGAACTCCGGCTCTGCGGACTCCGACCCCGCGATTCCGCCGGACGAGCCAGACCCGGAGACCGCGGCTCCGTCGGCGGGCGACACCGACACGGTGGAACCCTCGGCCGACGACCCGCTTTCCGGCCTCGCCGACGAACGCGAGACGGTGCGCATCACCGCCGACGTGGGGACCATCCTCGGCGTCGACGAGCGCGAGTACGACCTCGCCACCGAGGACGTGGTGACGCTCCCGGCGGCCAACGCCGACCCGCTGGTCGAGCGCGGCGCGGCCGAGCGACTCGACTGAGAAAGACCCTTCTTTCCGCCGCCTGAACAGGTGGCCATGCTCGAACCCGGCGACGACGCCCCCGACTTCGAACTGCCCGACCAGCACGGCGACCTCGTCTCGCTGTCCGACTTCCGCGGCGAGCACGTCGTGGTCTACTTCTACCCGCGCGCCGACACGCCGGGCTGTACCACCGAGGCCTGCGGCTTCCGCGACTCGTGGGACGAGTTCGAGGAGCGCGACGCGACGGTCATCGGCATCAGCGACGACCCCGTCTCGGACCTCGATTCGTTCGCCGAGAAGTACGACCTCCCCTTCACGCTCCTGTCGGACGAAGACGGCAGCGTCTCCGCGACGTACGACTCCTACGGCGAAAAGAACATGTTCGGCAAGACGTTCGACGGCGTGTTCCGCAACTCCTACCTCGTCGGCCCCGACGGGACCGTCGAACGGGTCTACGAGGGCGTCTCGCCCGACGGCCACGCCGACGAAATCCTCGCCGACCTCGACGGCTGAGCGGGCGGCCGGCCACTCCGCGCTCCCTCGCGTCGGACTGACAACTACCGACCGAGTACATTCTTTACAAACGACGGGTGACACACCGCATTTCCGGTGAAATAAACGTAGAACTCGTTGATTATTTCGTATCCCGAGAACCGCGTACCACTACGTAGCAGTTGGGAGTGATATGAACGTGACGGTCGCGCCGTCGCGTCGGGTCTCCGGGTCGGAAGATAGCGCCGTCGCTCGGTGGCAGAGGCGTACTCGAAAAATACGTCTGGGCGGGCGCGACGAGGCGCTTACTGGAAGGTGCGACCGACTTCCGTCTCGCGGTCGCGTTCGACCTCGCTCTTCTGGAAGCGCTCTTCGATTTCCTCGTAGCGGCGGCGCACGTCGTCGGTGACGCTCGCGCCGATTTCGTCGAGGGCGTCCTCGAAGTGCTCCATCGTCACGCGGACGTTGCCGACGCTCTCGCCGATTTCCTCTTTCTCGACGCTCCGGATGAACTCGCGGGAGGCGTTCATCGACGCCTCGCGGGCGAGCGCTTCGAGGTCGGCGCCGACGTAGCCGTCGGTCTTGGACGCGACTCTATCAAGGTTCACGTCGTCCGCGAGCGGCTTGTTGCGGGTGTGCACGTCGAGGATGGCGCGGCGGGCGTCCTCGTCGGGGACGGGCACGTGGACGTGACGGTCGAGGCGACCGGGGCGCAGGAGCGCCGAGTCGATGAGGTCCGGCCGGTTGGTCGTCGCGATGACGACCACGTCTTCGAGCGCTTCGAGACCGTCGAGTTCGGTGAGCAGTTGGGAGACGACGCGCTCGGTGACGCCCGAACTCGACGAGTCGCGGCCGCGCTCGGTCGCGATGGAGTCGATTTCGTCGAAGAACACCACCGTCGGGGCGTTCTCGCGGGCCTTCTTGAACACCTCGCGGACGCCCTTTTCGGACTCACCGACGAACTTGTTCAGCAGTTCGGGGCCCTTGATGGAGATGAAGTTCGACTCCGCCTCGTTGGCGACGGCCTTCGCCAAGAGGGTCTTGCCGGTCCCCGGCGGGCCGTACATCAGGACGCCCTTGGCGGCGTCCATGTCCATCTGCTGGAACACCTCGGGGTATTCGAGGGGCCACTGGATGGTCTCGCGGAGGCGCTCCTTCGTGGGTTCGAGTCCGCCAACGTCCTCCCACGTCACGTCGGGCACCTCGACGAACACCTCGCGGAGCGCCGACGGCTCGATGCTCTTGAGCGCCTGTTTGAAGTCGTCTTCCGTGACTTTGAGGCCTTCGAGCACCTCGGCGTCTATCTCCTCGGCGTCGAGGTCGAGCTGCGGGCGGATGCGCCGCAGGGCGTGCATCGCTGACTCCTTGGCCAGCGATTCGAGGTCGGCCCCGACGAAACCGTGGGTGCTGTCGGCGTATTCGTCGAGGTCCACGTCGTCGGTCAGCGGCATGTTCCGCGTGTGGACCTGCATGATTTCCTTGCGGCCGTCGCGGTCCGGCACGCCGATTTCGATTTCGCGGTCGAACCGGCCGCCGCGGCGGAGCGCGTTGTCGATGGCGTCCACGCGGTTGGTCGCGCCGATGACGACGACCTCGCCGCGCTCGTCGAGGCCGTCCATGAGCGACAGCAGTTGGGCGACGACGCGGCGCTCCACGTCACCGCCGGCCTCGCTGCGCTTGGGCGCGATGGAGTCTATCTCGTCGATGAAGACGATGGCCGGCGAGTTCTCCGTCGCCTCCTCGAAGATTTCTCGGAGCTGCTCTTCGGACTCCCCGTAGTACTTCGACATGATCTCCGGCCCGGAGATGGTGTGGAACGAGGCGTCGATCTCGTTGGCGACGGCCTTGGCGATGAGAGTTTTCCCCGTCCCCGGCGGGCCGTGGAGGAGGACGCCTTTCGGCGGCTCGATACCGAGGCGCTTGAACAGCTCGGGGTGGCGCATCGGGAGTTCGATCATCTCCCGGACCTGTTCGAGCTCCTTGTCGAGGCCGCCGATGTCCTCGTAGGTGACCGAGGGACCGTCGCCGTCGCTCGGGGAGGCGTCCGAAATCTGTTCGGCGGGCTTCTGGCTCACCTGGAACTCGGTGTTGTCGGTGACGACGACGGTCCCGTCCGGGTCGGTCGACGCGATTTTGATGGGGACCGACTGGTTCGACGCGCTCATGAAGCCGAAGCCCAGCGGAAGCTGGACACTCTGTCCCTGCGCGACCGGCTGCCCCGAGAGCTTGTCGCGGATGTACGTCCCGATGTTGCCGCCGATGCGGAGGTTCTGCGGGAGCGCGATGGTGACGCGCTGTGCGGGCTTCACGTCCGCTTTCTCCACGTCCACGCGCTCGTCGATGCCGACGCCGGCCTGCTGGCGGAGGCGGCCGTCGATGCGGATGATGCCCGTGCCCTGGTCTTCGGGGTAGCCGGGCCAGACGCGGGCGATGGCGGTCCCGTCGTTCGGACCGTCGATGCGGATGAAATCCCCGCCTTCGAGGTCGAGTTCCGCGGCCGCGGCGCGGTCGATGGCGGCGAGTCCGCGGCCGGCGTCCTTCTGTTTGAGGGGTTTGACGATGAGTTTCATTTACTTGGTGAGGGTGATAGTGAGCACGCCGTTTCGAACCGCCACGTCGGCGTCGCCGCCGGCGGGGAGTTCGAACTCAGTCTCGGTCACGCGGTCGCCGGTGTCGGCCACGACGATGGCCGTCGACCCGACGATGTCCACGTCGACCTCGTCTTCCGAGAGACCCACGTCGGCCGCGATGACCCAGCTGTCTTCGTATTCGTACCGGCGAATGAACCGCTCGTTCCCGCCGGCGAACTGTTGCATGCTCATGGTAAGTCTAACCCAAGGTTAGCGTTTTGAATATATAACTCTTTCTCCGACGAATCGGGTGACGACACCGATATACCGAATTTCGGTTGAATTGCGGTTCACAGTCGCCACGCCTCACCGAGTAGTTCGCGGCGGAGTAACGTCAAACTAGTGGCCTCGGCAGTCGGCCGCCCGGTCGACCGACTCGCTCCGCCGCCGAAACTCGGTGCCGGCGTGGGGGTTTATTGGCTCGCGGCGACCAGTTTCGAGGTATGGAGACGGCTTCGGTGGACCACCACGGACGGGAGACAGCCTATCGACACCGCGACGCGGAGGGCGAGGGACCGACGCTCCTCTGCGTCCACGGCAGCGGCGGCGCACACGGCGTCTGGCGCGGCCAGTTCCGCCTCGCGAGCGACTACCCGGTCGCCGCACTGGACCTGAGCGGCCACGGCGACAGCGACGACGTGGACGCCGACGCCGGCTACGAGACGCTGTCGGCCTACGTCGACGACGTGGTCGCCGTGGCCGAGGAGACCGACGCGAGCGTCCTCGTCGGCAACTCGCTCGGCGGCGCGGTCGCGCTGACGCTCGCGCTCGAACGCGACCTCGACCTCGACGCGCTCGTCCTCGCGGGCACGGGCGCGAAACTCGCTGTGCTCTCGGACCTGTTGGACTGGCTCGAAAACGACTTCGACCGCGCCGTCTCCTTCCTCCACGGCGAGGACAAACTGTTCCACACCGACGACGAGCGCCTCGTCGAGGGCTCCAAAGAAGCGATGTACGACGCCGGACAGGCTGTCACCCGCCGCGACTTTCTGTCGTGTCACACCTTCGATGTCCGCGACGAGGTGAGCGAGATTTCGGTGCCGACGCTCGCGCTCGTCGGCGAATACGACCGCCTGACGCCGCCGTCGTACCACGAGTACCTCGCGGAGACGATGCCCGACGGCGAACTCGGGACCGTCGAAGACGCCGCGCATCTGGCGATGCTCGAACGGCCGGGGGCGTTCAACGAGGCCGTGAAAACGTTCCTCGACCACCGCGTCGCGTAGTTCGTCGCAAAATCGGTCGCAACCGAACGCGAGCGCGGGCGTCGAGAACCGAGCGCCCTCAGTACAGTTCGTCGAGGTCGTCTTCGACGTGGCTGTGTTCGTCGGCCGGGAACTCGCCGGCCTCGACGGCGTCCCGGTACGCGCCGACCGCCCGCTCCATCTCCGATTTCACGTCGCCGAACTGGGCCGCGAACGGCGGGGTGCGGTCGCTCATCCCGACCACGTCGTCGACGACGAGCACCTGCCCGTCGCAGTCGGGCCCCGCGCCGATGCCGATAGTCGGGATGTCGATGGCCGCCGTGACCTGTTTCGCGAGGTTCGCCGGGACGTGTTCGAGGACGAGCGAGAACGCGCCCGCCTCGGCGTGGGCCTTCGCGAGGTCGAGAATCTCCTGTGCGTCGTCGCGGTCGGTGCCCTGCCTGCCGTAGCCGACTTCCTTGACGCGCTGGGGGGTCAGCCCGAGGTGGGCCATCACGGGGATGCCGAGTCGGACGAGGTGTTCGGTCAACTCGACGGTGTGGGGACCGCACTCCAGTTTGACCGCGTCGGCGTCGGCCTCCTTGAGCATCCGGCCGCAGTGCTCGACGCTCGACGCCTCGTCCACGCCGACCGAGAGGAAGGGCATGTCCGCGACGACGAGGGCGTCGTCGGTCGCGCGCGCCACCGCGGCGGTTCGGCTCGCCACGTCCTCGACGGTCACCGGGAGCGTCGAGTCGTAGCCGAGCGCCGTGTTGCCCATGCTGTCGCCCACGAGGACGATGTCGATGCCCGCCTCGTCGACGACGCTCGCGGTCGGCGCGTCGTACGCCGTGAGCATCGTGATGGGCTCGCTACCAGCCTTCGCCCGAATGGACCGTACCGTGACCATGCGTGCCGTTCGCGCGTCCGGGTTATCAGCGTCACCCTTGCGCGCCGCCGACCGCGAGTCGCCGGGAGTCGCGTCGGCCCGCGCCGTCCCGCGCCGGTCGCCCCGACCTGCCCCCGAAGTAACACTTTACTTAGGAGAGCGCGCCTGTCCGAACGACGCATGCCCGCTTTATCACCCTCCGAGCGCCGCTCGTCCCGCGGCATCTCCCCGGTCGTCGGCGTCTCGCTTCTCGTCGTCATCGTCGTCCTCCTCGCCGCGATGGTCGGCGTGATGGTGATGGGGTTCGAAGACGTGCTCTCCGAGCCGCAACCGCAGGTGTCGTTCGACGTGGACTACCACCCCGACGGCGTCGACAACGGCGCGAACGGCGCGTACATCAACGTCACCCACGAGTTCGGGAGCATCGAAGACGGCAGTCAGGTGTTCGTCGTCGACGACGCCAACAACCGCATCGCGTGGGAGGACGTGTGGACCGGCGGCGAGCGGGTCGGTCCCGCCGGCGAGTACGCCCACATCGACGGAGCCGGCTCCGACAGCGCGCTCCGGCCCATCTGCGGGGCGGGCCAACACTACCGTGTTGTCATCGAACACGAGGACGGGTCGTCGAGCGTCCTCGTCGACTACGAGATTCCGACCGAGCCGACCGCGACGAACGCCGCCTGCTGAGCGCCCGGGGTCGCGAGTCGGGCGCGCCCCGCGAGCGGGAACCGGCACGCATTAGCCGTCGCCGTGATACTGCTACCCGTGCAACCAGTCGAGCGCTCGAATCCGGACGGCGTCGATTACGGGTGGGTCATGCAGATGACGTTCGTCACGACGATTCTCGTCGGCTCGCCCATCGTCGCGGTCCTCTCGATTAACGCCGGCCTCCAGACGTGGGGCGCGCGAGCCGAGTTCGCGGTTCGCGTCGGCGCAGTTATCTGGTTTCTGACCGCCGTCGCCCTGTTCATCTACGCCAAGCGGACCAACGCGGGCGACGGCGGGACGCCCCCCGAAGCGGAGTTGGACACCGACATCGACGCGGAAGACTGAGGCCGAGCAGCGGGCGAATGCGGGCAAACGAGAGGCCGCGCCCGCGGCGGCGACGGCGACCGCGGCGGCGCTCGCTCCCGGAAACTCTTTCACACGATACGGCGACGTTCTCGTATGATAGACGAGACCATCGAGGAGATTCGCGAGATGCAGACGCACAGCTCCTCGGTCGTCGCCGTCAAGGCCACGCGGGCGCTCGCGGAACTGACCGAGCGCGACTACGCGACCGTCGAGGAGTTCGAACGCGACCTCGAACGCAACGTCGGCGCGCTCAAGCGGGCGAACCCGTCGCACGCGTCGCTGTACAACGCCTTACAGGACGTGCTTCACAGCGTCCAAGGCGAAGTCGACGACCTCGACGAAGCGCGGGAACTCACGTTGGCGACCATCGACCGCGTGGTCGAAAACGTCGAGACAGGCAAGCGTCGCGCCGCCCAACAGGCGGCCGCGACCATCGAGGACGGCCAGACGTTCCTCACGCACGACTACTCATCGACGGTCATGGAGGCCGTCGAACTCGCCGTCGCCGACGGCGCGGAGCTCACCGCCTACGTGACGGAGGCCCGCCCGCGCTTCCTCGGCCGGAAGTTCGCGCGCGAACTCGCCGCCATCGACGACGTCGAGCCGCACCTGATGGTCGACGGCGCGTCCGGGATGTTCCTCCCGAGGTGCGACCGCGTCATCATCGGCATGGACTGCATCGTCGAGGAGACGCTCTACAACCGCATCGGGACGTTCCCGCTCGTCGCCGCCGCCAACGAGGTCGGCGTGCCGGTGACGGTCGTCGGTTCGGGCGCGAAAGTCGTCGACGGCGGCTTCCGCTTCGAAAACGAGATTCGCTCGCCGAGCGAGGTCATGCTCGAACCCGTCGAGGGCATCGAGTTGGAGAACCCCGCCTACGACGCCACGCCGGTCGACCTCATCGACGAGGTCATCACCGACGAGGGCGTCATCGAGTTCTGAGCGGGTGGCGACTCGCCCGCGATCCGATTCAGTCGCGTTCCGTTCGGCCCGTCAGCCGAGGCTGACCCACTCGCCGGCCGCGTCGGAGCGCTCGATGGCGTCGAGAATCGACTGGACCTCGTAGCCGTCCTCGAACGACGGCGAGAACTCGCCGCCGTCGGCGGCCGCCGACAGGAACTCGTAGTTCTCGTGGACGAACGTGTGTTCCCAGCCGAGGACGTGGCCCGGCGGCCACCAGTGGTCGAGGTAGGGGTCGTCCTCGTCGGTGACGAGTACCGTCTCGTAGCCGCGGGCGTCGCCGGTTTTCACCTCCAGTTCGTTGAGGCGTTCGAGCGAGAACTGCAGGCTTCCCTCGGAGCCGTGAATCTCGATGCTGTGGTCGTTCTTGTGGCCGTCAGCGAAGCGCGAGGCCTCGAAGCTCCCGAGCGCGCCGTTTTCGAACTCGGCCTGCGCGGTGTAGGCGTCGTCGACGGTGACGGGCCGGTACTCGTCCTCGCCGGGCACGGGTCGCTCGTCGACGAACGTCTGGAGATGCCCCGAGATGCGGTCGATGTCGCCGGCGCGGTCACCGACGAGGAACCGAACGAGGTCGATGGTGTGCGCGCCGAGGTCACCGAGCGCGCCGGAGCCGGCGGCGTCTTCGTCCATGCGCCACGTCCACGGCGCGTCGGAATCGACGAGCCAATCCTGCAAGTAGCGCCCGCGGACGTGTCGAATCTCGCCGAGTTCGCCGTTCTCGATGAGCTTCTTCGCGTACCGGATGGCAGGCACGAATCGGTAGTTGAACGCGCAGCCGGCGACGCCGTCGGCCGCGCGGGCGGCGTCGCGCATCGCCTCGGCCTCGTCGAGCGTCGGTGCGAGCGGCTTCTCGCAGAAGACGCTGGCACCGGCTTCGAGCGCGGCGATGGAGGGTTCGGCGTGGAGGTGGTTCGGGCCGAGGTTGTAGAACACGTCCACGTCGTCGACCACGTCGCGCCAGTCGGTTGCGGTCGATTCGAAGCCGAAGCGGTCGGCGGCGTCGGAAAGCGCCTCCTCGTCGCGGCCGACGATGACGGAGCGCTCCACGTCGGGCGCGTCGGGGAAGAACATCGGCAGGCGGGCGAGCGCGTTGGAGTGCGCCTTGCCCATAAAGCGGTAGCCGAGGACGCCGATAGAGAGCGGGTCAGTCATTGTGCCACCTCCGTGGCCGATGCAGTACCGCGAGCGAGGCCGGAGGCCGAGTCTCGCGGCGTTTTTTGGTCCAGATTTTTCCGGTGAGCGGGTCGCGGAGCGGCCCCGAACCGGAAAAAGGTGGGCCTGAATCGGGAGCCGAGGACGCCGATAGAGAGTTGTTCAGTCATTGGATTACTCCGCCCAGTAGGCGTCGCCCGGTTGCGTCTCGAAGACGGCGCGCGAGAGCACGTCGACGGCCTTTTCGAGGCCCTCCGTGGACGACGTGAGCGCGTCCTCGTGTTCGATGGAGAGCGCGCCCTCGTAGCCGACCATCCGGAGCGTCGAGACCACGTCCTTCCAGTGGCCCTCGTCGTGGCCGTAACCGATAGAGCGGAACAGCCACGAGCGGTCGGCGGTGTCCGCGTAGGAGGCCGTGTCGAGGACGCCCTTGATGCGCGACTCGGACTCGTAGACCTTCGTGTCCTTCGCGTGGAAGTGGTGGATGGCGTCCGCCTCGCCGAGGAACCGAATCGCGTCGGTGATGGAGATGTCCTGCCAGTAGAGGTGCGAGGGGTCGAAGTTCGCGCCGATGCGGTCGTTGGTCGCCTCGCGGAGCTTCAGCATCCCCGTCGGCTCGTAGACGAGCATGTTCGGGTGCATCTCGATGGCGATGTCGACGCCGTGGTCGTCCGCGAACGCGGCGAGGTCGGACCAGTAGTCGACGGCGACCTCCCACTGGTAGTCGTGGGCGTCGGCGTGCTCGGTCGGCCACGGCGCGGTAATCCAGTTCGGAACCTCGTCGTTCGGACCGCCGGCGGGGAGCCCCGAGAAACAGGTAACGGTGTTCGCGTCGAGGGCGTCCGCGAGTTCGATTGCCTCGCGGAGTTCGGTGTCCGCCTCGGCGGCCGTCTCCTCGATGGGATGCAGCGGGTTGTTGTGCGTCGCGAGCGCGCTGATTTGCAGGTCGCGACTCTCGACCGAATCGAGGAGGTCGGCCTGCGCGTCGTCGTCCGCGAGGACGGCGCTCCGGTCGACGTGATCCTCGCCGGGCCAGCCGCCGACGGCGAGTTCGACGCCGTCGACGCCGATGCCCGACAGGTAGTCGAGCGCGTCGTCGAGGGGTTCGTCTCCGAGCGGGACGGTGAGCACTCCGATGTACATATCAACCACATATACTAGGAAGTGAATAAAAATTAAGGATACGCGCAAGGGGAGCGAGGAGGGCGCTGGCGCTCTCGAATCGGCGTCGAACGCGACGATGTCGGTCGGTTACCGGCGGAGGAACTCCGAGAGCTTCTCTCTGAGGCCTGCTTCCTCGCCGAGTCGGAGGTAGAACGCGGCCCCGCCGTCCTCGTAGTAGTTCTCGATGCGGCGGCGGACCTCGAAGCCCATCCGCTCGTAGAAATCGAGGGCGTTCGTGTTCGTCGTCCGGGCGTGGCAGGTCACGACCGGATGTTCGTCCGCGACCTCGGCGACGAGGCGCTTGCCGTAGCCCTCGCCGCGGGCGTCGGGCGAGACCGCCAGAAAGAGGATGTAGCCGTCGCGCCGCGTGGAGGTGAACGCGACGAGCGCGTCGTTCTCGTAGAGGAGATACGTGTTCGACCGCCGGTAGGCGTCCATGAAAAATCCCCGTCGCTGCTTGAGGAGGCCCTCATCGACCCGAATCCGCTCTTTCAGGTCCCAGGCCGCCTCGGCGTACTCGCGCTGGCCGGGGGCGTCGACCCGCATCTCCACGTTGACGCTCACGTCCCGTCGTAGCCGGAGCGAGAATATAACTCCACCGTCCGTCAGAACGCCTGGTTGAGGCCGCCGCCGCCAGATTGGATAGTCGTTCGACACGAATCACCCGCGGACGACGGGGTGCGAGGCGCGCGCCCGCCGCCGACCGAAAGGACGAGGGTCGGCCGCGTCCGTCCCTTCGGTATGGGATTCACGCTCCGCGACCACACCGCCGACGTGGCCGTCGCGGCCGACGGCGAGAGCCTCGGTGCCGTCTTCGCCGCCGTCGCCGACGGCCTCACCGCCGCGATGTGCGACGACCCCGCCGAGACGGGCGACCGCTTTTCGGTTTCCGTCCGCGCGGAGGGCCGCGAGGCGCTGTTGTTCGACTACCTCGACCAACTCATCTACGAGCGCGACGTGCGGGGCGTCCTCCCCGCGGCCCACGAGGCGACCGTCCGGCGGGATGGCGACGAGTGGGTCGTCGAGGCGTCTGCACGGGGCGTCCCCTTCGCTGACGTGGACGCCCGCGACGTGAAAGCAGTCACCTACTCCGAGATGCGACTGGAAGCGACCGACGCCGGCTGGGAGGCGTACGTCGTCTTCGACGTGTGAGCCGTCGGCACCGACGGTCGCGCGGCCCGCCGCGGACGCTCGCGGCGTGACGGAATCCTATTGAGTCGCCGCGTCGATTGTCCGGGTATGGAAACGCGCGAGTTCGGCGACATCGAACTGCGACGAGTTCGCGAGCACGTCTGGGAGATTCCGCGGGAGGGCGAGATGAACGCCCCCGCGCGGGTGCTGGCCTCCGAGGCGCTGCTCGACCACATCGGCGACGACAAGACGCTCGAACAGCTGCGGAACGCAACGCACCTGCCGGGTATCGCCAACCACGCCATCTGCATGCCCGACGGTCACCAGGGCTACGGCTTCCCCGTCGGCGGCGTCGGCGCGACCGACGCCACGGACGGCTGTCTCTCCCCCGGCGCGGTCGGCTACGACATCAACTGCGGCGTCCGCATGATGACGACGAACCTCACCTACGAGGACCTCAAGGGCCACGAGGAGGAGCTCGTGGACGCCCTGTTCGAGGCCGTTCCCTCGGGACTCGGCGGCGGAGGCGTCGTCAAGGGCGACGCCGAGACCATCGAAGACATCCTCGCGCGCGGGATGCGCTGGGCGGTCGACGCCGGTTACGCCACGGAGGACGACCTCGCCCACTGCGAGGACGAAGGCTTCCGCGACGACGCCCGCCCCGAGTTCGTCTCCCAGAAGGCGAAGGACCGCGGCCGCAACCAAATCGGCAGTCTCGGCTCCGGCAACCACTTCCTCGAAGTCCAGCGCGTCACGGACGTCTACCGCGACGACGTGGCCGAGTCGTTCGGCCTCGAAGCCGACCAAATCGTCGTCCTCATCCACTGCGGCTCCCGCGGCCTCGGCCACCAGACCTGTACGGACTATCTCCGGCGCATCGAGAAGGAGCACAAAGACCTGCTCGACGACCTGCCGGACAAGGAACTCGCGGCCGCGCCCGCCGGCTCCGAACTCGCAGAGGAGTACTACGGCGCGATGTGCGCCGCCATCAACTTCGCGTGGGTGAACCGACAGCTCATCATGCACCGCACGCGCGAGGTGTTCGCCGACGTGTTCGACCGCGACTGGCGCGACATGGAGATGCGCCTCTTGTACGACGTGGCGCACAACATCGCCAAGAAGGAGGTCCACGAGGTCGACGGCGAGGAGCGCGAACTCTACGTCCACCGGAAGGGCGCGACCAGAGCGTTCCCCGCGGGCCGGCCCGAACTCCCGCCCGCCTACGCCGACGTGGGCCAGCCGGTCATCATTCCCGGGAGCATGGGCGCGGGGAGCTACGTCCTCCGCGGCGGCGACCGGTCGCTCGACCTCACCTTCGGCTCGACGGCCCACGGCGCGGGCCGGCTCATGAGCCGAACGAAGGCGAAACAGGAGTACTGGGGCGAGACGGTGCAGGACGAGCTCCGCGAGCAGGAGAAGATATACGTGAAAGCCCAGTCGGGCGCGACGGTCGCAGAAGAAGCGCCGGGCGTCTACAAGGACGTAGACGAGGTCGTCCGCGTCTCCGACGAGTTGGGCATCGGCGACAAGGTCGCGCGGACGTTCCCCGTCTGCAACATCAAAGGCTGAGCTCCCACCTCGACTCACGCCGCCCCGCGTTCGCGGCTCAGGCGGCCGTCGTTCCGACCGCGCGGCGCTTGTAGAAGTAGTACGCGAGCGCCGCGAGGCCGACGAACACCGCGGTCACGCCGTCGCCGACCGCGCCGCCGGAGAGGAAGGCAGAGACGACGCTTCCGAGGCCGATAGCGAGCACGAGCAGGCCGCCGCCGAGAATCCACGCCCGCGAGTCGCGGCCGACCTCGTCGTAGTGGCCGCTTTCGATGAGCGCCATCTCCTTTCTGTGTTCGAGGTAGACCACCGCGCCGGCGAACGCGAAGATGACGACGGCGAGGACGACGAACGGCGCGAAGAACAGCACATCGCCGACGCCAAACGACTGGATGGGAACCATGACGGATAGTCGACGCGTGAGCTATTGAATATCGCTGTCAAGGGGGCGTACGACGCCGAAACCCCGACGCGGAGCGACGAGTGCGCGAGTCGCGGCCGAAGACTCAGAACCCGCCGGGACCGCGCGGCCCCGCATCCGGTCCTCGCGGGCCGGACGGCCCCGAGGGGCCGCGTCCGCCGATGACGACGTAGTCGCTCTCGGGCACCGCCTCGACCTCGCGGCCGTCCTCGTATCTGACGAACGAGAGGTAGAACTCGCGGCCGCAGGGCGACGCCAATCCGGGCTGTTCCACGTCGTCCGCGTCGACCACGTCGCCGGTCCACGACAGGGGTGAGTCGACCTCACTCGCACCCGCGTTCTCATCCGCGCCCTCGCCGCAGACGAACCGGACGCCCTCGGCGTCTTCGAAGTCGTCAGTCGGGTCGGCGTACGCCCAGCCTTCGAGGGGGTACGGCGTCACCGACTTGTCGGCCAGATAGCCGTCGCGTTCGAGTTCGACGACCGCGCCGCAGTGCGGACAGTAGTACGAGACGGGGAATCCCATGGGTGAGCGTAGGACTCTGCGGGCTTAACGCCCGCGCCGGAACGGAGGTTTATGGCCGATGCCGCGACCAGCGTCCCCGTGCGCTGAGCATCGCCGCCGGGCGGGACGCGGGAGCGCGGCACGCCGCCCGGCGGAGCGGCCGTGCCGCCTGTTCGCCCCTGTTTCTGACGGGCTTCCGGCCGCCCGGCTCTCGTCTCAGACGCCGGCGGGACCGCCATCGACGTATCTGAAGGCGACGCCGGCGCGGTCGGCCGTCACCTCGTCGCGGGCCGAGTCGCCAACGAACACGGCCGAGTCGGGGTCGACCGCCATGCGTTCGAGCGTCGTGAGCAACGGCTCCGGGTCGGGCTTGCGCGTCTCCACGCTGTCGCGGCCGACGACGGCGTCGACGTGGTCCGAAAGGTCGTGCACGTCGAGCGCGACCCGGCAGGCGTCCTCGGCGTTGAGCGAGCAGACGCCGGAGGGAACGCCGTCCCCGGCGAGGTGGTCCGCGAGGGGAAGGCGGTCGGAGGCCCACGCGCCCTCGCGCTCGTGTGCCGCGAGCTCTCGCTCTAGTTCGTCGCGGACGCCGGCGTCGTCGGCCGCGTCGAGCATCTTCCAGAGGTCCAGCGAGTCGGCGTCGACGCCGGCGTTCCGTAGGACGGCCGCGGCGTCGCTGGCGGCGTCGTTCCAGTCGACGCGGAGGTCGACGAGCGTCCCGTCGAGGTCGTAGACGACCGCGTCGAACGCCGAGAGGTCGGGGAGCGTCATTGCCCGCAGTAGGGCACCGCGGGGAAAAGACGCTTCGGGCGAAGGCCTATACGAGACCCCGGCGTCGCTTCCCGCATGGCATCCGCGCTCCGCGACCGCCTCGCTCCGGTCCTCCCGTCGCTCGTCGTCGCGGCCGGCGTCTTCCTCCCGTGGATACAGGTCGACCCGGCCCACGAGGGGCCGGTCATCGACGTCTACTACGGCGGCATGGGAAACGGGCTGGAACTCGTCCACGGTATCGTCCTCCTCCCGACGGTCGTCGTGCTTTCTCTCGCCGCGCTCGCCGGACGGCGCTCCCGACGCGCGGAACTCGTCGTCGGCGTCGTCGGTACCGTCGCAGTCCTGCGGTTCATCCAGCTGTGGGACGAGACGTTCGTCTCGGCGGCCGGCGCGTGGGTGACGCTCGTCGGCTGTCTCCTCCTCGCGGGCGTCGCCGCCGTCGACGTGGTCCGCGAGCGAGGACTGCCGACGCTCGCCCGGAGCCCGTGAGCGACTCGCCCGGCTGAAAAAGAGTCGGCTCGCCCAGACTCAGTCGAGGAGCGACCGCGCGATAATCTCTTTTTGAATCTCGCTGGTTCCCTCGTAGATGGTCGTAATCTTCGAGTCGCGGTAGTACCGCTCCACGTCGAAATCGGTGGTGTAGCCGTAGCCGCCGTGGACCTGGACGGCCTCGTTGGTCACGTCGACCGCGGCCTCGCTGGCGAAGTACTTCGCGATAGACGCCGCAGTCCGCGGGTCGTCGCCGGCGTCGGCGACGCGGGCGGCCTCGCGGACGAGCATCCGCGAAGCGTGGACCTGCGTTCCCATGTCCGCGATTTTGTGGCGAATCGCCTGAATCTTCGAGATGGGCTTGTCGAACTGCTCGCGCTCGGTCGCGTAGTCGATAGCGTCGTCGAGCGCGGCCTGCGCGAGTCCCACGGCCTGCGAGGCGATGCCGATGCGACCGCCGGTCAGAATGCGGAAGGCCGCAGAGAGGCCCTTGCCCTCCTCAGTAAGCCGGTTCTCGGCGGGGATGCGCACGTCGTCGAAGAGCAGCGCCGTCGTGTCGGACGCGCGGAGGCCGAGTTTCTCTTCTTTCTTGCCGACCTCGTAGCCGGCCGACTCCGGGACGAGGAACTGCGTGACCGACGAGGGGTCGTCGGGGTCGGTCTTGGCGAAGAGGATGCAGACGCCGCCGCGCTGGCCGTTCGTTATCCACTGCTTTTTCCCGTTGATGACGTACTCGTCGCCCTCGCGCCGGGCGACCGTCGACATCTCCGCGGGGTTCGATCCGGCGTCGGGTTCGGAGAGGCCGAACATGCCGACCGGTCGGCCGCGAGCCATCTCGGGGAGCCACGTCTCCTTCTGCTCGTCGGTGGCGAACTCGGCGATACACTCGGTGGCGAGGCAGTGCACGGAGAGCGCCGTGGCGACGGCGAGTTGGCCGTAGGCGACCTCCTCGTTGACGACGGCGTAAGTGGCTCGGTCGGCGCCGAACCCGCCGTACTCCTCGGGGACGGTCAGGCCGGTCAGGTCGAGGTCGGTGAGGCCGTCCCACACGTCCTCGGGGAACGTCTCCGTCTCGTCGGCCTCGCGCGCGGTCGGGCGAATCTCCTCGACGGCGAACTCGTGGACCACGTCGCGGATGGCCCGTTGCTCGTCGGTCAGACCCGTGGCAGACCCTACGGTTTCCATGGTGGTGAGTACGGACCATCATTGAAAAAGATGATTGAACCGCGAGTCGTCCGTCGGGCGTCAGCACGCCACAGTCTCGGTCGCTGTGCGGGGCGTCGCTCAGTCGCGTACGTACGCCAGCACGTCGTCGGCCGGCGCGCCGAGACCGCCGCCCTGCGCGAACGTCGGCCCGCCGCCGCCACCGCCGCCGAACTCGTCTGTCACCTCGGCGACGACCTCCCCGGCGGCCGCGTCGCCGGTGCTGGCGACGACGACGAACGGCGCGTCCGACTCGCCGACGGCGACGAACACGTCTACGGCCGCTCTGTCGCGGGCCTCTTTGGCGGCCTCCCCGACCTCGTTCGCGTCGAAGCCGGAGACCGAGCCGACCTTCCACGTCAGCCCGTCGCGCTCGACCGTCTCGAAGTCCGAGAGGCGAGCGCGCAGTACCTCGGACTTCAGGTCCGCGAGTTCGGACTCCAGTTCTTCGCGCGCGGCCGCGGCGGTGGCGGCTGACTCTCCGAGGCCGTCGAGGTTCGTCCCGAGCGCTCGGGCGGCCTCGTAGGCGGACCCGCGGACCGCGGCGCGCCGGTCGATTGCCGAGGCGCCGACCGCGAACTCGACGCGGGTGAGACCCTCGCCGGGGTTCGACCGGCCGAGCACCTCGACCGGCCCGATTTCGACGGTGTTCGAGACGTGCGTGCCACCGCAGGCCGCCCAGTCCCAGCCGTCGATGGAGACGACCCGAACGGTTTCGGACTCGGAGAAGACGCCTTCCTCGGTCTTGACGTTGAACGCGATTTCCTCGCGGTCGCCGGCCTCCACGACGGGAATCTCCTCCCACGACACCTCGCGGCTGTCCCACACCGCCCGGTTGACGAGGCGCTCCAGTTCGACGAGCGCGTCGTCGTCGACCTCGGTCGAGGTCTCGAAGTCGACGCGGACCTTTTCGGGGGAGATGTCGAACCCCCCGTAGCCGAGGTCGTCGAAGATGCGGCGACCCGCGCCGTAGAGGACGTGACTGGCAGTGTGCGCCCGCATGCAGTACGTCCGGAAGTCGTCGTTGACGACGCCAGTCACCTCGTCGCCAGCGGCGAAGTCAGGGTCGGCCGCGAGGTCGTGGACGACCGCGCCGTCGGCGTCCGTGCGGACGTGTTCGACGTCGACGCCGCCGAGAACGCCCCGGTCGGCGGGCTGGCCGCCGCCTTCTGGGTAGAAGTACGTTTCGTCGAGGACGACCGACCGACCGTCGACGCGCGTCACCGTCGCGTCGAACGCCCGGACCGTCGGGGAGTCGGGTGCGAGTGAGTCGGACATATGCGCGTCGAGACGCCCGACCGAGAAAAATCGTGCTACTCGTCGACGAGGGTCACGTCGAGGCGCTCTTCGAGCGCGCGGATGGCCGACCCCCCGACGTTCGCCCGCGTGGCGCGGCCCTGCTCGATGGCGAGCAGTTGCTTCTCGTCGAGGTCGAGTTCGTCCGCGAGTTCGGCGAGCTGGAGCCCGGCGTCCTGCCGGGCGGATTCGACGACGCCGCCGTAGCCGGAGACGAGGTAGGGGAGTCGGTCTTTCTCGTAGTTCGTCCCTTTTTCCTCCCAGTGTTTGGAGTCGCCTTTCGCGCTGTCGTACAGTTTGGCGGTGCGCTGGGCGGCGCGCTTCTTGCGGTTCCCCGAAGAACCGTCGCGAGAGGCGTCGCTCGACCCGCTTTTTCGGTCCGCGTGGCGGTTCTCGCCGTGCGGCGCGCAGTCCGGACAGACCAACAGGTCCGCGCCGGCCACGTTCGCGCGCCGGAGCTTCGCGGTGCTTCGGCCGCAGAGTTCGCAACTGTCGCCGTCGCCGCCGCCACCGCCCCGATTCGTCGAGTACTTGGCCATGCCGCGTGTTACTCGTTCGACCCTTTTAAACTCGCGGCACGGGGATGCGGCCGAGACCGAGGTCGACGGTTGCACGGCTGCTGGCCGGTGAACACCGAAAAACCCAGAGAGGAGTCCCTCTCAGGGGTGTAGTTTCGTGGAAGGATTGTGCGTGGGTGATGTCCGTGTAGGGACGTCACCTGCATCATTCGGCGGCTACGCCGCCTCATTGCGGACTGTGAGTCCGCACATGCGATGCGTGGGACCGGATTTGAACCGGCGGACCTCTACAGGACAGCGCCCTCAACGCTGCGCCGTTGGCCTGGCTTGGCTACCCACGCTCGCTGTGTCTTGCTGCACTCTCCGTTACCCCGCGGTAATTTAAATGACTTTCCTTTCGCCTCGGCAATGTCGGGCGTTTGCAGGCGTCGTACCGCGGTCGGGCGACCGAACGATTTTGGCCTCGCGGCCCCGGAGTTCGCCCATGGAGTTCCGAGCACGCGACCACGTCCGCGGACTGACCGCTCTCCTCTCGGTGCTGTCGCTCGCGCTCGTCTTCGGCGCGGCGCTCGGCGCGATTCCCCGCGCCGCGATTCCGACCGCGCCGGCGGCCGCGCTGAACGCGATTCCACACGTCAACGCGGTCATCAGCACCGTCGCCATCGTCACCATCCTCGCCGGCGTCCGGTTCGTCCGGCGCGGCGACATCGAGCGCCACCGGCGCATGATGCTCGCCTCGTTCCTCCTGTTTGCGACGTTCCTCGTCCTCTATCTCTACAAGGTCGTCGTTCAGGGGACCGCCGAGTTCCCCGGCCCCGACGCGGTCTATCAGTTCGTCTACCTCCCGACGCTGGCGATTCACATCCTTCTGGCCGTCGTCTGCGTCCCGGTCGTCTACTACGCCCTGCTGTTGGCGCTGACGCGACCGATAACCGAAGTCTTCGGAACTGAACACGCTCGGTTCGGCCGCGTCGCCGCCTCGCTGTGGCTCGTCTCGTTCGTCCTCGGAAACGTCGTCTACGTCCTCCTCTACGTCATCTACTGAGGAGGGACGGCGAGCGCCGTCGCTCGGGCGTTCGAAGGGAGTACCCGTCCGACGCCCGCTGCGGAGCGCGCGGCCCGAGGGCCGCTGGTGCGGACGGGCGGTAGTACGTGGTGCGACCGGCAGGTCACAGTGACGGGGCGTGCGAGCCCTCCCGCGGCGTCCGCCCCGTCGATTCGCACTCCGTACTCCGCTCGCACCCCGGTCCTCGGCGAGTCGGAGTACGGTTCGAACGACGGGCACGAGAGAAAAGAACGGCCGCGTTGATTATGCCATCGCGGCTCTCGGTGACTGTCTTCTGTGGCGATAGGTCGGGTGGGTCGGACGGGAGTCGGTGAGACTCAGTCGCTCAGCGGCGCTTCGGCGCCGACGACGGGGCGGCTCACGTCGCGGTCGGTCTCCTCGCCGTCGATGTCGTAGGGGTACTCGCCGGTGACACAGCCGAGACAGAGGTCGCTTTGGGACTTTTCGAGCACTTCGGCCACGGAGTCGATAGAGAGGTAGCCGAGGCTGTCGGCGTCGATGGTGTCGCGGACCTCCTCGACCGACTTGTCCGAGGCGATGAGCTCCTCGCGGGTGGCCATGTTGATGCCCATGTAGCAGGGCGCGACGATGGGCGGCGCGCCGATGCGCATGTGGACCTCGGTCGCGCCGGCGTCGTACAAGAGTTGCACGAGCTGGTTCGAGGTCGTCCCGCGGACGATGCTGTCGTCGATGAGCGTGACGGACTTCCCCTCGACGGTACTCTTGATGGGGTTGAGCTTCAGGCGGACGGCGCGCTCGCGCTCGTCTTGGGTCGGCATGATGAACGTCCGGCCGACGTAGCGGTTCTTCATCAGCCCCTCGGCGAACTCGACGGTCGCGTCGTCTTCTTGGGCGGCCTCGGCGTAGCCGGAGGCGAACGCGCGGCCCGAGTCGGGGACGGGCATGACCACGTCGGTGTCGACGCCGTTTTCGTCCCAGAGCTTCCGGCCGAGTCCACGGCGGGCCTCGTAGACGAGCGTGTCGTTCATCACGGAGTCCGGGCGGGCGAAGTAGATGTGCTCGAAAAAGCAGTGGGCCGTGTTGTCGCGTTCGACCAGTTGATACGAGTCGAAGCCGGAGCCGTCGGGTTCGAGGACGACGAGTTCGCCCGGTTTCACGTCGCGGACGAGTTCGCCGTCGAGCGTGTCGATGGCGGCAGACTCGGAGGCGAGCACGTAGCCGTCGTCGACTTTCCCGATGCAGAGCGGGCGGTTCCCCTCGGGGTCGCGCACGCCGAGGACCGTCTCGTCGTGCATGATTGTGAGCGCGTACGAGCCGTGAATGCGCTCCATCGTTCGCTTGACGGCGCGGACGAGGTCCTCCTCGAGGAGGTTGCGCGCGAGGTCGTGGGCGATGACCTCGGTGTCGCCCGTGGAGGTGAAGGCGTGGCCGAAGTTCTCCAGTTCGTCGCGGAGTTCGTCGGCGTTGACGAGGTTGCCGTTGTGCGCGAGGCCGAGCGACCCCGACTTGAACGAGACGGCGAACGGCTGGGCACACGACTTCGACACGTCGCCCGCGGTGGGGTAGCGGACGTGGCCGATGCCCGCCTCGCCCTTCAGACCGTCGAGGTCGTCGGCACCGAACGCGTCGCCGACGAGCCCCATCTGGACGTGACTGTGCTGTTGGAACCCGTCGTGGGTGACGATGCCTGCGGACTCTTGGCCCCGGTGCTGGAGGGCGTACAGCGAGTAGTAGAGGGGCCGTGCGGCGTCTCGACCGCCGAGTGCGACGCCGACGACACCGCACTTCTCGGTCGGTCCGCCGATGTGGTGGTGGGAGTCGTCCCGCCCAGTTACCATGGAAGATGATAGAGAGTCGAGGGGGTAAAAAACCCGTCCTTATGCAGTAACCACGGGGTCTCAAACCGATAAATATCCACGTTAGTGCATATGTTTGCGGAGCGGGGCGGCGACTACGAGCCGGCGCGTAACCCGACGAGAACGGAAGCGGCGCACCCGTGGCTGGCCTCATCGGCCGCGGCGACAACGTCGGCTCAGGGCGGTAGCGGTTGTCAGCGAAGTGGTGAGAACTGCACGCAGGTCGGGAGTGGGACGCCGTACTCGGTGCTAGCGAGTGTCACAGGGTCGGAAACGAACCGGGAGTCAGGAACGCGGGTTCGTTCTCGCCGCAGACGGCGAGAGAGAAGACAGAGACGGTCGGAGACCGCCGAGAGTCGTTAGTTGTCGCCGGACTTCGACTGCCAGGCGTAGCTCCGACGCTTCTTCGACTTACCGAAGCCGCAAGACGAGCAGACCTTCTTCTTCACATGGTAGGACTTCTCGCCGCAGCGACGGCACTTGACGTGCGTCGTCTTGTTCTTCTTTCCTTGGCTGGGGGTTCCTGCACCCGTCATGCTTTGATGGTGACGACGTTATCGCCGCGTATAATGGTTGTGTCTTGGACTTGCTCGAGTTCGATATCCCCGGGCACGGTGTCTTCGTCCAGCGCTTCTTCGAGTACGACGTTCATGTGCTGGTCGTAACCAGCGAGGACGCCGAAGTACGCGTTTCCGTCCTTGAGGAGAACCGTCACCGGCTCGTCGAGTGACGCTTCGAGGACGTCGAGGGGTCGGCCGCTCATGCATCAAATCCGTCTCGTAGTTGTCTTAAATGTGCCGGACCGACAGTGCGGAGTCGCGTCGAATCCGACCGTCCGGGTCGAAATCGTCGTCGAACGGGGAGAATCCTCGTCTCATGTGAGACGTTCTCTCACGATCTCGGGCGTGCGGGCGCGATGAACCCACGTAGTTTTTAGTACCCCCGCGAGTAGAACTCAGTACCAGAAACCCGCGGGTAAGTGCGGGCGCGCCCACATCGACCGGTTCGGGCCGTCTCGTACGCGGGGTCATTCGACCGACGAGCTGCAAGACGCCGGGGCCGGTGGCCCCCAGACACCCGTCTTTCCGTGAGCACCTTCGCCACATCGTGGCTTTCGATGCTCGGAATATCGAGACACACAAACCATGGAAATCGAAATCGCAACCATAGGCGGATACGAAGAAGTCGGCCGTCAGATGACGGCCGTCCGTGCCGGAGACGACGTCGTCGTCTTCGACATGGGTCTCAACCTGTCGCAGGTCCTCATCCACGACAACGTCGAGACCGAAAAGATGCACAGCCTCGACCTCATCGACATGGGCGCTATCCCGGACGACCGGGTCATGAGCGACCTCGAAGGAGACGTGCAGGCCATCGTCCCCACGCACGGCCACCTCGACCACATCGGGGCCATCTCCAAGCTCGCCCACCGCTACGACGCTCCCGTCGTCGCGACGCCCTTCACTATCGAGCTGGTGAAACAGCAGATTGAGGGCGAGAACAAGTTCAACGTCAACAACGACCTCGTCAAGATGGAAGCCGGATCGACGATGTCCATCGGTGACTCCGGACAGGTCGAACTCGAGTTCGTCCACGTCACTCACTCCATCATCGACGCCATCAACCCGGTCATCCACACGCCCGAGGGCGCAATCGTCTACGGCCTCGACAAGCGCATGGACCACTCGCCGGTCCTCGAAGACCCCATCGACATGAAGCGCTTCCGCGAAATCGGCCGCGAGGGCAACGGCGTGCTCGCGTACATCGAAGACTGTACGAACGCCGGCCGGAAGGGCCGAACGCCCTCCGAGTCCGTCGCGCGCCGCCACCTCAAAGACGTGATGACCTCCGTCGAGGACTACGACGGCGGCATCGTCGCGACGACGTTCTCGTCGCACATCTCCCGGGTCTCCTCGCTCGTCGAGTTCGCCAAGGACATCGGCCGCCAGCCGGTCCTCCTCGGCCGCTCGATGGAGAAGTACTCCGGCACCGCCGAGCGCCTCGGCTTCGTCGACCTCCCCGACGACCTCGGGATGTACGGCCACCGCAAGTCCGTCGACCGCACCTTCAAGCGAATCATGAAGGAGGGCAAGGAGAACTACCTGCCCATCGTCACGGGCCACCAGGGCGAGCCGCGCGCGATGCTCACCCGCATGGGCCGCGGCGAGACGCCCTACGAGATCGACGACGGCGACAAGGTCATCTTCTCGGCGCGGGTCATCCCGGAGCCGACGAACGAGGGCCAGCGCTACCAGTCCGAACGCCTCCTGCGCATGCAAGGCGCGCGCATCTACGACGAGATTCACGTCTCCGGCCACCTCCGAGAGGAGGGCCACTACGAGATGCTGCAGGCGCTCCAGCCCCAGCACGTCATCCCGGCTCACCAGAACCTGAAAGGCTTCGCTCCGTACGTGGACCTCGCGGAGAGTCAGGGCTACGCCCTCGGTCGCGACCTCCACGTCACGCGGAACGGCAACATGATTCAGCTGGTGGAGTGATGACTCCCGACGCGACGGAAAAGCGGGTGCTCGAGGCGATTCGCGAGCGGCGCGAACTCGTCAACGACGCGCTCGACGAGGACGTACCGATGGCCGAGCCCGAACGGCTCTACGAGGCCTCACGGTACCTCCTGAAAGCCGGCGGCAAACGCCTCCGGCCGACCGTCTCCCTCCTGACCGCGGAGTCCCTCGCGGACGTCGAACCGATGTCGGAGGACTACCGGGCGTTCCCGACGCTCGCGGGCGACCCCATCGACGTGATGGTCGCCGCCGTGAGCATCGAGGTCATCCAGTCGTTCACGCTCATCCACGACGACATCATGGACGACGACGACCTCCGTCGCGGCGTCCCGGCGGTCCACAAGGAGTACGACAACTCGACCGCCATCCTCGCCGGCGACACGCTGTACGCCAAGGCGTTCGAACTGCTGACGAAAACCGGCGCTGACCCGGCCGACGGCCTCGAAGCCGTCCGCCGGCTCGCGACCACCTGCACGCAGATTTGCGAGGGGCAGGCGCTCGACATCGAGTTCGAGCGCCGCACCGAGGTGCTCCCCGACGAGTACCTCCAGATGGTCGAACTGAAGACGGCGGTGCTCTACGGGACCGCGGCCGCCGTTCCGGCGGTCGTCATGGGCGCTGACGACGAGGTCGTCGAGGCGCTCTACCAGTACGGCATCGCGTCCGGCAGCGCGTTCCAGATTCAAGACGACGTGCTCGACTTGACCGTGCCGTCCGACCAGCTCGGCAAACAGCGCGGCTCGGACCTCGTGGAGAACAAAGAGACCATCATCTCGCTTCACGCCCGCCAGCAGGGCATCGACGTGGACGACCTCGTCGACGCCGAGACGGCCGAGGAACTCACCGAAGACGCCGTCGAAGCCGCCGTCGCCGAACTGAACGAGGCGGGCAGCATCGACTACGCCCGCGAGATGGCCGAAGACCTCACCGAACAAGCCAAGTCGCGGCTCGATGTCCTCCCGGACAACGAGGCCCGCGACCTGCTGTGCGACATCGCGGACTACCTCATCACCCGCGGCTACTGAGCGCGCGGCGCACCCCGCGCCCACCGCGAGCCGCAGTCGTGCGGGCTTTTCTTTCGACCGTCCGCCACCGAGCCCCGCCGCAACTCATATCTACTCTGAAATGCTAACATATACCGTACCCCTGCCCGCGCGAGGAGCCGTCCCCGCAATCCGGGCCTGTTTTTAGGCGCGCCGCGGAAGCGAACGGTAATGGACGACGAGCTTCGAGAGCGCATCGAGCGAGCGGCCGAGAAGCACGCGCTTCTCAACGCGGTCAAACACGACAGCGACGCCGACGTGGGCGCGATTATGGGCCCGCTGATGGGCGAGAACCCCGACTTCCGCCAGCACGGCGGCGAGATTCCGGGCCTTATCGGCCCCGTCGTCGCCGAGGTCAACCGGCTGTCGGCGGGCGAAAAGCGCGAGCGACTCGAAAACCTCGCTCCCGAGGAACTCGCCGAGATGGAAGCCGAGGAGGAAGCGGACGACTCGCTGCTCCCCGACCTTCCGAACGTCGAGGCGTACGACGAGGTCCGCATGCGCGCCGCGCCGAACCCCAACGGCCCGTGGCATCTCGGCCACGCCCGCATGCCCGCGGTCATCGGGACGTACAAGGAGATGTACGACGGCTCCTTTATCGTCCGGTTCGACGACACCGACCCGGAGACGAAGCGACCGGACCTGACGGCGTACGATGCCATCCTCGACGATATCGACTACCTCGGGTTCGAACCCGACGACGTGATTCGCGCCTCCGACCGCGTGGAGACGTACTACGACCACGCCCGCGAACTCATCGAGATGGGCGGCGCGTACACCTGCTCGTGTTCGGGCGAGACGTTCTCGAACCTGAAGAACGACGGGAAGCCGTGTCCGCACCGCGACAAGGACCCCGAGACGACCCGCGAGGAGTTCGAGGACATGGTCGAAGGCGAGTACAGTTCGGGCGAGATGGTCCTCCGCGTCAAGACCGACATCGAACACAAGAACCCCGCGCTGCGCGACTGGGTCGCCTTCCGCATGATAGACACGCCGCACCCCCGCGAGGAAGCGGCCGACTACCGCGCGTGGCCGATGCTCGACTTCCAGTCCGGCGTCGACGACCACCTCACGGGCGTCACCCACATCATCCGCGGTATCGACCTCCAGGACTCCGCGAAGCGCCAGCAGTTCGTCTACGACTACTTCGGCTGGGACTACCCCGAAGTCGTCCACTGGGGCCACGTGCAGGTCGACGCCTACGACGTGAAGATGTCCACGTCAAGCATCAAGAAGCTCATCGACGCGGGCGAGGTCGAAGGGTGGGACGACCCGCGCGTGCCGACCATCAAGAGCCTCCGCCGCCGCGGCATCCGCGGGCAGGCCATCGTGGACGCGATGGTCGGCCTCGGCACCTCCACCTCGAACGTCGACCTCTCGATGTCGACGGTCTACGCGAACAACCGCGACCTCGTCGACGACGACACGGACCGGTACTTCCTGGTTCGGGACGGGGAGGCGTTCGCCGTCGAGGGCGGCCCCGACAGCGCCCACCCGCCGCTCCACCCGAGTTTCGAGGAGCGCGGCACCCGCGACATCTCCGTCGGCGACAGCGTCCTCCTCGAATCGGGCGACGTGCCCGCCGAGGGCGAGCGCGTCTGGCTGAAGGGCTTCGGCGCGGTCCGCCGCGAGGGCGACTCGCTCGTCGCCACCGGCGACGACCTCGACGTGGTCCGCGAGGGCGACGTGGCCGTGATTCACTGGGCACCGTCCGACGGCGTCCCGGTCCGCATGCGTACCATGGACGGCGACGTGACGGGCGTCGCTGAACCCGACTTCGGTGACGTGCCCGAAGACGAACTCGTCCAGTTCGAGCGCGTCGGCTTCGCCCGCGTGGACGACCGCGGCGACGACGAGACGGTCGTCTACTTCGCGCACAAGTAGGTCGAGCGACGGACAGTCGCTTTCGACACGAACACTCGTTTTACCCACCCCCGCCTAAGGAGCCGTATGACCCTCCTCGACCTCACCCGCCGCGTCGAAACAGGGATGCCGACGTACCCCGGCGACCCGCCGGTCGCAGTCGAGTCGCACGCCGACTTCGAGGCCGACGGCTACCGCGTCTCGCGGCTCGAACTCGGAACCCACGCGGGCACGCACGTCGATGCGCCCGCACACACCGAGCCGGACGGCGCGACGCTCGACGACTTCCCGGTCGACGACCTCCGGTTCACCGCTCGCGCAATCGACTGTCGAGGCGCGGGACCCCGCGGTCGAATCGGCCCGGACGCGATTCCCGAACGCCTCGAACCGCGCGTGGATTTTCTCGTGTTCCGAACCGGCTGGGAAGACGAGTGGGGGACCGAACGCATGGCCGACCACCCGGCACTCGCGCCCGAGACGGCGCGGGCCTGCGCGGACCGGGGGCTGTCTGTCGGCATCGACGCGCTCAGTCCCGACCCGACCGGCGGCGACGGCGTGCCCGCCCACCACGCGATTCTCGGGGCGGGGCTCCTCGTCGTCGAGAACCTTTGCGGGTTGGACGCGCTCCCGACCGACCGGACGTTCGACCTGTACGTCATGCCGCTTCGGGTGGACGCCGACGGCGCGCCCGCGCGGGTCGTCGCCGACGCGGAGACGGGGCTGATTCGGCGGCGAGACGAGCGGTGAGTCGGCGGGAACGCGAAAACCGGCCTGCGCTCAGAGCACCACGGTCAGGACGAACCCGACGAGCATCGAGAACGTCAACAGCGCCTGCACCGCCGCGGTGGCGAGGACGCCGACGGTGGCGACGAGGGCGCGCCGACCGCTTTCTTCCGCGTCCTGATGGTCGAGGTATTCGAGGGCGAAGACGGTGCCAGCGACGCCAACGAAGATGCCGAGCGGGCCGATGAGGAACATGAGCAGGAAGCCGACGACGCCGGCGACAATCGAGGTTCGGGTCGACGCGCCGCCGAACCGCGCGGCGACCATCCCGCCGGCGTAGTCGGTGACGAGCGCGACGAGGCCGACGAGAGTGAGCCCGACGAACGCGATGGGACCGGGCTCCGAGAAGCCGGTCGACACCCAGTAGACGGCCACGCCGACTACGGAGAGGAGCGCGCCGGGGAGAAGCGGAAGTACGCTCCCGACGACGCCGAGGACCAGGAGGGCGAGCGCGACCCAGAGGAACACGTCCATACCGGGGTGGTTCGGGCCGGGGGCTATTCACCCCACCGAGTGGGCGCGTGAGGACGTGGGGGGAGGTCGAGGCCGCGGGGCGTGAGTAGAGAGCGGTTCGCGCGCCGCGCCGCCGGAGCGCCGCCCGTTCGGGGGATAGTTTATTGCCTCTACCGGAATATGTCACTAAGAGTCATGGCTATCGACCCGCAGTTCGAGACAAACAGGGAGAAGGTCGGTGAGGAAAACGGCGTGGCCGTCTGGGGACCGGTCGACCCGCCGGAGAAACACGGCATCCACGGCACGCACGTCGCGGTGGACTTCGACATCTGCCTCGCCGACGGGGCGTGTCTGGAGGACTGTCCCGTGGACGTGTTCACCTGGGTCGACACGCCGGGGCACCCGGAGTCGGACATCAAGGCCGAACCGACCCACGAAGACCAGTGCATCGACTGCATGCTCTGTGTCGACGTCTGCCCGGTCGACGCCATCGACGTCGCCCCCGGGCGAGCGGGACGCATCTGAGGGAAGAAACCCCGGTTTTTTGCGGGCGGTGACGCCGACAGCGACCTCTGTGAGCGGCGCAGACGTTCCAATCACCTAGCACAAAAGATTATTATGAATATGAGCTAGCATTAACTGGAGAGTGTTCTCAATGCACATGGTGGTACTTACCAAAGGTGTGCCCGACTTCCGGGAGGGCCAGGTATCGTTCGACGAGGACGGGCATCTCGAACGGGGGAAGACGCCCACAGTGATGAATCCGAACGACCGCTTCGCGCTGGAGGCGGCGCTCCAGACGCGGGTTCGACACGGCGGGCGCGTGAGCGTGATGAGCATGGGGCCGCCGGGGTACAAGGAGGTGTTACAGGAGGCGATGGAGACGGTGTACGCCGACGACCTCCACCTCGTCTCGGACCGCGAGATGGCGGCCGCCGACACGTGGGCGACGGCCATCACGCTCAGCGCGGGCATCGAGACGCTCGTCGAGCCGGACGTGGTGTTCGCCGGGTTCAAGACCGCGGACGGGGAGACGGGCCACACCGGCCCGCAGACGAACTGGTGTCTCGACATGCCGCTCGTCACGCACGTCATCTCCCTCGACATCGACGAGGATGAGAGGACCCTGCGCGCCAAGCGACTGGTCGAAGGCGACATCGAGGAGATAGAGACCGTCGAGACGGAGCTTCCGGCGTTCGTCGTCGCGGACCCCGAGTTCGAGCCGTCGTATCGGACGGCGGGCGAGCGCCTGACGCTGAAGGACCTGCGCGAGGAGACTCGAGCGCGCGCCGAGAACTACGAGGAGCACCTGACGGTGCGGGACCACGCCGACATCAACGTCGACCCGGACTACATCGGCCTCGACGGCTCGCCGACCATCGTCTCGTCGGTGGACCCGATTCCGAAAGCGCCGGCCGAGCGGGAGGCGACGATGGTCGACCCCGACGACGCGGGGGCCATGCAGGACGTGCTGACCGCGATGCAGTCGGCGGTGGGCGACGGCGACGGGGACGCCGCGGCCGCGGGGGGTGACTAAGCGTGACCGACTTCGACCCCGGCGACTACGAGATTTCGGAGCTCGGCCCGGCTATCAAGGATATCGACGACCTCGGGGAGTTAGAGGAGATTCTGCAGGCCGAACACCGCGGGCAGAACCGCGCGCCGGCCGTCGCGCTCATCGAGAGCCGCATCGAGAAGTTCTCCGAGGACGAGGAACCGGCCGACGCCGACGGACTGGACCTCGCGTCGATGAGCACCGCGGAGGTCGGAAACGCCCTCCAGAGCGTCGAGGAGGTCTCGGAGCTCGAATCGCTCCTCGAACGCGAGGAGGCGGGCGAGAACCGCGACCCGGTGAAGCGGCTCATCAGCAACCGCATCGACTCGGTGACGGGAAGCGACGAGGAAGACACGGAAATCGAGGTGGACGACCGGACGCCCGAGGAGCGCCACCCGGACCTCGACCACCCGACCCGCGACAAGCGGCACGTCCGGTCGCTCCACGGGGGAACCTACCGCGATATGTGGGTCTACTGCGAGACGCAGGCGGGCGAACTCGTGGACGTGTCGAGGGAGATGCTCGGGAAGGCCCGCGAACTGATGGACAGCTACAACGACGACTACGATGGCTCCGAGCGGGTCGTCGCGGTGCTCATCGGCGCCGACGTGTCGAAGCACGTCGAGGAGGTCATCGCCCACGGCGCGGACGTGGTCGTCGTCCGCGAGGACGCCCGACTCGAACGCTTCCAGCACAAGCCGTACACCGAGATATTCTGCGACATGGCCCGCGCGGGCGCCACCCACCAGAACTTCGAGGTCACGGACGGCCGCGACGAGTCGTGGCGCGACTACGACAAGCCGCGGTACGTGCTGTTCCCGGCGACGAACAACGGCCGAGACCTCTCGGCGCTCGTGCAGGCCGAACTCGACTCCGGCCTCGCCAGCGACTGCTCGGGGCTCTACATCACGGAGGAGGTCATCTCGAACCCGGTCAAGACCGGCGTCGCCGGCGAGAAAAAGGAGTTCCAGCGCGTCCTGCACATGAAGCGCCCGGACTTCTCCGGCTTCGAGTATTCGACCATCCTCTGTATCGACAACCCGACGCGAGAGTTCCACCCGCAGGGCGCGTCGGTCATCCCGGGGAGCTTCGACGTGCCCGAACCGGACCACGAGCGCGAGGGCCTCGTGGTCAAACACGACGCCCCGCTCGACGACGACTGGTTCCGCGTCACCGTCACCGACTACGACCGACTGGACGGGGGTATCGACCTGACCGGCCACGAGGTCATCGTCGCGGTCGGCCGCGGCATCGGTGACGACCCGACGAAGGGCATCGAACTCGCCTTGGACCTCGTCGACCAGTTCGAGGACGCCGAGGTGGGCGTCACCCGCGGCATCGTCACGGGGTCGTTCAACTTCGACGGCCACGTCGAGCAGTACACCCACGAGGACAGACAGATAGGCGAGACGGGACAGGTCGTCGCGCCGAAACTCTACGTCGCGGCGGGCATCTCCGGCGCGGTCCAACACAAGGTCGGCATGGACGAGTCCGACACCATCGTCGCCGTCAACACGGACCCCGACGCCCGCATCCGCGACTTCTCGGACTACTTCATCGAGGGCGACCTGTTCGAGGTGCTGCCGCGGCTGACGACGGCGCTCAAGGAGGGTCGGTTCGAGGCGGCGGTGGCGAGCGACGGGGGGCGCGCGGCATCGACGCCGCCGGCCGGAACGCCCGGCGGGGGCGCTGGCGCTGGCGCGGCCGCGGACGACCGGGGTGAGTCGCGATGAGCGACTACGAACACTACGAGGCGCTCGTCGTCGGGGCGGGTCCCGGCGGCGCGGCGGCGGCCGCGACGTTCGCCAACTACGGCATCGAGACGCTCGTCCTCGAACGCGGCGTCGAGGCGGGGTCGAAGAACGTCTCTGGCGGACTCATCTACGCCGAGGAGTCCGCGCCCTACACCATCGACGACCTCTTTCCGGGCTTCCGCGAGGCGGCCGCCGAGCGGCCCATCACGAAGTACCGCATCCACAACATCGCCGGCGACAAGGTGGAGTCGTTCGACCTCACGGACCTCCACGAACACGACACCGAGTGGTCCGACTCGGTCCTCCGGCGGAAGATGGACTCGTGGCTCGAAGACCGCGTCCACGAGCGGACCCGCGAGACCGGCGGCGGCCTGCTGACGGGCGTCCACGTCAACGGCCTGCTCCGCGAGGAGGGTCGCATCGTCGGCGTCACGCTCGACGAACTCGACCCGATAACCGCCGATATCATCGTCGCGGCCGACGGGGTGAACTCCGAACTCGCCCGCGACGCGGGCCTGATGGACTGGGACGAACCCGACGAGTGGTTCCAGGGCGTCAAGGCCGTCGTCGACATGCCGGAGGACGCCATCGCCGACCGGTTCGACGTGGCGGAAGACGAGGGCGCGGCGCACCTGTTCTCTGGCGACCTCTTCGAGGGCGTCCGCGGCGGCGGTTTCCTCTACACGAACCGCGACACGCTGTCGCTCGGGACGGTGTTCCACCTCGACAGCCTCGTCGCGGAACAGGCCGAACCGCACGAGCTACTGGACGGGCTCTTGACCCATCCGTTGCTCGCGCAGTGGCTCGGTGACGACTACACCGAACTGGAGTACAGCGCGAAGCTCGTGCCCGACTCGAAGAAGGTCGCCCTGCGCGAACCGCACTTCGGCCGCCTGCTCCTCGTCGGCGACGCGGCCGGCCAGATGCAGGCGCAGGGGCCCATCATCAAGGGCATGAACCACGCCGTCACCGCCGGCGCGCTCGCCGCGGAGTCGTACGCGCAGGCCAAATCGCGCAACGAGCCCGAAAAAGCAGGGACCCGCTACGCCCGCAAACTCCGGAGCGAGGGCGTGATGAAGAAGCTCCGGCCTCGCGGCTACGAACTGCTCCGCGGCGTCACCGAAGACGACGGCGTGACCAACGTGGTCGACAGCGTGCTCACCTCGGCGGTCGGGCGCGCCGGCGTCCGGGCGCTCTCCGGGCGGCTCGAACGCCTCTACAACGTCCCGACGCTGTCGGCGCTGATGCCGGACACGCGGACGCCCTACGTCACGCTCCCGACGGTCATCGCCGAGGAGTTGGGGACGCGGGTCCGCGACCAGAGTTCGGTGACGCCGCCGGACCTCGAAGCCCGCATCGGCGGGCTGACCTACGACACCGACATCGGCAGCCCGCACATCACGCTCCGCGACGAGTCCTACGAGGCGAGCGGGGCCGCGGTGGCGGCCTGCCCGGTCTCGGCGGTCGATTTCGGCGGCGGCTGTTACCGCGAGGAGGTCGTCCGCACCAACGGCTCCGAGGAGCGCGTCGTCAGCCTCGACACCCAGCCTTGCGTCGAGTGCGGCACCTGCGCCGTCGTCGCCGACACCGACTGGAGCCACCCGCGCGGCGACAAGGGCGTCGAGTTCAAGTGGGGGTGACGGGGGTGAACCGATGAGCGGCGACGCGGCCCACCCTGAGTCCCGCCCCGGCTCCCGCCCCGTCGCTGACGGCCGCGGGGCCGCGGAGCGCCACCCCGAAGACGTTCGATTCGGCGAGCGCGCCAGAGCCCTCGCCGCCGAGGCGCGGGAGGCGCGGGAGTCGTTCGAGTCGCCGCCGTCGTCAGCCGCTGACCGGCGCGCGCTCGAATGCGCCCGCGACGGCGTCGGCCCGGCGGTGTCGCTCTACATCCGCGCGCGGACGGGCGACCGGCAGGTCTCGTTTACCGGCGAGGAGTTCGAACTGCTCCACCGGGCGATGAACGACTGGCTCGCCATGTACGCCCGGTGCTACGGCGTCGACCTCGACGCGGACTTCACGGTCCGCGAGGCAGCCGAGGTCCTGCTCCGAACCCACGACGCGGTCGACACCGCCCAACCTGTCTCTTATACACATC
>NZ_AOLF01000027.1:0-117210 GCF_000336975.1 Haloferax sp. ATCC BAA-644
AAAGACCGCAAGGACATCTACGAGTACATCGAGCGCCACGGGACCGTCCGCGAGGACGAGGTACGGCGGGCGCTCAACTTCGAGCCGGCGGCGCTGGGGGCGCACCTGACCGTCCTGCGACGCGACGGCTACATCCGAAAGGTCGGCAACCACGTCGAGGTGGCCTACGCGCCCGGCGAGGCGGAGACGGTCGAACTCGGTGACCTCGACGTGACGATTCGGATGGCCCAGAACGTCGACTTAGAGAGCCTCGTCGACGCCATTCACGAGGTCGCAGACGAGGGCCGGTACATCGAGGCCGAGACGGTCGCGGACCTGCTGGACCACGAGGAAGTCGTCCTCCGACACAACGAGGTCAGTTCCCGGATGGTGTTCGTCGCCACGGTCGGCGACGAACTCGCCGGCTGGGTCCACCTCGACCTGCCCGAGGCGGAGAAACTGAGCCACACCGCCGTCCTGACCGTCGGCACGCGCCCGGAGTTCCGCGGCCACGGCATCGGGAGCAAACTCCTCGACCGCGGCGTCGACTGGGCGCGCGAGCGCGGCTTCGAGAAGCTTTACAACAGCGTCCCGGCGACCAACGAGGAGGCAATCGCGTTCCTCGAAGGCCACGGCTGGGAGACCGAAGCCGTCCGCGACGCCCACTACAAGATAGACGGCGACTACGTCGACGAAGTGATGATGGCCGTCTCGCTCCGGTGAGCGCGGACTCGCTCCGTCTCCGACCCTGATTTTCTGCGCGTCGTCGCACTTGCCAGCGACGCGTCGGCTTCGCGGGTCTCGCCCACGACCGGTCGCGCCACGGCCCGTCGCGCTACGACCAGTCGTCTTCGGCCCCGTCGAGGGGTTCGGCGACGACGCCGTCCTGCTGAACGAGCGCCCTCGCGTGGGCCGTACAGACGTTCCTGTCGGCGTCCCACGGCACGTAGAGCCTGACCGCCGCGACGTTCTCGCAGTCGAGTTCGCTGCACTCGGCCATACGGAGAGCGTCGGCACCGGCGACTATCGGTGTGTCGGCGGACAAGCGACTGAGGCTCGGCCGCTCCCCCGGGCGGGCCTCACCGGAATCGCTCGCGTTCCTCGCGGGCCGCGTCGGTGCCGTACTCGTCCACGAGCGGTTCGTAGGCGTCGCCGAGCGCGCGCATCGCGCCCGCGGTCGAGTGGAAGTCGAGTTCGTCCGCGACGGCGTCCCACGGATGGGTCTGGAGGACCTTGCGGACCAGCAGTCGCTCCTCTCGGGGCGTGAGCGAGGCCCGCTCGGGGTTCGTGAGGTGCGCGAGTCCGAGACGGCGGAACGCGCCGGGCGCGGTCGTGTAGAGCCCCGGGCCGTACGACGCGCCGACGACGACGCGCCACTCGTACTCGGAGAGGTCGGGTGAGAGGGAGCTATCGACGGCGGCGAGGGCGGCCCGCGCCACGTCGGCGTCGAGGTCAGAGAGGGCGTCGCCGAGCACGTCGCCGACGCGGCCGAGGAACCAGTTCGCGTGGCGGTCGCGGAGGTCGCGGCCGGCGGGCGATAGGGGGCGCATCATGAGCGCCGAGTACTCGCCGCTGGTGTCGTTTCTGGTGGTCGAGAGGTGGACCGTGCCGTAGCCGTTGTCGTGCCAAAACGAGAGGAGTTCCGGGGTCGCGCCGAAGCCGACGCCGAGGTAGTCCGCGTCGCTCGCGAACTCGTCGCGTAGCTCCGTGAGGAGCCGCGAGCCGAGGCCGGACGACCGGACCGCGTGGTGGGTGGCGATGCGCATCACGCGGTAGCCGACGGGGACGCCCGCGCCCTCGTCGCGGAGTTGGCTCGTGAACACGTCGGGGAGCATGTTCCCGCGGATGCGGCCACCGTCGTACATCTTGCGGCGGGTGTCGGCGGCGAGGCCGCCCTCGCGGGCGAGGAGCGCGACCGAGACGACCCGGCCCTCGTGGGTGAGCGCCCGGAGCGTCAGGTTCGGCGCGTCGAGGAGGCGGGCGAGGTCGTCCGGTTCGGTCCGGTAGTGCGCGAGGACGAGCAGGCCGAACGCCTCGCGGAGCAGGTGTTCGTCCGAGAGGAGGTCGTCGGGCGAAAGCGCCCGGTAGGAGACGGTATCGGGCGTCGCGTCCGTGACGAGTTGGTCGACCGGCGGCCGAGCGTCGAGGAGGAGCGCGCGGAACGTCCACGACTCGACGGGGTCGCCGGCGGCGTAGCGAATCGGGTCGTCGAGGCGCGCGTCGGTCACCTCGCGGTCCGCGTCGTCGAGGCGGTCGCGGAATCGGACGGCGAAGCCGCGGCCCGCGCCCTCGTAGCCGCGGACGGTCGTACAGAAGGCGACCGCGGGCGCGGCGAGGAACGATTCGAGGAGCCTGACGGGCAGGGCGGCGGCCTCGTCCACGACGAGCGCGTCGGCGTCGGCCGCCGCGGCGCCGGCCTCGGTCGGCGGGACGTAGCGGACGCGACCTCCGTTCTCGGCCGCGATGTCGAAGTCGTCCGCGCCGCCGCCACGGAGCGCGCCGAGTTCGGAGAGGAGTCGCTCGGCGCGGGCGAACACCTCGGCGGCGTTTCGCTCGCCGGGCGCCGTCACGACCACGTCCGCGCCCTCGAAGGCGAGACTCCCGGCGGCGAGGCCCGCCGCGCTCGACTTCCCGCGGCCGCGGTCGGCCTCCACGACGACGGCGGTCCCCGGTTCCGTCAGGGCTTCGAGCGCGGCGAGCGCGTCCGACTGGTCGGCGGTGAGGCAGTCCCCGTAGGCGCGCCGCGGGAATCGGCGGTCTTTCTCCGTCGGCACCCGCGGCGGGGCGGCGTCGAAGCTGATTCCCTGTCGGTACGCCCCGTCGCGCTCGACGGTCCCCGAATCGAGGTCGACGAGCGCGACGCCGGGGTGGTCCCGGAGCGTCGAGACGAGCCGGCCGCGGAAGCGACCGGTCACGTCCGCGACGGAAAAGGGCGGGACGGCCAGTCGCTCGTCGAACGAGTCGCGGCGAGTCGGCCAGTCGTCGAGAGAGGGGGTGAGCATGACGAGCAGGCCGCCGCCGTCGACAGCGCCGGCGACGCGGCCGAGCGCGTTCGCCGAGAACTTCTCGTGGGCGTCGAGGACGACGAGCGTCCGGGTCGTTCCGAGGAGCGACGAGGCGCGCTTCGGCTCGACGCGGTGGAAGCGAAAGCCCTCGCGGGCGGTGACGAACGTCACCTCGTCGTCGGGCACGTCGGCCCCGCGGACCGCGTCGAAGGCGGCGTCGATGCCGGCGTCCCGGTCGCCGGCGAGGACGAGGAGGCGTCGCTGGTTCGTCGCCAGCGCCTCCTCGCGGCGGGCGGCGGCGAGCGCCTCGACGTCTGGGTCGTCGCCGAGTTCGGTCATGGGATGGATACGTCGGCGCGGCTATTCACCTCCTTCGGTCGGGTGCGAGCGACCTCGTCCGCCGGTCGGTGAAGCGGCGGTTCCAGTCGGGCGTCACGCCCAGCACATGATGGGTCGAGTGACCGATCGACACGGATATTTCGACAGTCCCGTCGCCGAGAAATCAGGCGATTCGCGGGTCGTGCGGACGCGTCGCACGGCGCTACGATTTTGAAAGCGCTTTTATGGGGGCCGGAGCAAAGGATGGTTACAGCCTGTCCGGGGTTGATGAACCTCCTCGCCGTAGGGATATCGTTGACCGGTCGCGACCGACCGACCGGTGTGATACCGGCGAGGGAGTCGAGCCCGCGAGCAGGATATAGGTGAACAACAATGGCTGTCTACGTAGACTTCGACGTACCGGCCGACCTCGCTGACAGCGCCGTCGAGGCGCTCGAGGTCGCCCGAGATACTGGTATCGTGAAGAAAGGAACCAACGAAACGACCAAGTCCATCGAGCGGGGCAACGCCCAGCTCGTCCTCATCGCGGAAGACGTTTCCCCCGAGGAAATCGTCATGCACCTGCCCGAACTCGCCGACGAGAAGGGCATTCCGTTCATCTTCGTCGAGACGCAGGACGACATCGGCCACGCCGCCGGCCTCGAAGTCGGCAGTGCCGCGGCCGCCATCGTCGACGCCGGCGACGCGTCCGACGATGTCGAGGATATCGCGACTAAGGTCGAGGACCTTCGATAACCGACCATGAGCGCGGACGAACAAGCCAGCGACTCGACGCCTGCCGAAGTCATCGAAGTCGTTGGAAAGACTGGGATGCACGGCGAGGCCATGCAGGTCAAGTGCCGCATCCGCGAAGGCTCCAACCAGGGCCGTATCATCACGCGAAACGTGCTGGGTCCCGTCCGCGAGGGCGACATCCTCCAGCTCCGCGAGACCCAGCGTGACGCCGACTCCATCGGAGGGCAGTAACAATGGTCGAAAAGCGCACGTGCGACTACAGCGGTGAGGAAATCGAGCCCGGCACGGGCACGATGTACGTCAAGACCGACGGCACCATCCTCCACTTCAAGGACTCGAAGGCCGAGAAGAACTACTTCCTCGGCCGCGAGGCCCGCGACCTCGAGTGGACGGAGGCCGGCCGCCGCGCGAGCGGCAAGTCGGAGGACAACTAGATGTCCGACGCAGAGCGCACCTTCGTGATGGTCAAGCCCGACGGCGTCCAGCGCGGCCTCATCGGAGACATCGTCTCCCGCTTCGAGGACCGCGGTCTCAAGATGGTCGCCGGTAAGTTCATGCAAATCGACGAGGAGCTCGCCCACGACCACTACGGCGAGCACGAGGGCAAGCCCTTCTTCGAGGGTCTCGTCGACTTCATCACGTCCGGTCCCGTTTTCGCGATGGTCTGGGAAGGGCAGGACGCGACGCGACAGGTCCGCCGCATGATGGGCGAGACGGACCCCGCAGAGTCCGCTCCCGGCACCATCCGCGGCGACTACGGTCTCGACCTCGGCCGGAACGTCATCCACGGCTCCGACCACGAGGACGAGGGCGCGAACGAGCGCGAAATCGCGCTCTTCTTCGACGAGAACGAACTCGTCGACTACGAGCGCGTCGACGAGACCTGGCTCTACGAGTAAGTCTCGTCTCGCGGTTCTCACGCTTTCTGCCGAGAGGAGCGACGGCCACGTCTCCCCTCTCGTCCGCGCTCCAGCCGTCGGACATCGCGTCGTCTGCGACGGGGTGTGCGGAATACTACCACCAGCCACGCGAGGCCGGTCGAGGCCGACCCTCACCGCGGCCTGACCGTCCACCGCGCGGCGAACAACGGTTTTCTCGCCGCCCGGCGAACGCGTGCCACATGGTCGAGATGGAACTCGTGGCCCTCGCGCTCGCGGCGGTGTTCGCCGTCCGCTGGGGCGCGACCGAACGCGGTGAAGGCCCGCGGCTCTGGGGTCGCGGGTCGTGACGGACGAAAAAGAACGAACGCGGACGCGGCGGTGGGGGCTCAGTCGGCCTGCGGGACGGGCGCGTCGAGGTCGATTTCGCCGGCGTCGAGTTCGGCTTCGACCTCGCGGGCGGCTTTGACCATGTTCTCCATCTTCTGGTAGGCGACCTCGCGGGGGAGGAGCTTCACGCCGCAGTCGGGCGAGACGGTGAGCTTCTCCGGCGGGACGACTTTCAGGCCCTGCTTGATGTTCTCCTTAATCTCCTCGACAGTCTCGACTTCGGCGGTGTGCACGTCCACGACGCCGAGCGCGAGGTCCGGCTCGAACTCGGGGTCGGTGAACACGTCAATCTGCTCGTAGCCGCCGTTGCAGAGTTCCACGTCGAACTCGTCGATGGGGTAGTCGTTGAGTTCGGGGTAGATGCGCGAGTAGTCGCCGTAACAGACGTGGAGGCCGATGCGGACCTCGTCGGGGACGCCCGCGACGATGCGTTCGAGACACTCGCCGACGATGGCGTGGTCGTCCGGCGTCGTCGCCAGCGCGGGCTCGTCGATTTGGATGTAGGTCGCGCCCGCCTCGACGAGCTGTTCGATCTCCTCGTTGACGAGGTCGGCCAGCGCGTACGCGAGGTCGGCCTCTGAGTCGTAGTGCTCGTTGAACGACCAGCTCGCCAGCGTGTACGGGCCCGTGATGGGCACCTTGACGGGCTTGGAAGCCACGTCGCTCGTGAACTCGAACTCGTCGACCAGCCACGGCTCGTCGTACTCGACCTCGCCGACGACCGAGGGCTTGTCGAAGTAGTTGTGGCCCCACACCTTCACCGGGCCGTTGAACTCGTAGCCGGGGATGCGGTGGGCGAAGTACTCGACCATCTCCTCGCGGCGCATCTCGCCGTCGACGACGGTGTCGAGGCCGGAGCGCTCATGTTCGCGGGTGATGACGCGACAGGCGTCGTCGTGAGCCTCGTGGAGGTGCTCTTGGGTGAACTTGGAGTCGGGGTCCTCCGCGAGGTCGTTGGCGCGGTTGAGCCACTTGGGCTTCGGGTAGGAGCCGACGACGGTGGTGAGCAGGAAGTGCTCGGTGTCGTGAGCTTCGGGGCGGAACTGCTCGCGGTTCTCGGCGTCGCGGCTCATGCTTCCACCTCCAGTTCGTCCTCGGTGGCGGCCGCGAGGGCGGCGAGTTTCTCCGTCGCGCGGTTCTCCGGCAGGTAGAACAGTTCGGTGTTGGAGGTCACGTAGGCGGTGTCGAACGTCTGGCTCTGGACGTTGTCGAGGGTCCACTCGACGCGCTCGCGGACCGTCTCGGGGTCTTCGACCAGCGTGTTCTGGCCGTCGACGAGGCCCAGCGCGATGTCGTCTTTCGTGCCGTACTCGTTGACGTTGTAGAGCGTCTGGTCGCGGTCGCCGGCGACGAAGTCGAAGCCGATGGCGTCGACGTCGGCGTCCATGAGGTGCGCGTGGACCTTCTCGTCGAGCGCGCCCCAGTAGGTGTGGACGACCACGTCGGCGTCGGTCGCGTCGGAGACGGCGGAGATGGCCTCGGGAACGCGCTCGTCGACGTCCTCGCCCGGTGGCGAGAACACGAGCGAGGGCTCGAGGAGGAACAGCGTCTCGTGGTCGGGGAAGGCGTCGACCTCGTCCGCGAGGAACTCGCTGACGGCGTCGAGGAACTCCGCCTCGTCGCCGTAGTGCTCGTCGGTCGCGAGGTCCGAAAGCGAGTACGGGCCGGGGAGGACCGCCTGCAGCGACTCGTCGCCACCGAGGAGGTCGGCGGTAGCGTCGAGTTCGGCCGCGACGTCGCCGGAGAAGGTGAGTTCGCCGCTGACCTGCGGGTCGCGGTAGAAGTTGTTGTTGTCGTAGTAGCGGACGATGCCGCCGGTCTCGACGTTCTCGTGGACCGTCAGCGGGTGCGCGAGCATGTCGTCCCAGCGGAGTTGCCCCTCGACGACGCGGTCGAGGCCGGCGTCGGTCTGTTCGGAGACGACTTCCTCGCGGGCGCGGTCGTACGCGCCCACGATGTCGCCGCCCTCGTTACCGGAGATGAGGTCGTGTTTCTGGTGGCCCTTGAGGTCCGAAAGCTCCTGTTTCGCCCAATCCGGGAGGGGATACAGTCCCGGTGTCGTCGAGACGAGTTCAGTCATCACCTCTCGCTAAGAAATGACGGTGTATAATATTTCCTGTATCAATATATGCGCATTAGTTATCCAGCGCGAGCACCGTGAGCGTCTCGTAGGGGTACGACTCCTGGACGACGACCTCGTGGCCGAAGCCGTTCGCCTCGGCGCGGGCGAGCACCTCGTCGTAGCCGGTGAAGCTACTCACGAGGAGGAAGACCGTGCCGCCGGGTTTGAGCACGCGCCCGACGGTGTCGAGGAAGGGGTCGATGATTTCGCGGCCGTCCTCGCCGCCGGTGAGCGCGACCTCCATCCAGTCGTCGCGCGCGGCTTCGAGTTCCTCGGGGAGGTACGGCGGGTTGAACGCCACCGCGTCGAAGGCGTCGTCGCGGAACGGTTCGACGAGGCTCCCGCGGACGACCTCGAACCCGCGGTGGCCCTCCTCGCGGAGGGCGGCGGCGCGCTCGGCCGCCTGCCGGCAAGCGTGGGGGTTGAGGTCGCTCGCGACCACGTCCGCGTCGGTCTTCGTCGCGAGCCGTTCTGCGACCCAGCCTGAGCCGGTCCCGACTTCGAGGACGCGCCCCGAGACGCGCCCGACCGCGGCCTGCGCGAGCAGCCCGGAGTCCTCCGCGGGCTGGTAGACCGAGGTGTTCATCCCGCGGCGCTCGGCGAGGTCGGTCATTCGTCGCCTCCCTCGACGCCGCCGTCGGCCTCGGGGCTCGCCTCGGGTCGCTGGTCCGTGAGCGAAATCGGACCCGAAGGGTCGCGCTCGGACAGCGCGCGCTGCGGGAACGGGATCGCGATTCCCTCCTCGTCGAACGCCTCGCTGACGGCCGAGATGGTCGCGGTGCGCGCGCGCCACCACCGCCGGGCGCTCGGGCGGTCTATCCACGGGCGCACCCCGAGGACGACCGCCGAGTCACCGAACCGCTTTGCGACGACCTGCGGCTTCGGCACCGACAGCACCTCGTCGAGGTCTTCGACGGCCGCCTGCGCCACCTCTGCGGCGCGGTCGATGTCGGCGTCGTAGTCGACGCCAACCTCGATGTCGAGGCGGAGCCGCCCCTTTCGGCTCCGGTTGACGAGGCTCTCCGAACTCACCACGTCGTTTGGAATCATCACGAACTCGCCGTCGAACGTCTGGATACGCGTGTTCACGACCGTGATTTCGGTGACGATTCCCTCGTGGTCGCCGACTTCGACCCAGTCACCGATTTCGAACGGCCGGGAGAACATGATGACGAAGCCCGCGATGAGCGACCCGAGGGTCTGTCTCGCGGCCATCCCGACCACGATGCCGAGGAAGCCAGCGCCGACGAGGAAGCCGCCGAGGTCAGCCCGCCAGATACCGAGGATGACCGCGAGCGTGGTGAGGTAGGTCGTCACCTGCGCGATGCGGTAGATAATTTCGCGCTGGTGGTCCGAAATCTCCGGGCGCGTGCTCGCGATTTCACCGATGAACCGGCCGAGGACGCTCGTGAGGACGTACGCGCCGACGACGAACGCCGCCGACAGCGCGATGCGGACGAACGTCTCTCTGCCGAGGTCGTACTGCGCCGAAATCGTGCCGATGTCGCCCGACAGCGACCAGAGCGCGAAGACGAACCCCCCGCCGCCGGCGACGACGACGAGTCGAAGCACGGTCACCGAGAGATGCCACACCGGCATCGAGACGGCCTCAAATTCCTTGTCGTGGAGTCGAGCGCCGAGCCGCCAGACGGCGACGACCGCGACGGTCACGAGGACGCTCGCGGCGACGCGGAGTTCGAACGTCGGGAACAGCGACGCGATGTCGAGAACCGTACCGCTCTGGAGGGGAGTTGCCGTCGAGGCGAGGCGGAAGAGCGCCGCGGCGAGTGCGGGGAGCGTCATGGATTATAGGCCGACCGACGCGGCGAGTTGCGCGAGTTCGGCGAACTCGGCGGGTGCCATGTTGCCGGCGCGCTTTCGGAGCACGTCCTCGTCGGCGGCCTCGACGACCGCTTCGGGGTCCGACAGCCCGGAGATGTGCGCCGTGTTGCGGATACCGTTTCTGATGGTCTTTCGCCGCTGGGTGAACAGCGCCTTCACGAAGTCGAGGAAGAACGCCTCGTCGTCGACCTCGTACTCCGGCTCGTGCGGCGTGATTCGGACGACGACGCTCTGGACCGCGGGCTTGGGGTCGAACGCCTCGCGGGGGACGTGCTCGCAGAGTTCGACCTCGCCGTAGTGCTGGGTGCTCACCGAGAGGCGACCGTACTCCGAGGTGCCCGCCTCGGCGGCCATCCGCTCGCCGAACTCCTTTTGGAACATCAACACGAGCGGCTTGCCGCGGGGGAGCAGCCGGAACGAAATCTCCGAGGAGATGCCGTACGGGAGGTTCGAAACGCACGCGGTGAACTCGGGGAGGTCGACGTCGAGCGCGTCGCCCTCGACGACGGTGAGCCGGTCCGATTCGACCTCGTCAGCGAACTCGCGGCGCAGGTGCGCGGCGAACGTCCGGTCCTGTTCGACGACGGTCACGCGGTCGGCCACGCCGAGCAGTCGGTCCGTGAGGACGCCCGGCCCGCCGCCGATTTCGAGGACGTGCGAGCGGTCCGCGTCCTCGGGGAGATACGTCGGGATTCGGTCGACGACGCGGTCGTCGACGAGGAAGTGCTGGTCGTGGTCGGGGTTCCCGCGAGCGCCCGCCCGCCGGATGAGGGCGTCCGGGTCGCGCGCGGCGACCTCGCGGACCTGTTCGCTGCCGTCGCTCGTCATTGGGAGAGGTATCGTGCGGGAGCGGGTAAAAGTCCCGTTCCGCTACCGGCCGTCGCGTCCGACGAACGTCTTGTACTTCACGTCGTTGTCGCGGAGTTCGTCGAGGATGCGCTCGACGATGACCTCCTTCGGGCGGTGGAGCCCCGAGACGCGTGCTTCGAGGTCCTCGAACGACTCGAACGGCCCCTGTCGCTTGCGCGATTCGAGAATCTTGTCGCGGAGCTTCTTGCCGATGCCGGGCAGCAAGTTGAGCTGGTGGAGCCGCAGGGTGATGGGCTGTGCGTCGTTGTAGAAGTCGACGAACCGCCGTTCGTCGGCCTCGACGATGTCCTCGACGACGTAGTCGACTTCGGCCGTCGCCGTGTTCGAGAGGTCGCCGTACGAGAGTTCTTCGACGGACTGAATCAGCTCGCGGTCGGCGGCCGGGGAGACGACGAGTCGGTCGCCGATGCTCACGTCGGCGTCTTCGACGAGGGTCAACTCGAGGAGACGGAAATCGGACTCTCCGAGCGCGTACGCGATGGGTGCCGCGTCGAAGCGCCTTCGGTCGTCTCCTTGACGCCCGTGGCGGAGTACGTCGAGTACGACGACGTACTCGGTCGTGGCGTCGGCGTCACCGCTCTCCGTACGTGTCATACCAGTAGTTACGGCGAGCCGATATTTAAATAGTTGGCCGCGCTGTCACGCGGTCAGACGTACTTCGCGACGACGTTGAGGATTTCGTCGAGTTCGTCGCCCGACAGCGCGTAGCGCTGCTGGGCGAACACCGCGCGAAGCTCGTCGCGCGACTGCGGAAGGAGGTCCGCGATTTTGATGGCGGTCGGACCGTCGACCTTCTCGAGCTCGGCGAGCTCCTCGACGAGTTCGCGAGATTCCTCGGGGTCGAGGTGGGCGAACCGGTTGACGTGTTCTATCGCGCGGGCCAGTTCGTAGCGCATCTCGCGCTCTTCGTCGGCGGCGCGTTCCGCCTCAACCTCGGCGAGCAGTTCCTTGACCTCGGAGGTCGTCAGATACTCCTCGTCGAGCTTTTCTTTGAAGATGGTCATCGCTTACTGCTGGGCGCGCAGGTGAGCGGGACGGACGATGACCGTCTTCTCTTTGCCGCCGTCGTTGATCTGGACCTTGAACGCGCGGCCCTGCTTCCCGGTGACTTCACCGGTGAGACCGTTGAAGCGCGGGTGGAAGCGACCCTCGCGAACGCTCGGGTCGATGTTGAGGTGGACCTTCTGGCCCTCCTCGAATTCCGCGATGGCGCGCTGCGGCGGCGAAGTGCCGCGCTCGCGCGGCTTGTTCGAGAGCTTTCCTCGCGTCCCCTTCATCGGACCGTTGGAGCTCGGCATAGTCGTGAGAACGAATACTTGCGTCGCCATTATAAATTGCACGTTACGAACCGCGCGTGTGTATCTCCCGCGTGGTCGCGCGGGAGGGACGGACTTAACCCGAGTCGGCGCCGCGCTTCTCGTATGTCCGAAGACGAGCGGCGCATCGAGACGCGCGCCATCCACGCGGGACAGGAGCCCGACGAGGAGACAGGGGCGCTCATGACGCCCATCTACGCGAACTCGACGTACGCCCAAGACGGGCCGGGCGACCACCGCGGCTACGAGTACTCTCGCACCGGGAACCCGACGCGAACCGACCTCGAATCGAACCTCGCGGCGCTCGAACACGGCTCGTACGGCCGCGCCTTCGCCTCGGGGATGGGCTCGATAAACACCGTGCTCAACCTCCTCGAGGCGGGCGACCACGTCGTCGCCGGCAACGACGTCTACGGCGGCACCCACCGCATCTTCACGCAGGTGTACGAGAAGTACGACCTCGAGTTCGACTTCGTCGACACCACCGACCACGACGCCGTCCGCGACGCCGTCCGCGAGGAGACCGAACTCGTGTGGGTCGAGACGCCGACGAACCCCCTCATGCGCGTCAACGACATCGGCGCGCTCGCCAACATCGCCCACGAGGTGGACGCGCTGTGCGCCGTCGACAACACCTTCGCCACGCCGTACCTCCAGCGCCCCCTCGACCATGGCGCGGACATCGTCTCGCACTCGCTGACGAAGTATCTCGGCGGCCACTCCGACGTCGTCGGCGGCGCGCTCGTCACCGACGACGAGGAACTCGACGAGGAACTCGGCTTCTACCAGAACTCCGTCGGCGCGACGCCCTCGCCGTTCGACTGCTTTCTCGTCCTTCGCGGGACGAAGACGCTCCCGGTCCGGATGGACCGCCACTGCGACAACGCCCGCGACCTCGCCGCGTGGCTCGACGACCACGGGGCGGTCTCCGAAGTGTTCTACCCCGGGCTCGACTCCCACCCGCAACACGACCTCGCGGCCGAGCAGATGGACGACTTCGGCGGGATGCTCTCGTTCGAACTCGACGGCTCGCTCGAACAGGCCTCGACCGTCGTCGAGGAGACCGAGGTGTTCACGCTCGCCGAGAGCCTCGGCGGCGTCGAGAGCCTCATCGAACAACCCGCGGCGATGACTCATGCGGCCATCCCCCGCGAGGAGCGACTCGAAGCGGGCCTCACCGACGGCCTCATTCGCGTCTCGGTCGGCATCGAGCACATCGACGACATGAAAGCCGACCTCGAGCGGGCGTTCGACGCGGCGTTCTGAGGCTCGGACCCCGCGCCTCGTCCGCACTCGCCCGTCCTCGCGCGCCCTCACGCACCGGTGGTCGACCAGTCGTTGCCGCGAGTTGGGAACGCGAGTAAGGGTTATTGAATAGCACGATGAATAGTGAGGTATGTCCCAGGAGTCAGTCTCCCTGAGCGCGGAGTCCGTACAGCGACAGAGCTACACCGAACCCACAGACCGCGCGATGGTCGATTCCGACGACCACGAGGGGTCGAGCCACAGCGCCGAGCAGTTCGGTATCGGGCTGTCTCTCGGGTTCCTCCTCGGCGGCGTCGCGGGCGTCATCGGCAACTCGCTACCCATCGGCGTGATGCTCGGGCTCACGTTCGGCGTCGTCCTCGGCGTCTACTTCATGGAGCGCCGCTGACGACGGGCGACGCGGTCGCTCCGGGACTTGCCTGCGAAAAAAGTCGGTCGTCAGTTCAGATACGGCCGACGTTCTCGACGGAGACGCTCTCGACGCCTTCGACTTCGATGAACGCTTCCTCGACGGCCTCGGTGCCGCCGGCGTCGTCGGGGACGATGACGGTCGGCAGGAGGGCGACGAGTCCGAACGCGACGTCGTCGCGTTCGAAGCCCTTGATTTTCGCACCCTCGGGCAGGGAGTCTTCGAGCGCGTCCTCGAGGCTGTCGAGGTCGAGTTCGGGGCTGTTCGGCATGACCTTGATTTTAGCAGCTACTTTTCCCATGATTATGGACCCATGAAGCCGCAGTCGGGACACTCGTAGAGGTTGCTCTGCTTGCGGCACTTGGAACAACGCGAAATCTCCTGGCCGCAGTCGGGGCACTTGAACGTCGCCGCGCTCATGCCGGCGATGTTGATGCCACAGGACACACACTGGTGCGCGTGTCGCTGTTCGGACTCGCTCATACGCTCATAAACCGGCGCGCGACTTTTAACCGTTGTCTTTCCGGGTTCCTGCGGGGGAAATCCGTGGCCCGCGTGGACACGACTCACCCGAGCGCCAACGGTCCCATGAGGACGCACATCAGGTGGACGCGCCGACAGCCGAACCGGACGGGGAGGTGCCCGACGACCGCGGCGACGACGAGGACGGCGACGCCGCCGCCCCCCGCGAACGCCCACGAGAGCGCGACGAGCAGGGCGCAGACGGCGGCGACGAGTCGGCGCTGGTCGAGCCGTCCGACAACCGCGAGCGCCCGGTCGCCGACGACCGGAACCAACACCGCCCCGCAGAGCCCCGAGACGACCGTCACCGGCACCGCGAGGCCGAGTCCCGTCGGGAGTTTCGCCTCGGTGAGCGCGACGAGCGCGCCCGTTCTGGGCGTTCCCAAGCCGGCGAGCGCGAACAGCGCGAACACCGTCGTCGCCGTCGTGGCGGCGCTGGTGGCGGCGACGTAGGCCCGCGTCGATTCGTCGGGGTCGCGGCCGGGGAGAACGGCCAATGCGAGCGTGCCGGCGACGCCGGCGGAGACGCCGGGCAGATAGCCGACGAACGCGCCCCCACCGGTCCCCGCAGCGACGCTCCGCGCGACCGACCCCGGCGACGTTGCGAGCGCGGCGTCGCCCTGCGGCGGCACGCCGGAGCCCCGCCGCGCCGCCAAGAGGACCGGGACGCCGAACAGCCCGGCCAAAAGCGGGGCCAACACCCCGCCGACGGGGAGCGGCCCCCCGAACGGCCGGTCGAGGACGGCGAGGCCCAGCCCCGTCGAGGCGGCGATGGTCACGCAGGCCGCCAGCTTCGCCCGTCGACTCGGTTCGGTCCAGACGAGCGCGGCGGCGACGCCGACCAGAACCAGCCGCAGGTGGTCGCGGACGACGGGGTAGCCCTCGACCAGCACCTCCGTGAGCGGCACCGCGACCGGCACCGCCAGACAGAGCGCCGCACCGCTGCCGAGCGCCGACAGCCGAAGCGCCTCCCGCCCGCGCCCGCCGAGGACGAGTTTGTGCGCCGGCAACGCGCCCGGCGCGAGCGCGGCGTCGGGCACGCCGAGCGTCAACGCCGGCACCACGTCGAGGAACGTGTGGACGGTCGAGGCGGCGAGGACGGCCGCCGCGACGGCGACCGGCGGGCCGGGGAACTCCGAGGCGACTCCGGCGAGAAGCAGGGCAAAGGCGTTGGCGTGGAGACCGGGGACCAGCCCCGAGCAGGTTCCGAGGCAGACGCCGGCGATCACGCCGAGGAGGGCCGCGGTCGTCGGGTCGGCTGCGACGGACGACGCGAGCGTCGCCACTCGGCCGAGGTGGGTGACGGCCGCGCCGCCGATGAGGAGCATCGAGGCGGAGTGGCCGCGGCTTCGGGTATGAAGCTACGCGCGCCGCAGCGCGCCCTCACCGCCACCGACGCCGACGGCGATGCTGGCGCTGCCAGCGCGGTTAGTATCCGAGTCAGGAGACGGACGGAGCCGCCGCTTGCGGGTTCCATCGAAAGAAATCGGAGTTTCGAAGCGAGCGTCGCCGCGGATGCGGCGGGGTCTCGCGGAAGTTTAGCCGAAGAGCGCGCCGAGGCCCTCGCCGTCGGCTTCTTCGTCGTCGTCGCCGTCGTCGTCGCCGCCTTCGTCAGCGGCCTCTTCTTCGGCGTCTTCCTCGTCGTCGTCGTCAGCGGCCTCGACCTCGCCACCGGCGGAACCGCCCGCAGCGGGCGCGGGGGCGGCGGCGGCCGTCTCGATGGCCTCTTCGATGTCGACATCCTCGAGCGCGGCGACGAGCGCCTTGACACGGGATTCTTCGACATCGACACCGGCGGCCTCGAGGACCGCGGTGATGTTCTCTTCGTTGACCTCTTCGTCCGACTCGTTCAGGATGAGCGCAGCGTAGACGTATTCCATTGTTGTGTACCTTGTGTGTTGTTAGAACAGGGAGCCGAGGGCGTCGCCAGCGTCTTCGTCGTCGCCGTCGTCGTCGGCGGCGTCTTCGTCGGCGTCGGCGTCTGCCTCGTCGGCGTCCGCTGCTTCTTCGTCAGTCGATTCTTCTTCCTCGGCGGCACCCGTGTCAGCCGCGGACACGCCGCGGAGTTCCTCGGGAAGCGCCTCTTCGTCGTCGATGTTCGCCGCGAGCGCCCGAAGCTGGGCGTCCGCCTTCGAGATGAGCTCGGGCATGAAGTCCGGGCTCTCGATGTTGGCGAACAGACCGACGGCCTTGGCCTCGCTCGTCGCCTTGGCGATGAGCGTCGGCGCGGTCTGGGCGGTCGGGTAGACCGCGTTGACAGAGAGGTTCGTCGCGGCGGAGACGGCCGACTGGATGTCGGCGCGGTACTCGTCCACGTCGATGGCGAGTTCGTCGGGCTCGAACAGGACGCCTTCGGAGAAGACGCCGCGGAGGTCGAGACCGACCTCCTTGGGCTCGATGCCGAGTTCCGCCAGGACGTTCGCGAGTTCCTCGGAGACTTCCTCGCCCTCGGAGAGGACGTTGGAGTCTTCCGTCACCTTGATCGAGCCGTCCATGATGCGGGCGGACGCCCCGACCTGCTGGAGTTCGCCGACGAACGGACCCGGGTCGACACCGGTGTCACCCTCGGGGATGACGATGTCGTTCGGGGCGACTTCACCGGCGTTGATGGGCGCGGGCGTCTTCGACGCCTCAAGCTCCTTGAACAGGGCGAACGGGTTGTCGTTCGTGCCGATGAGGGCGACCTGCCCGGCGATGTACTCCTTGAGCTCCTCGAAGCCGTCGTTGACTTCGTCGAGCGCGCGGTTCACGAGCGTGTTCCGGCTCATGCGCACGGCGGCCGAGCCGTGAAGCTCGCGGCGCATGGACTGAAGCTGGCGGCTCGGAATGCCCGCGACGCCGACGACGCCGACGGATTCGTAGGATTCGATGAAGTCGACGAGCTCGTCGACCTCTTCGCGCTTCCACTGCGGGATGACCTCGGTCTGCCGAACCTCGGATTCGCTCATGCGGGCACCTCCACGGACGGCCCCATCGTCGTCTTCACGTAGACGGAATCGATGTTGAGCGGGCCCTTTTCGAGCGTCGCTTCGAGACGACGGACGATGACGTCGATGTTCTCCGCGATTTCGTCGGGCGTCATGTCGTCTGCGCCGACGCGCGTGTGGAACGTCCGACGGTCACGCGAGCGGAGCTGCACCGTGTTCTTCATCCGGTTCACCGTCTCGACGACGTCGTCGTCGGGCTGAAGCGGGGTCGGCATCTTACCACGGGGACCGAGCACGGTACCGAGGTAGCGACCGATGTCCTGCATCAGTCCAGCCTCGGCAACGAAGAAGTCGGTCTCGTCGGCAAGGTCTTTCGCCGCATCGGTGTCGTCGCCGAAGTCTTCGAGCTCATCGGGCCCGAGAACTTCGTCGGCGGCATCCTCTGCGCGGAGCGCGGTTTCACCGGTCGCGAACACCACAATCTGGGTGTCCTGGCCGGTGCCAGACGGGAGCACGATGCTCTCGTCGACACGCTTCGACGGGTCGTTAAGATCTAAGTCTCGCAAGTTCACGGCGAGGTCAACCGTTTCGCGGAAGTTCCGCCCGGGTGCCTCGTCGAGAGCGCGAGAGACTGCGTCAACTATTGTGTCTGCCATTATTCACCTCCGTAGTACGCAGGATTGCTCCTACGGGTCAGTGAAACAGGCTACTGCCTGCCTCGTCCGGCAGGACGAGTAGGCTCAACTTAAGTCCGTCGAACTACGGGAACCGAAACCCTCGAATTCGGGGGTTTCGCGTGCCACAGCCACACATGCGGGCTGGCGAGCACGCGAGCGATGTGAGGTCGTCGACGGTCGGGCCGCTCCGGGTCGAATCGGGTCAGTGGAGAGAAGAAAGCGGGCCGAGTCGACTCGGCCCGACGGAAAGGGCGGTTCGAACCGCCGAGACGGTTCCGAGACGATTACTCGTCGTCGAAGTGGTCGTCGAAGTCGCCGCCGTCGATGCGCTGTTTGAACGTGCGGGCGTCTTCGCCCTCGATGGTGACGCCGAGGGACGCACACGTCCCGGCGACCTCCTTCGAGGCGTTCTTGAGGTCGTACGAGAGCAGGTCAGAGGACTTCTGCTCTGCGACCTTCTTCAGCTGTTCGATGGACATGTCGGCGACGAAGTTCTCCTGGGGTTCGCCGCTGCCGGTGTCGAATCCGACTTCGTCCTTGATGAGCGCCGCCGTCGGCGGGACGCCGACTTCGATGCTGAACGAGCCGTCGTCGTCGTATTCGACGGTGACGGGGACTTCCATGCCGTCGAAGGCAGCCGTCTGGTCGTTGATGTCGTTGACGACGTCCTGCACGTCGACGGGGGTCGGGCCGAGTTCCGGGCCGAGCGGCGGACCGGGGTTCGCCTTCCCGCCGGGAACGAGTACTTCGATAGTTCCAGCCATACGTGGAAACACCGTGTGGCGACTTTTAACGGTTTTCTTTCGGCCGGAGGCGTGTGCGACAACTACGCACAGATGGCGGAGTCACCGCCCGCCAGCCGACGGGTCGACGGGAACGCTCACAGTTCGACGCCGAACGACTCCACGTCGCCCGCGAGCGCGGCCATCGACCCGAGGAGTTCGGCCACGTCGTCGAGGTCGCTCGTGGAGACGACTTCCACGGGCGTGTGCATGTAGCGGTTCGGGATGCCGATGTTGAGCGAGGGGATGCCGGAGCGACTCGTGTAGAAGGCGTCGGCGTCGGTTCCCGTGCGGATGCCGGCGGCCTGCAACTGCACGCCGATGTCGGCCTCTCCGGCCGCGTCGCGGGCGAGCGCGACGACGTTCGGGTGGTTCGCGCTCCCGCGGGAGACGACCGGTCCCTCACCGAGTTCGACTGGCCCTTTGCGCTTGCCGGGCACGTCGGGGTTGTCCGTGGCGTGGGTCACGTCGACGGCGACCATCGCGTCGGGGTCGAGGTCGTAGCCGACCATCTTCGCGCCCTGCACGCCGACTTCCTCCTGGACGGTGCTGACGGCGTACACCGTCGCATCCACGTCGGCCTCGACGGCGGCGCGCAGCCCCTCGGCGGCCGACCACGTGCCGACGCGGTTGTCCATCCCGTTGGCCGCGACGCGGTCGCCCGCGAGGTCGCGGACCCGCGCTTCGACCGTCACGGGGTCGCCCACTTCGACGTGGTCCTTCGCGTCGCCCTTGCTCGTCGCGCCGATATCGACGAACTGCTCTTCGAGGTCGTCGTACTCCTCGCTGCCCACGTCGCGGAGGTGGATGGCGGTCTGGCCGATGACGCCCGCCACGTCGCCGTCGTCGCCGTGGACCGTCACATGCTGGCCCTTCGAGACGGTGCGGTCCGCGCCGCCGATGGGGCCGATACGGACGAAACCGTCGTCGTCGATGTCGCGGACGATGTAGCCGATTTGGTCCGCGTGGCCGGTGAAGGCGATTTCCGGGTCCTCGCCGGTTCCCTCGTGGACCGCGACGGCGTTGCCGTAGTCGTCGACCGTCACGTCGTCGGCGAACTGCGAGACGTAGTCCACCCACACGCGCTGGCCGGCGACCTCGTAGCCGGACGGACTGGGTGTGGTGAGCAGGTCTTCGAGGAAGGCGCGTCGGTCGTCGTCCATACGGGACGTTCGGGGGCGGCGAAACAAGAACACAGCGACTCCAGCACACCACACCGGAAGCCGAGCAGGGCGTCGTGGCTCGCGGCGTCCCGCGGCGGCCCGAGACGGCCCGCATCAGTCCGTCGCCACAAGGCATATCCATCTTGTGAGCGTACTGATGGGTATGGCCGACTTCACCCTCTTCGAGGTTCACCTGCACGACGGCTTCGAGTTCAGTCCGACCAACAGCGCGCCGCTCCTCTCCAAGGGCGTCGACGCCCTCACCGACGCCGACGACGAATCGCACGACGACTACGACGCGGAGCTCGACGCCGACGAGACCGACGAATCCGAGTCGAGCGGCGGCCCCGGTATGGCGCTGCTCGTCGGGTTCGTCCTCCTCGTCGGCATCGCGGCGGCGGTCCGCTACATCCGGGGTGACGACGACCTCGACGAACTGGCCGACCTCGACGACGACGCAGACGAGCGCGACGAAGTCGAAATCGACGCCTGAACCGGCGGCTCCGAACACCGTTTTTCTACGACCGTTCCCACTGACCGCCCACCCCGACGACCGGCCCCGTGTTCGACCGCGGTCGGATACCCTTAAGCGAATCCCGTAGCAACTCCGGGGTATGACCGTTTCGAGCGCTCCCGGCAAGGTGTACCTGTTCGGGGAGCACGCAGTCGTCTACGGCGAGCCGGCGGTCCCCTGCGCGGTCGAGCGCCGGGCGACCGTCACCGTCGCCGCCCGCGAGGACGACCACGTCCGCGTCCGCGCCGAGGACCTGAGTCTCAACGGCTTCACCGTCGAGTACCGCGGCTCGACCGGCGACCGGCCCGACGTGGACGTTCCGGCACCGCTCGTGGAGGCCGCGATGGGCTACATCGACGCCGCGGTCGACCAAGCCCGCGACGCCGCCGACGCGCCCGACGCCGGCTTCGACATCACCGTCGAAAGCGACATCCCGCTCGGGGCCGGCCTCGGCTCCTCGGCGGCGGTCGTCGTCGCCGGCATCGACGCCGCGACCCGCGAACTCGGCGTCGAACTCGCGCCCCGCGAACTCGCGGAACGCGCCTACCAAGCCGAACACGAGGTCCAAGACGGACAGGCCTCCCGCGCCGACACCTTCTGCTCCGCGATGGGCGGGGCCGTCCGCGTCGAGGGCGATGACTGCCGGACCATCGATGCGCCGCCGCTCCCGTTCGTCATCGGCTTCGACGGCGGCGCGGGCGACACCGGCGCGCTCGTCTCCGGCGTCCGCGCGCTCCGCGAGGAGTACGACTTCGCCGCCGACACCGTCTCGACCGTCGGTGACATCGTCCGCCGGGGCGAGGAACTGCTGGCCGAGGCGGACCCCGACGCCGACGACCCGCCCGAAGAACTCCTCTCCGAACTCGGCCGCTTCATGAACTTCAACCACGGCCTCTTGGAAGCCCTCGGCGTCTCCTCGCGCTCGCTCGACTCGATGGTGTGGGCCGCCCGCGAGGCCGGCGCGTACGGCGCGAAACTGACCGGCGCGGGCGGCGGCGGCTGTATCGTCTCCCTGGACCCGACGCCCGAGACGCAGACCGCGCTCCGGTTCACCCCCGGTTGCGAGGACGCCTTCCGCGCCGAACTCGCCACCGAGGGCGTCAGAGTCGAGGTGCCGCCGGACGCGGACGCCGAGGTCGAGGCTGAGCGCGAGCGCTCCCCCGACGACGGGAACGGGACGGAGACGGGGGCGGACTCGGCGTGAGCCTCGTCGTCCTCAAACTCGGCGGGAGCGTCGTCACCGACAAGGACGAACCGGAGACGGTCGACGAGGCGGGACTGGCGGCCGCCGCGGACGCGGTCGCGACCCTCGCTGAATCGGACCGCGTCGTCGTCGTCCACGGCGGCGGGAGCTTCGGCCACCACCACGCCGCCGAACACGGCGTCTCCTCGGAGACCGGCAGTCACGACGCCCGCGGCGTCCGCGCCATCCACGACGCGATGAAGCGCCTCAACGACGCCGTCCTCGACGCCCTCGAAGAGCGCGGCGTCGCGGCCCTGCCGGTCCACCCGCTTTCGGTCGGCGCGCGCGAGACCGACGGCTCGCTGGCGCTTCCGCTCGCGGCGACCGAGACGATGCTCGACGAGGGCTTCGTCCCGGTCCTCCACGGGGATGTCGTCGCGCACGCGGGCAAGGGCGCGACCATCGTCAGCGGCGACGACCTCGTGGTGTCGCTCGCGTCGGGGCTCGGCGCGGACCGCGTCGGCCTCTGTTCGACCGTCCCCGGCGTGCTCGACGCCGACGGCGACGTGATTCCCGAGATTACGGCGTTCGCGGACGCGGCGGACGCGCTCGGCGGGTCGGACTCCACCGACGTGACCGGCGGCATGGCCGCGAAAGTGCGAAAACTGCTCGCGCTCGGCGCGCCGGCGCACGTCTTCGGCCCCGAGGGACTGTCGGCGTTCGTCGCCGGCGAGTCGCCGGGCACCGTCATCCGCGGGAGTAGCGAGTAGTCGGCGTCGGACTCGGATTCGGACTCGGACTCAGAGTTCGACGACCAGCCCGTCTTTTGCGACCCGAACCTCGCCGTCGAACCGTTCGCTCACGCTCGCCCGGAGGTCGTCGGTGACGCGGTCGGCGTGCGGGTAGAGATGCGTCAGGTAGACCGAATCGATGTCCCGCCCGGCGAGCGCCTCGCCCACCTGCGACGGCGTCGGGTGGTTCGACACGTCCACGTCGTCGGGAAACGAGCAGTCGTGCGCGAGGACGCTCGCGCCGTCGGCGAAGTCGCCGAGGGCCGAGAACGCCTCGGTGTCGCCCGAGAAGACGAAGTCGGCCTCCCCCCGCTCGTTGCTGAAGCGGTAGGCGAGCGTCGGCATCGAGTGGCGGACCTCGAAGCCCAACACGTCGAAGCCGGCGACGCCGAACTCGGTCGGGCCGACCTCCCGGACCTGCACGTCGAGGCGGCCCTTTAGGTAGTCGTGGACGTCGAACAGCCCCTCGACCAGTTCCTCGGTCCCCTCCGGCCCGACGATTTCGAGGCTGTCAGCGCCGGCGAGCCACCGGGCTTTCACGAGCGCCGTGAGGTCCGAGACGTGGTCGAGGTGGTGGTGCGTGAGGAGGACCGACGAGACGCCCTCGTAGCCGACTTCCGTCTCGGCGAGGCGGGCGAGGACGCCCGACCCGCAGTCCACGAGGAGGGCGTTGCCGTCCGATTCGAGGAGGAGTCCGGTCTGGGCGCGGCCGGTGACGGGCATCGCGCTGCCGGTGCCGAGGAACGTGACGCGCATGCGCAGAGCTACCACGGCGGCGGCGTTAGTCCTTGTGCTCGTCGGGTCGGCCGCCGCGGGCACAGGCACAACCCTCATACCCGCGCAGGCTAACCCCGAGGTAATGACCCGGCGCGGCCGCTCGCTTCTCGCGTCGAGAGGCGGCGACTACGAGTTCGACCCCGAGTCGGTGTCGGTCGCCGACGAGGACGTGCTCGACCTGCTGGAGCCCGCCGTCCAGGAGTGGTGGGTCGACCGATTCGGTGAGTTCGTCCCCGGCAACGGCGGCTTTTTCACTCCACCCCAGCGCGGAGCTATCCCGCACATCCACGACGGCGACAACGCTCTCATCTGCGCGCCGACGGGGTCCGGCAAGACGCTCGCCTCCTTCACCGCCATCATCAACGAGCTGTTCCGCCGCGAGCGCGAGTCGCCGGACGGCCTCGACAACTCGGTGTACTGCCTCTACGTCTCGCCGCTGAAGTCGCTCGCCAACGACATCCACCGGAACCTGACCGAGCCGTTAGAGGGCATCGCCGACATCGCCGCCGACCGCGGCGAGACGGTCGACATCAGACACGCCATCCGCCACGGCGACACCTCCTCGGCGGACCGCCAGAAGATGCTCTCGGAGACGCCGCACATCCTCAACACGACGCCCGAGACGCTGGCGATTCTGCTCAACTCACCGAAGTTCAAAGAGAAGCTCCGAACCGTCGAGTACGTCGTCGTCGACGAGATTCACAGCCTCGCGGAGAACAAACGCGGCACGCATCTGTCGGTGTCGTTAGAGCGACTGGAGGACCTCGCCACGTCGTCGCCGACGCGCATCGGCTGTTCGGCCACCGTCGAACCGCTCGACACGGTCGCGGAGTTCCTCGTCGGCCGCGAAGACGGCGAGCCGCGCAACTACGAACTCGTGGACACGCGGTTCGTCCGCGACTTCGACGTGCGACTGGAGTGTCCGACAGACGACCTGATTCGGACGCCCCGAAGCGAGGTCCAGAGCCGGTTTTACGACCGCCTGCACGACCTCGTCGCCTCGCACACGAACACGCTCGTGTTCACCAACACGCGGTCGGGCGCGGAGCGCGTCCTTCACAACCTCCGCGAGGGGTTCGACGGCATCGACGAGTCGAACTCCGGCTGTCACCACGGCAGCCTCTCGAAAGAGCGCAGACAGGAGATAGAATCGAAGCTGAAGGCCGGCGAGCTGCGCGTCGTCACCACCTCCACGAGCCTCGAACTCGGCATCGACATGCCCCACATCGACCTCGTGGTGCAGGTCGGCTCACCCAAGTCGGTCGCCGCGCTCCTCCAGCGGGTCGGCCGCGCGGGCCACCAACTCGGCCAGACGGTCGAGGGCCGCGTCATCGCCCTCGACAGGGACGAGCTCGTCGAGTGCGCGGTGATGCTCTCGAAGGCCGAATCCGGCTTCGTCGACCGCGTGTTCATCCCCGAGAACGCCGTCGACGTGGCCGCCCAGCAGGTGTACGGGATGGCAATCAACGCGATTCGCCCCGAGTCGGAACTCCGCGAGACGCTCCGGCGAGCCTACCCCTATCGGAACTTCTCGGACGACGACTTCGAGCGCCTGTTCCGCTATCTCACCGCCGACTACGACGGCCTCGAAGACAAGAACGTCTACGCGAAAATCTGGCGCGACACCAACGACCCACCGGACGGCGAACACCACTACGAGGAGTTCCCCGTGGGCGAACCCCTCATCGGCAAGCGCGGCCGGATGGCCCGCGTCATCTACATGACCAACATCGGCACGATTCCCGACTCCTTCACCTGCGACGTGCTGGTCCGCGGAGCCGACCAGTGGGTCGGCACGCTCGACGAGGGCTACCTCGACACGCTGGAGAAAGGCGACGTGTTCGTCCTCGGCGGCGACCACTTCGCCTACCGCTACCGCCGCGGGTCGAAGGTGTACGTCGACCGCACCGCACAGCGCCCGACGGTCCCCTCGTGGTTCTCCGAGCGCCTGCCGCTTTCGTACGACCTCGGCCGCGAACTCGCGGCGTTTCAGGCCGCCCTCGTGGACCGCCTCGACGCGGGCGGCGCGCCCGCCGTCAGGTCGTGGCTCCGGGAGTTCCCGCTCGACGAGAACAGCGTGCGCGCCGTCACCCGGATGTTCGACGAACAGGTCAGATACGCCGGCCCCGAGAGCGTGGCGACCCCCGACAGGCTCGTCGTGGAGACCGAACTCGACCGCGAGGCCTACCGCCGGCAGTTCTACGTCCACTGCACCTACGGCCGGCGGTTCAACGACGGTCTCTCGCGGCTCCTCGCGTACCACGCGGCCCGCCGGACGAACGCGAACGTGCAGGTCGCCGTCGCCGACAACGGCTTTTCGCTCTCGATGCCGCTCAACCGAAAAGTCGACCTCGCGGGCGTCCTCCGCGACCTCACGCCCGAGGCGGTCGAAGCCGACCTGCGGGCCGCCCTCGACGGGACCGACCTCCTGAAGCGCTACTTCCGCATCAACGCGACGCGCTCGCTCATGATTCTCAAGCGCTACAAGGGCTACGAGAAGTCCGCCGCCCAACAGCAGGTCTCCTCTGAGATGCTGCTGTCGTTCGCGCAGGACCTCGACGAGTTCGCGGTGATAGAAGAGACCTACCGCGAGATTCTCGAAGACAAACTGAACCTCGCCGCCATCGAGGACGCGATAGCGGCGATTCAGGCGGGCGACGTGGACGTGGTCGGCCAGCAGGTCTCGTCGCCGACGCCGCGGGCGTTCGGCCTCGCCACGCTGACCGCGAGTGACGTGGTCCTCGCCGAAGACGAGAGCGCGGCGCTCCGGGAGTTCCACGAGCGCGTCAAAGCCGAAATCAACGACGATGAGGCGGACCTCGACATCGACGTGAGCTGACGGGGCGACAGGGCGACGGGCCGGCGGTTCGCGGCCGAGGAGCCGCGGAGACGCCTACCGCCGCGCCCACGCGAGCATCCGGTCGTAGAACGGGTCGGATTCGAGCGCGTCGGCGTCGCCGACGAGACACAGCGCCTTCTTCGCCCGCGTCAACGCGACGTTGATGCGGCGGTGGTCCTCGAACAGCGGGCCGTCCAACTCGCCGGTGGCGACAAAGGAGACGACGATGACCTCCTTCGAGGAGCCCTGGAACCGGTCGACCGTGTCCACGGTCGCGTCGGTTCGGCGGGAGATTTCCGCGACTTGCGCCCGGAACGGCGCGATAACGCCGATATCGTCGGCGTCGACGCCGGCGGCCTCGTAGGCGGCGACGACCTCCGCCACGCGGTCTGCCTCGACGGGGTTCGTGTTGCCGACGCACCGGCCGTCGGGGTCGACGAAGGCGACTTGGCCCGCGAGTTCGGCGGGGAGGTCCGCGGTGTCGACGCCGAGGTCCCGGAGGTGCTGGGCGGCGACAGCGCCCGTCGCCGGGCGGAGCGCGCCGTCGTAGAACTCCTTCGAGGCGAACGCCTGAATCCGCTGGGACATGCGGTACTGGCGGTCGAGCATGACCGAGGCGTCGGGATACGTCTCGATGAGCCGTTGAAACAGCGATGTCTGGAGGTCGTTTTCGGCGCGGACGACCGGCGGCAGCTGTTTGTGGTCGCCGACGAGGACGAACCGGTCTGCGAGGTTGACGGCGGCGAGCGTCCCGGGTTCGGTTATCTGCGACGCCTCGTCGACGAGCGCGGCGTCGAACGACTGCTCGCGCATCACGCGCGACCCGCAGGAGGCGGTGGTCGCGGCGACGACCGGCGCGTCGCGGAGGGCGGCGGCGAGCGCGTTCGGGTCGCCGCTCCGCGAGAGGCGTACGTCCTGCATGTCCTCGCGGACGCCCGATTCGGTGCCGACGCGGACGATATCGTCGAACCCCTGGTCGCGCAGGGCTTCGAGCGCGTTGTCGACCGCGCGGTTCGTGAAGGCCGACAGCAGGACGCGGTTGCCGTCTCCGACGAGCGCGCGGATGGTCCGGGCGATGGTGTAGGTCTTGCCCGTCCCCGGCGGCCCGTGGATGAGCGCGAGGTCGTCGGCGTCGACCGCGAGGCGCACCGCGTCGTCCTGGGCGTCGTTGTTGTCGATGAACGTTCGGCCCGCAGACCGGTCCGCAAACTCGGGGTCGCGGCGGCCGAACAGCACGTCTTTCCGGTCGGGCGAACCCTTGAGCACCGCGTCGTGGAGCGCGGTGAGCAGGCGGTCGACGGTGAGTTCGGAGGGGTAGACGTCGAGGCGGCGGAGCGGGACGGGTTCGTCGGTCGTGACGACGATTTCGTCGCCGAGTTCGACGATGCGCGCGAGTTCGGCGTGGCCCTCGACGGGGTGGCCGTCGCTGGCGAGCGCCACGTCGCCCGCCCGGAGTTTCGACACCGCGTCGTCGGTCTGTTTGGCCCGGAGTTCCCACGTACCGTCGGGGCGTTCGGTCCGGCCGAGGGGTTCGAGGCCGATGAGCGCCCGGTCGTCGTCGGCGCGCTCCTCGGCGCTCTGGTCCCAGAGTTTGCGGTACTCGTTGTGGACCGCCCGGCGCTCCTCCTCGACGGCGCGGTAGAAGCGGTCGAAGTAGTCGCGTTCGTCCTCGGGGACCGGGGTGCCGATTGCGCCGGCTTTCGATTCCTGGTCGAGCCTGCCGGAGACGACCATACAGGTGTCTTTCTCGAAGCAGTACTCGCACTTCGAGTTCACCTCGTAGCCGGTCGGCACCGACGCGTCGTGTTCCATCGCCGCGATTTCGTTGCGGGTGCGGACGACGAACTCGAGGAGGCCGCGGCCGATGGAGAAGTCCTTCGCCGGCGAGAGGTCGCCGGACTCCTCGGTGCGGTCGAGCGTCGTGTTCTTCGTGTAGAGGAGCGTCCCCGTATCGACCGGCACGCCCCGCTCTTCGAGGATGAGCGCGTAGGAGGCGGCCTGAATCTTGTCCTGAAACCGCGGGTCGCGGTTGAGGTTCTTGCCGGTCTTGAGTTCGACGGGCGACCCCCGGCGGAGGGCGTCGGCGCGGCCTTTGATGCCGAACGTCGGTGAGATGAGGGTGTACTCCGAGCGCCACTCGTCTTCGTCGGTGAGGACGCCCTGCGAGAGCCAGCCCTCGATGGCGGCGGCGTTGCGGCGCACCTCGTCCGCGACCTCGTCGACCTCGCGGCCGAGCAGGCCGAGTTCGAGGCCGCGCTCGTCGATGCGCTCGTCGATGGACGAGTCGAGGTCGCGGCCGCGGAGGAGGTCGCCGAACACGTCGTGGACGATGGTCCCTTTCACCACCGGGTAGTTCAGCGGAATGCCCGAGAGCTTGTTCAGGTAGTACATCCGCGAGCACTGCACCCACGAGCGGATGTCGGTCACGTCCACGAGGAAGTCGGGTTCGACGACGACGAACGACTCGGAGCCCGTCGAGTACGTCGTCTCGCCGCGGTACTCCGACTCCTCGGCGTCGGTGACGAGGATGTCCATGCCCGGTTCGGCGTGCTCGGCGGCGTGGGTCCACTTCCCCCAAAGGGTGACGGTCACGGGCTCGCCCGTGCCGCGTTCGGGGCGGAGCGTCACCTCCGCCAGCGAGCGCTCGCCGTACTTCGTTTCGACGTCGCGCGGCTCGCCGACCTCGACGAGCGGACCGCGAAGGTTCACGTCGAAACCGTCGGTGAGGCGCGGGCAAATAGCCGTCGGTGGAACCCGGGGATCGGACGTGCGCCTGCGACGGGGCGCACCCGAACCCCCCGCGACCGTCACGCTCTTTCGCTCCCGCGCGTTACCCCCACGTATGCGCGTCAGAGAGTGGCAAGACATCCTCTCGGAGGTCGTCGACGACGGCCGCGACCGCGACCCCGACGCGTGGCGGGCCGTCGCGGGGAGTCGCCGCCGGAGCCTCGGCGAGGACCTCTTTCTCGCCCATCCCAACGCCGGTGTCTACCAACTGAAGACGTACGCGAAGAACCCCTACGAGGTCCGCGGCGTCGGCGCTCGCGTCGCCCGCCGCATCGACGACGACCTCGACCCGCTGTTCCCGCGTCGGCGCGGCGACGGCGAGGACGACGCCGGCAGGTTCGCCGTCCAGCAGCCGCCCGAAGACGAGTCGCAGGCCGACTCGATGGCGCGACGGCTCGAAGAGACCGTGAAGGTCCACGCTGACGCGCCGACCACCGCCGACGACCTCTTCACCGACGTGATGGAGGCGCTCGACAGTCCGGCGTTCGGCCCGATGGACTACGAGTTCGACGCCCGGCCCGACCGCCTCGACGACCTCGCGGAGGAGTTCACGGACGCCGACGAACTGCTCTCGTCGGACCTCGACGACCTCATCGAGTCCGACGGCGTCGACCGCGGCTTCCAGTGAGAACCTCGGTTTCAAGCCCTCGGCATCCAATACACGGATATGGACGATAGGCTCGGCGGGCGATCGCGGCACCCCCCGCACGGCGCGACTTCGGAGGGACGATGGTCGGTTCGAGCATGAGCGACGAGGAGACGCGACTCGCCAACAGCCGACTCAAAATCGGCTTCATCCTGCTGGTCGGCGCGTCGGCCGCGCTCGTCGCCGTGCAGGCGGGGGCGACGCTCGTTCAGGCCGCAGTCGCGCTGCTCTGTGGGGTGGTCATCGGGGGGCTCCTCACGTGGTATCTGCGGCGGTGGAGCCGCGAGTTCACCGCGGTGAACCGCCGGTAGCGACACCTCCCTCAGGGCGACACCCGGGCGACCCATCGCTCGGGGGCGTCCAGTTCCGCGTCGGTCGGTAAGTTCTCGGGGTGGTCCCACACCCGTGAGGCGGCGGCGACGCCGCGCTCGTCGGCGACGTGCTCGAAGAAGCGAGCGCCGCGTTCGTACTGCCGGCGCTTGAGGCCGAGTCCGAGGAGCCGACGCGCGAGTTTGGCGACCGGGCCGCCGCCCTGCCGACGCTCGTCGAGCTTCCGGCGGAGGTCCTCGTAGTCGTCGTCGAACGCCCGGTCCATCAGCAGTTCCGCGTAGCCCTCGACGGCCGTCATCGCCGTGTCGAGTTCGCGGAAGGCGTCGCGGTCGAGGTCGCCGTCGACGAGGGCGTCGACCCCGCGTTGCATCCGCGATTCGAGATGCGTCGAGAGCCACGGGGCCGCGCCGAACTCCGCGGCGTGCGACACCTCGTGGAAGGCGATCCAGCGGCGGAACCGCGGGTAGTCCACGTCGAGGCTGTCCGCGACCCGGCGGATGTTCGGGTGGACGAAGTACAGGCCGTGGTCGTCGTCGCCGTCGGCGAGGAGCAGCGGGTCGTACTGCCCGAGGACGTTGTTGCCGAGAAACGAGAGGACGAACGCGAACGAACCGGTGTTGACGGCGCGCGTGAACCCGGGGAACACGGTGGGGCCGTGTTCCTCGAACGGGACCATCACCCGGCGGAACGTCGCCACGTTCGCGTCTATCCAGTGGTGTCGGTTCTGGACTTCGACGACCTCGGGCACGTCGAACTCCACCTCGGCGACGGCCGCGAGGCGGTCGCGCGCGTCGCGGACATCGGCGGCGTAGCCCGCGCGTTCGGCGTCCGTGAGGTCGAGCGAACCGGGGTCAGTCGCGGCTTTTGCGGCCTCGGCAACGGCGTCCCAGTCGATGGTGCCGGAGCCGGTCGCCGAAGCGTCCGCGACCGCTCTGACGCTCCGAAAGAGGTTCATACCGTACCGTGGGGGGGCCGGACGCAAAACGCTTCGGTCGGGGGAGTCTGACTCGCTAACTCGCGGACAGGACCGCCCCCAAGCACTATACCGAGTCGGACGTGGAAGGCGTATGGACCGAACCATCGACCACGTCGCGTTCGGTGGGACCGAACTGTACGAACTCCGGGCGGCCGCGAACGAGGTCGGACTGACGCCGACGTACGGCGGCGAACACGGGACCGGGACGACCCACATGGCCGTCGTGCCGTTCCCCGACGGGTCGTACCTCGAACTCATCGCGCCGACGCTCGGGACCGACGCCACGGACGCCGGCTTCTGGCCCGACTACCTCGCTGCCGACGCCGGCCCCGCGGCGTGGTGTCTGGAGACCGACGACGCCGCCGCCAGCGCCAAGACCGCCATCGACGCCGGCCTCCCCGTCGACGGCCCGCACGAGGCCTCCCGCGCCCGACCGGACGGCCGCCTCGTCGAGTGGGACATGTGTTTCGAGGGGTCGGACCAGCGACTCCCCTTTTTCATTCACGACCGCACCCCGCGGGGCTACCGCGTTCCGGAGGCCGCGCCGAACGCGTCGCTTCGCGGCCTCCAGACCGTCGTCGTCGCCACCCGCGACCGCGAGGCGACCGCGGCGCTGTTCGCCCGGCGACACCGGTACCCCTCGCCGGTCGATATCAACGGCCCGTTTCCCGAGTTCGCCACGCTTCCGGGCACGCCGCTCGCCCTGTGCGAACCCGGGGACGGCGCGCTCGACGCGCGCATCGACGAGGTCGGTGAGGGACCGTGTGCGTTCCTCGTCGGCGTCACCGACCTCGACCGCGCGCGCACCGCGCTGTCGCTCGGTCCCGAGATTCGATACAGCGACCGGCGCATGGCGTGGTTCGACCACGACCTGTTCGACGGCCGGTTAGGCGCGGTCGAACTGTCCTGAACCGACCGATACCGCCCTGAAAAGCCTCGAATCACCGACCGATGCCGGACGGTCGGCTCAGGCGGCGCAGTTGTTCGGTCCGAGTTCGAGTTCAGTCGCCTCCTCCTCGCCGCCGACCGAGGCCCGCCCGGTGTTGATGTCGATGACGCGCTCGTAGTTCGCGGGCTTCTCGGGCGTGTCCTCGGTGACGCGGGCGACGAACGCCGACTCGTCCATCGACAGCAAATCGAGTCCCTCGCGCAGGTCGACGAGCGTCGCGCTCACGAGTTCGCCCGGCGCGGCGACGCCGTAGCGCCCGTCCGCCCCGACGGAGACGTGGCCGGGGAGGACGCGCGTCTCGTCGGGCAGCGACAACAGCGTGTCGTGAAGCGTCTCGTAGAGGAGTTCCGCCCCCGTCGCGGCGTCCGAATCACCGAACTGGAGCTCCGTCCGGCCGACCGACTCGACGAACAGCGTGTCGCCGGTGAGGAGGAACCGACCGTCGACGAGGTAGTTCGTCATGTCCGAGGTGTGCCCCGGCGCGTACATCGCCTCGATATCGTAGTCGCCGACGGCCAGCGTCCCGCCGTCGTCCAGCGCGGTGAACTCGTAGGCTACGTCGCGGTTGGTCGCCTCCGACCCGAGGTAGTACGGCACGTCGAGGCGGTCGGCAAGCGCCCGTCCCCCGGAGACGTGGTCGGCGTGGACGTGCGTGTCGAGCACACCAGCGACCGTCATCCCGGCGTCGGCGGCGACGAGTTCGAACTCGTGAATCTGCCGGGTGGCGTCCACGACGACCGCCTCGCGGGCCGACCGCGAGCCGACGACGTAGCCGAGACAGCCCTTTGCGCGGCGCTGGACCTGCGCGACGAACAAATCGTCGTCGCCGGTGTCGAGTTCGACTACCTCGTACAGCTTGCTCCAGTCTTCCATGCCGCCTTTGACGACCTCCACGTCGTCGTAGCCGCGTTCGGCCAGTTCGAACCCGAACGACGTCGAAGACAGCCCTTTCCCGCAGATGGCAACGACCGGCCCCTCACCGACGAGGTCGCCGACGCGGTCCCAGTCCCAGTCGCCGCCGAGCCCGTCGACGGGGTGGAAGGGGACGTTGACCGCGCCCTCGATGTGCCACGACTCGAAGCTCTCGGGCGGCCGCGTGTCGACCACGGTGAACGACTCTCCCGCGTCTAACCGGTCCGCGAGTTCGCTCACAGTGAGCTGATGGAGGAGTTTGCTCATATGTTTAGCTATGGGAACGGCGCACAAAACCGTTTGTGGCGGACGCGGGGCCGCGGTCTCGCGTGGCGTCGACTCGACTCGCGTCGGTGGCGTCGTGGCTGCACCGAGCTGAGCGACAGCGCCGCCGCTCACCGGGCGAGTGTCAGAAAAGTCGAATCGAAAGGTCGTCCCGAACTACAGTTCCGCCTCGAAGTCTTCGAGGGCGTAGACGGTGTCGGAGCCGCGGCGGTCGAGCGTCTCGTTGGCCAGCAGCCAGTAGACGACCGACAGCGCGCGTCGACCCTTGTTGTTCGTCGGGACGACGAGGTCGACGTTCGACGTCTGGTTGTTGGAGTCGCACATCGCGATGACCGGGATGCCGACCGTGATGGCCTCCTTGACGGCCTGTGCGTCACCAATCGGGTCGGTGACGACGACCACGTCGGGTTCGATGTAGCCGGCGTAGTCCGGGTTCGTCAGGGTACCCGGGATGAAGCGGCCCGTGCGGGCGCGAGCGCCGACGGCGTCAGCGAACTTCTCGGCCGGGAAGCGACCGTACTGACGCGAGGACGTGACCAGAATCTGCTCCGGACTGTAATTCGCGAGGAAGTCCGCGGCGGTGCGGATTCGCGAGTCAGTCTGGCTGACGTCGAGCACGTAGAGCCCGTCGTCGCGGACACGGTGGATGAACCGGACCATGTCCTTGGTCTTCTGCTGGGTACCGATGTGGACACCGGCGGCCAGGTAGTCCTCGACCGGGATGAGCAGGTCGGCGTCTTCGTCGGGCATGACGTCCTCGTCGAAGGCCGGTTCCGGCTCTGCTTCTTCGGCCTCGGCGGCGTCGTCGGCCGCCTCGGCGGTCTCTGCTGTCTCGTCTTCGGTGGCGGCCTCGGCGGGTTCCGTCTCGGCGACCGCTTCGGTCTCCGTCTCGGGTTCCTCGTCGGCGACCTCCACCGCGTCGTTTTCGTTGTCGCTCATACTGCGTCGTCCGCGATGCGGATGAGTTCGTTCAGTTTGGCGGTTCGCTCGCCCTGCACCGTGCCAGTCTTGATGAACGGCGCGTCGGTTGCGACGGCGAGGTGTGCGATGGTCGCGTCTTCGGTCTCACCGGAGCGGTGAGAGATGACGGCGTCCATCCCGTTTCGGGAAGCCAGTTCGACGGCGTCGAACGCGTCGGTCAGCGTCCCGATCTGGTTCGGCTTGATGAGAATGGAGTTCGCGGCGCCCACGTCGATTCCGTCCTGCAGACGGTCGACGTTGGTGACGAACAGGTCGTCACCGCAGATGAGCGTGCGGTCGCCCACGCGCTCTGTGAGTTCCGCGAAGCCCTCGTAGTCGTTCTCGTCGAGGGGGTCTTCGACGTAGACGAGGTCGTACTCGTCGACCATCTCGGCGACGTAGTCGATCTGCTCGTCGGTCGTCTTCGTCTCGTCACCGTAGTGGTAGACGCCGTCTTCGAACATCTCCGAGGCGGCGATGTCGAGACCGAAGCCGATCTCGAAGCCGAGTTCGTCCTCGACGTCGGAGACCGCTTCGCCCATGATTTCGAACGCCTCGGCGTCCGATACCGGCGGTGCCCACGCACCCTCGTCGCCCTTCGCGGCGGGCACGCCGCGCTCGTCGAGAATCTCGGACGCGCGGGCGTGGACCTTCGCGTTGGCGAAGACGGCTTCGGAGACGCTCGGCGCGCCGACCGGCGCGGCGAGGAACTCCTGGATGTTCGTCGCTTCCTTGGCGTGTTCACCGCCTCCGATGACGTTCCCGAGCGGCGTCGGGAAGTTGTCGCCGCGGAACGCGCCGCCGAGATGCTGGTACAGGGGCGCACCGAGCACGTCGGCACCGGCCTTGGCCGCCGCCATCGAGATGGCGACCGCGCTGTTGGCGCCGATTTCCGAGAAGTTCTCGGAACCGTCGGCGGCGCGGAGCGTCGCGTCGACCTCGCGCTGGTTGCCCGCGTGGACCTCGTCCACGAGTCGGGGAACGGCGTGTCGCCGCGCGGCGGCGATGGCTTCGGTCGGCGGCAGTTCGATTGCCTCGTACTCGCCGGTGGATGCCCCGCTGGGGGCCGCAGCGCGACCGAACCCACCGGATTCGGTGAGCACGTCGGCTTCGACCGTCGGGTTTCCACGGGAGTCGAGCACGCGGCGCAGAGCTACGGATGTGATTCGAGTCATGTTGTCACTTACCCTCTCGTTTGACGGTGAACGGAAGTACACCTGCGTCGTACTCCTCAGCGGCGATTAATATCGGTTCTGTCTGTTCCGAATCGACGAGAACCGGTGCCCCGTAGGAGACCTGCAGCGCTCGTGCGCCGAGGATGCGTGCCTTCTCGTATCGGTTGTACCGTTGCATCATTGGTAGGGGGATACGACGTCCACGAGGTCCTTGTGCGACACCATCATCCGCCGGCAGCAGGCACGCGTGACCCCGAGGTCGTCGAGGACGTCAGCGGGGTCCTCGTCTCCCTCGCGAGCACGGGCTTTGAACTCGTCCCAGTGTTCGCCGATCACTGTGCCGCAGGTGAAACACCGGACGGGAATCATCATGGTTAGATCACCTCAGCGGTAGGACTTCTGGTAACGAGCGCGCGCGCCCGGTCCGCCCCACTTCTTGGGTTCGGACTGGCGAACGTCGTTGACCAGAAGCGAGCGGTCGAACTCCATGTACGCGTCGCGAAGCTCCGCGTCGTTCAGGTACTGCACCAGCCCACGAGCGAGCGCGGTGCGGACTGCGTCGGCCTGACCGGCCACGCCGCCGCCGTTGACGCGCACGTCGATGTCGACCTGCGAGCGGAGGTCCTCGCCTGCGATGCGGAACGGCTCCAGCATCTTGAGGCGGGCCATCTCCGGCTCGACCAGCTCGACCGGCTGGGAGTTGATTCGGACTCGACCCTCGCCTTCGCGCACGGTGGCGCGGGCGATTGCGGTCTTCTTCTTACCGGACGTGTTCGTTACCATGTGACGTTAGCACCCAGCTTCTCGGAGACCTCTCCGAGCGAGATGAACTTGATGTTCGAAAGGCGGTCCAGCGAGGTGTCTTCGAGCATCTCGCCGTCTTCGTCGTACGGATTGCCGACGTAGACGCGGACGTTCGAGAGCGCCTCGCGGCCGCGGGGCTTCTTGTACGGAAGCATGCCGCGGATGGCACGCTTGAAGATGCGGTCGGGACGCTTCGGGTAGTACGGACCCTGGTCCGAACCGACTTCGACGCGCTTTCTGTACTTGGCCATCACGTCCTCTTCCGAGCCCGTGATGACGGCGTCTTCCGCGTTGACGACGGCGACCGTCTCGCCCGCGAGGGCGCGCTGTGCGACCTCCGAGGCGACGCGACCGACGATGCAGTTTCGAGCGTCGACGACGACGTCTGCGTCGAATTCTGCGAGGCTCATCGGATCACCCGTACGTTGGACCCGTCGGGGTTCTGTTCAGCGAGTTGTTCTAGCGTCACGGTGTCGCCGACCTGCTCGATCTTCTTTCGAGCGGTGGACGAGAAGTCCACGGCCGCGACTGTGACGTTCTTCTGCAGCACACCGCTACCCAGCACCTTGCCGGGCACGACGACGGTCTCGTCTTCCTGAGCGTATCGTTCGATACGACCAAGGTTGACTTCCGCGTGGGTGCGCCGTGGCTTTTCGAGACGGTCCGCGACATCCTGCCAGACGTTGGCACCGGACTCACGCGAGACCGCCTTCAGCTCGGCGATGAGACTGTTGAGTCTCGGGTTCGTCTTACTCATTGTCTACCTCCAGAGAGAAAGCGGAGTGCAGGGAGCAGGATTTGAACCTGCGGACTCCTATGAGACAGCGCCCTGAACGCTGCGCCGTTGGCCAGACTTGGCTATCCCTGCAAGCATTCCGCTGTACTTCATGCCCCGTAAAAACACCTTCGGTCCGACCCGCAGCCGTGAGGGAGTCACACGCCACGCTATCGGTGGCTGTAACCCCTCGTGGGGCGGGCGAACGCCGGTGTTGAGACGGGGCAGTGTTCATTCTTACAGTGCGACCTTCTCTTCGAGTTCGGCCGCGCGGTCACCCAAGGAGGCGACGGCGCGCGTCACGAGCTCGTCGACATCGAACGAACCGTCCGTCTCCACACTGAAGACGAACGCCCCGGGCACGTCGTGTACTTCGACCTCTTTTCCGGGGTACCGCTCCGTCAGGTCGTTGCCGAACGTCTCCGTCGCGACGAGGTCGCCGTCTTCGGCGTCCCCCTCGGCGTGCTCCGCCGCGGCCTCTTCGATGACGCCGCGGAGGATGTTCGGCTCCTGTTCATCGAACTCGCCGGCATCGCCGACAACCTCCACGCGCTGGAGGTGTCGGTAGCCGACGGCGACCCCGCCTTGGTTCTTGGCGTGGTCCTTTCCGTAGCCGAGGACGGCGTCGGCCTCGAACTCGAGGCGTTGGCCCTCCTTCAGCTCGATGATGGGGATGTTCTCGTCCGCCGGGACGACCATGTCGTCCGCGGATTCGATGTCCCCGGAGTAGGCGGTTGCCGGCCCGTCGACTTCGAGCGCGACGGTGACGGTGTCACCGGGCTCGAAGTCGTCGAGAGGCGTGGTCAACGGAACCAGACCGAGACGAAGCCCGATCATCTCGTCGAACATGACCGAGGTGTTCTCCACGAACCGAACGGTGTCGATGGAGAACGTCGGCACGTCGGCGACCATCGCCCGGCGAATGCCGTTGGCTAGCGCCGGGGTCAGACCGCGCGCGACGAAACGGGCGCGTCGGTCTTCGCGTTCGATGAACTCGACCTGGAAGTCGTTTACCATGGTGTGTTAGAGTCGGCTGTTTTTCGGCGCGCGAGTTCCGTCGTGCGGAATCGGCGTCACGTCCTCGATGCGACCGATTTCGAGACCGGCGCGAGCGAGGGCGCGAATCGTTGCCTGTGCGCCGGGTCCGGGGCTCTTGTTACCGTTGCCACCGGGACCGCGAACGCGGACGTGCAGACCGGCGATACCGGCCGCCTTAATCTGGTCGGCGACGCTCTCTGCCATCTGCATGGCCGCGTACGGAGATGCCTCGTCACGGTTCTGCTTGACGACGGAACCACCGGACGATTTGACAATCGTCTCGGCGCCCGTGATGTCAGTCACCGTGATGAGCGTGTTGTTGAACGATGCGTGAACGTGGGCGATGCCCCACTTGTCACCGGTTTCGGATTCGCTCATTCTTGGGCCTCCGCGCGCTCAGGGTGCAGTTCGTCCGCGAGCTTCGACGTTTCGTCGAACGCCACGGTGTCCTCTTCGTCGACCTCGACCTTGCGGGAGGGGACGGTCGTCCGCGCACCGCCGACGGTCACGTGACCGTGGACGATGAACTGACGGGCCTGCTGGGGCGTCTGTGCGAGCCCCTTGCGGTAAGCGACCGTCTGGAACCGACGCTCGAGGATGTCGGTCACGTCGAGACGCAGCGTCTGGGAGATGTCGTCCTCCGCAGAGAGGATGCCGTAGCGGCGCATTCGCGCCATGAACTCGGCACCGAGCGACTCGGCTTCTTCGACGTCACCCTGGGCCTCGCCGAGGAGGCGTCGCGCCTCGCGGCGGAGGTTGCGCAGTTCGGACTGCGCGCGCCAGAGCTCTTCCTTGTTCTTGAGACCGTACCGAGAGAGGAGGTCCGATTCCTGCGCGATGCGCTCGCCCTGGAACGGGTGGTTCGGAGTCTCGTAGAACTTGGTGTTGTTACCCGTCGTCATTCTTCAGCCTGCGCCTCCTTGATCTCCTCGACGTTGACACCGATGGTGCCTTCGGTACGTCCAGTGGACTTCGTCCGCTGGCCGCGAACCTTCTGGCCGCGCTGGTGTCGAACGCCCTTGTAGGAGCTGATCATCTTCATGCGGTTGATATCATGCCGCCGCTTCTCTTCGAGGTCCGAACCCGTGATGTGGTCGGTGTCACCGGAGAAGAAGTCCTTCCGTCGGTTTGCCATCCACTCGGGGGCGTGGTCCTCGAAGTTCTCGACGACATCGACAACGGCGTCGATCTCGCCTTCGGGGAGCTTACCGAACAGCGCCGTTCGGTTTACTTCCGCGGCGTCGGCGATGATGCGCGCTGTGCGCTTGCCGATACCCTTCATGTCCGTCAGACTGCGCTCTACCGTCTTCGTTCCGTCAAGGTCGGTCTGACCAATTCGGATGAAGTAACGGAGGTCCTCTTCCTCCTCCGGAGAGCCGTCCTGTGGTTCTTCTGCACTCATGACTTTGGAAGTCGTGTTGTGAGCGTTGCGGCGGGGATTCGAACCCCGGGGGCTTGACGCCACTGAGTTAGCAACCCAGCGCCTTGGGCCAGGCTTGGCTACCGCAACACTTCGGTCGTGTTAGTTTCGCCCTTCCGGACTCGGGGACGACATTCCCCTACATCGATTGCATCCGTTACGAGACGGGGGCATTACTTAAACATCACGAAAGGAACCTCGCGTGACAGCCCGATTCACCGCCGCTCGCCGCCGAATCGTGGTATGGTACACCACCGCTCCAAAATCATAAGAACTCAGGTTACGTATTTCCGGCAATGAGTTCGACAGAGCCCGCGACCGCGCCGACGAAGCCCGTTCGGATCGACACCGTCGAGGAACTCGACGCCCTCGTGGCCGAACACGACCGCGTCCTCCTCGACATCTACACGAAGGGCTGTACGCTGTGTCAGAGCATCGAACCCGTCCTCGGCAACGTCTCGAAAGCAACCGACGTGGTCGTCGCGATGCTGAACCCGCAGACGGATATGTCGGTCGCAGAGCGGTACACGATTCGGAGCGTCCCGACGCTCCTCCTGTTCGAAGACGGCGAACTCGTCGACCGCCTCGCCGACGGCTTCCAGGGGGCGCAGGCGGTCGTCGACTTCGTCGAGAAAGAGCGGTAAGGTCGGGTCGCGCCAGTTCGGCGTGGACTCCGTCGGGGGTGCGGATGGGGGCACTCTTCGACCCCGCGGTGGCATCTCAGCGGTCGGCCGGGTCGTCGAGAGGGGTCGTACACCAGTGACAGAAGTCGATGTCGGCGTCGACCTCGCGGCCGCATTCGGGGCACGTAACGGTGTCCGCGTCGGGGTCGGCGACGGGGTCGGTGACGGTGGCCGCCGACTCCTCGGCATCTTCGACGGCGGGGCGGTCCGCCCGCGCCGCGGCCTGCCGCAAGCCGAGGAAGAAGGCGTCGAGGACGCTCGCGAAACTCACCACGAGGATGGGAACCAGTTCCCTGAGCACCGCGGCGAACTCCGACGGCGGGATGACCGCACCGCCGGTCAGCGGGTCGAACGCCTCCGCCGGAACGAACAGCGCGGACACCGCGAACGTGAGAAGCACCCAGAACGCGGCCCGCCGCCAGCGTCGCAGATACAGATGCCCGAGGCCCGTAATGACGAGGCCGAGTATCGCGGCGAGCCAGGGGCGGAGTTTCGTGAGTGCGGACATACGTGGACTCGATTGGGATTCGCTCATGAGAGTTCCGTTCGTAACGCGTCGGTGGAGTCGCGGTCGGGGTCGGAAGCCGGAGCCAGTTCGCGTGCGATACAGCGGCCGGGGAGCGGTAAACGGATGCGACGGTTCGGGTTGTAGGGGTTCGGGCGGTCCGTTGCGGCCGCCCGGACGCCCGAGCAATACGCGACGGTTCGTGGCGAGCACGTATAAATTGAACAGAACTACAAACGGATTCGGCGTTTCATCGTCACCCGCGCGGCCCGGAAGTCTCGCCGTCGCCCGCGCTCGGTGGGACGACGAGCATCGGAACCGGCGGCGCGTCGAGGACGCGCTCCGCGACCGACCCGACGAGGAACCGACCGGGACCCGAGCGGCCGTGGCGGCCGAGAACGAGGAGGTCGCCGTCACCGACGACGCGTTCGACCGCTGTCGCGACCGGTCCGCCGACGACTTCCGAAGTCAGACGAACGCCCGCGAGGAGCGCCCGGCGCGTGACCGCGCCGACGGCTTCCTCCGCTTCGAAGGCGGCGCTGGCGGACGCTCCGGCGGTTTCGGTTTCGGTCGTCTCGGCCGCGGAGGACTGTGGCGTGCCGGTCGCGGAGACGGCGTGGAGCGACGCGTCGAGGACGCGGGCGAGAAACAGCGCGTGGGTCGCGGCGGTCGCCGCGGAGGCGCTTCCGTCCGTCGCGAGAACCACTCGCTCGACCGGTGACGGTCATGCGCCCCGAGAGGTCCCCGGAGGGGAAAAACTCGCGCGTCGGAGGGGGCGTGCTCAGGCCCCGATGTACTCCTCGTTTATCGTCCAGCCGTCGTCGCCGTCGCGGACGAGGTACTCGCCGTAGTACGGCACGCGGTTTTCGACGACCGCTTCGAACGTCTCGCGGATGTCCTCGCGGGTCATCTCGCCCATCGGGCGCAGGTCGTCGTTGCGGTTGAGACAGCCCTTCAGGTATCCTTCGTGCGTCACGCGCACGCGATGGCAGTTGGCGCAGAACTCGGGGTTCTCGACGGGGTCGACGATTTCGACCATGCCCTCGCCGACGTAGTAGCGGCGGCGGTGGTGCATATCGCGGACCTCCACCTCGTCGGCGAGGTCGGTCAGCCACCGGTGGACGCGCTCGATGTCGATGTTCCACTCCGGCTTGCCCGTCAGTTCGGGCATATACTGGATGAGTTGGAGCTGTAACCCCGGGTTTTCTGCGACGTACTCGACCATCTCCTCGACGTGGCCCGCGGTCTTCGTGAACACCACCATGTTGAGCTTCACGGGCGTGAGGCCGGCGTCGACGGCGGCCTTGACGCCCTCCATCACCTTGTCGTACGCGCCGGACTTCGTGATTTGAGCGAACGCCTCGGGGTCGAGGGCGTCCTGCGAGACGTTCACGCGGTCGAGGCCGGCCGCGACGAGGTCCTCGGCGCGGTCACCGAGGAACGTCCCGTTGGTGGTGAGCGACGTCTCCATCGAGTCCGGCGTCCGCCGGATTATCTCTTCGAGGTCCGCGCGGAGCATCGGCTCGCCGCCGGTGAACTTCACCTTCTCGACGCCGTACTCCTCGACGACTTCGAGAAATCTGACCACGTCGTCGGCGCTCATCTCCTCGTCCGAGGCGTCCATCGGCCCGCGGGTGTCGCCCAGCCCCTCGTTGTGGCAGTAGACGCAGTCGAAGTTGCACCGGTCGGTCAGAGAGATTCGAACGCCGGTTACCTCGCGGCCGAAGTCGTCCACCAGCACCATATACCGAATCCTGGGAGCGTACGTTGATAAATTCGCTGTCGATGACCGTGTCGTGGTAACTGGAATCAGTTACGCTGTCGGCGTCTCGAAGCCGGTGTCGGTCGGGTCGTCGCCTGCGACCGTCACCGCGCGACGAGACCTTACAAAACCCTTATCGGCCGCACCGCCGGAGTGACGGACATGGACGAAGCCGACGTACGCGACCGCTTGCGTGCGGTCGAGGACCCCGACCTCGGAGACGACATCGTCTCGCTCGGACTGGTGAACGCCGTCGAGGTGGACGGCGACACCGTCCGTATCTCGCTCGCGCTCGGTGCGCCGTACTCCCCGGCGGAGACGGATATCGGCCGCCGAATCCGCGAGGTGCTCGCCGAGGACGGGCTGGAGGTCGACCTCACCGCCAAAGTGCCGACCGACCGCGACCCCGACGAGGAGGTGCTCCCCGGCGTGAAGAACATCATCGCCGTCGCCTCCGGGAAGGGCGGCGTCGGAAAATCGACGGTCGCCGTGAACCTCGCGGCGGGGCTCTCGAAGCTCGGCGCGCGCGTCGGCCTGTTCGACGCCGACATCTACGGGCCGAACGTCCCGCGGATGGTCGCCGCCGAGGAAGCGCCGCAGGCGACCCAAGACCAGACCATCGTCCCGCCCGAGAAGTACGGGATGAAGCTCATGTCGATGGCGTTCCTCGTCGGCGACGACGACCCGGTCATCTGGCGCGGCCCGATGGTCCACCAGCTGCTCACCCAGCTCGTCGAGGACGTGGAGTGGGGCAGTCTCGACTACCTCGTGCTCGACCTGCCGCCGGGCACGGGCGACACCCAGCTATCAATCCTCCAGACGCTCCCGCTCACGGGCGCGGTCATCGTCACGACCCCGCAGAACGTCGCCCTCGACGACGCCAACAAGGGCCTCCGGATGTTCGGCAAGCACGACACGAACGTCCTCGGCATCGTCGAGAACATGAGCACGTTCCGGTGTCCCGACTGCGGCAACCGCCACGACATCTTCGGCGCGGGCGGCGGCCGCGAGTTCGCCGCCTCGAACGACCTGCCGTTCCTCGGGGCGCTCCCGCTCGACCCGGCCGTCCGCGAGGGCGGCGACGGCGGCAAGCCCATCGTCCTCGAAGACGACGACGAGACGGCCGACGCGTTCCGCGTGATGACCGAGAACATCGCCGACATGGTCGGTGTCGTCCAGCGGCGGAGCGTCAGCGAGCGATGAGCGACGACGGGCGACCCGACGCTGACGCGGACGTGGACACCGATGCTGACGCCGGCGCGGACGCCGGGGCGGACACCGACGGCGATACCGAGGAGGTCGACTGGGAGATGGCTCCGGACTCGAACGCCGACTTCCCCGCGGACCCCGAGCGCGTCGCGTTCCTCCGCGAAATCGCCGACGACATCTACGGCGAGTCCTCCGAGAGCCGGCAGGTGTCGGCCATCCTCTACCGCGTCAGCGACCTCTACGACCCCGACGGCGACACCTCGCCCGAGGAGATTTACCTGAACGTCCGCCACATCATGGACATCAAGGCGCAGGGCGGCATCGACCGCTGAACTGACTCCCCACCTCGCCTCTCTCCCGCCTCGCAACCGGCCCGCGACCGACGCCAGTCGCTTCACTTCCGCTTTTCTCGATTCCGCGATTCGAGCGACAGTGCCGTCTTCACCCACGAGTCCGCCTGCTCGTCCCACGTTTACTTTCACCGCGCACCACCGCCGGCTCGGCCGAAGCCCGTCAGCGAGAGGTGGACGGGCGGTGCAGGGGCGGGGTCGAGAGTGATGGACTAGCTGCGCGGACCGGGCGGGTTTTGGTCCCGGAGCCGAATTCGAGGGTGTGGACGCACACCAACGCCAGTTCCGGAACCCCTTCTCGATGGACACCGACTGCACGAACTGCTCGGCGCTCTGCGAGACGCGCGAGCAGGTCGTCCACGGCTACGGCGACGTGGGCGCGGAGTTCCTGTTCGTCGGCGAGGCTCCGACGGCGGCCGCCGAGCGGACCGGCGTCCCCTTCACCGGCGACGAGGCCGGCCGGCGCGTCCAGCGCATCCTCGGCGACCTCGGCTTCGTCCGGTCCGATCCGGACGCCGACGAGCCGGACGTACAGAACGTCTTTTTCACGTATCTCACGCGCTGTCGCCACCCCGACCGCGGGCCGACCGACGACGAGGTTGCGACCTGCGAGCCCTACCTGAACGCGGAGATTCGGATGATAAACCCGCACATCATCGTCCCCGTCGGACAGGCCGCGCTGGAGGCGCTCGCGTTCGACTACACCACGCGCGCGGCCGACAGCTTCGACGTCGACGCGGAGCACGCGACGACCATCCGCGGCCGCGGCTTCGAACTCGTCCCGATGAAGGAGCCGGAGCGCCTGACCGACGCAGACGCCGAAGCGTTCGTCGAACACGTCCGCGAGTCCGTGTTCGGCCGGGACTACCGGCAGACGAAGGGACGGCAGAGTCGCTGAGTCGGGCGGACGGGATTTGTCGCGTCCAGGGCCGCGTCCCGCAAGCGGCGGGTTCAAGGGTTCCCCGGCGCGAGGGGAGGGTATGACGGTCATCGCCGTACTCGCCGAACCGCCGCGGCCGGGACTGGTGCTTTCGGAACTCGCGGAGACGAGTCCGCTCTCGGAGTCCGAAGCCGCGGACCTCTACGCCGCGATGCTCAAAGACGTCTGTATCGCCGTCGAGCGGTCGGGCGGCGACCTCCTCGTCAACTACCGCGCCGAGGACGACCTCCCCGACGAGTTCGCCGGGGACCACGACTCGGTAGCCGAGATTCGGAGCGTCGTCGCCGACGCCCTCGGCGGCACCGACGACGCGCGGTTCGAACCGCAGGTCGGCTCGACGTTCTCCGCCCGCGCGGGTAACACCGTCTCGCATCTGCTCAACGAGGAGGAGGTCCACTCGGCGGCAGTCGTTCGACCCATCGCGCCGCTGCTCGGCCGCACGCACCTCGACAGCGCGGCGATGAAGCTCCGGAGCACGCCGGTCGTCCTCGGCCCCTCGACGGAGGGCCGCGTCTACTTCTCGGGCTTCCTCGACCCCATCGACTTCACCGACGCCTACGCGGAGCCGGAAGTCGAGACGCTCGCTCGCCGCGCCGACGACGCGGGTCACGGCCTCGACTACGTCCCGATGCTTCCGGTCCTCGAAACGGGCGCGGACCTCGCCACGGTCGTGCCGATGCTCCGCTCGCGGGTCGAATCCGAGCGGCTCGTCCCCGAGCACACGACGACGTTCGTCTTCGAGAAGGGGCTTCGGGTCGAACCGACCGCCGGCGTGTTGGAACTCGTCCGCGACTGAGCGAAGCGACAACTCTTAGGTATCCGACTCAAAATCCCCGTGTGAAGGTGGGATGGCGGAGTGGCCTAACGCGCCTGCCTTGAAAGCAGGTTTCCTCACGGAATCCTGGGTTCAAATCCCAGTCCCACCGCATTCTGACGCGAACAACTCGGCGAGCACCGCATAGCGTGTGCTCGCCGGCGTGAGCGTCGGTTCGGTCAACTTGGATTTGAACGAGACGAGTCGCAGCCCGAGCGGAGCGAGGGACCGTCTCGGCGTTGTTCACCTCCCAGTCCCACCGCATCCGCTCCAAACCACACCAACGACCCCGAAAAAGCGACCACAGTCCCCGACTAGTTCAGAACCGATACGCCATCATCACCTCGTCGACGTGTTCGTCGCCGATGGTGTAGTGGTCTCTGCGAATCGCCTCGGTCTCCCAGTCGTGGTCGCCGAGGAACTCCAGCGCGCGGTCGTTCGTCATCGGGACGCTGTTGTACACTTTCCGGAAGCCGTTGGCTTCGGCCCAGTCGAGGCCGCGGCGCAACAGGAGACTGCCGATGCCCGCCCCGCGGTAGTCCTCCTTGACGCCGACGGTCTGCTGGGCGGTCTCGCGGATGCGCGACACCTGCGGGAGGTCGAGGTGCGTCCAGCCGACGACCTCCTCGCCGAGCGTCGCGACGAAGAACACGCGGGACTCGACGCGGTTGTGGCGCGTGACCGCCTCGTCGTAGAGGAGTTGTTCGGCGATTGTTTCGGCGACGACGTACGTCTCCTCGGAGGTCACGTCTCGAATCGCGTCGATGAGGCCCTCGAAGTCGCGCTGACGGCCGGGCCGGATAGTGACGATGCCGGCGTCGGTGTCGTGTTCCTCGATGGTGCCTACGTCGAGCGCCAACTGGAGCGTGCCGCCGTCTTCTTCGAGGTAGCCGCGGGACTTCAGCCGGTCGAGTTCGGTTCGGAACTCGTCGGACGGCACGGGCGCGACGTCGAGGAGGACGTTTCGCTTGGCGGTGCCGTGCCGCTCGACGTACTCGTAGATAACCTTGCTCGCCTCGGATTCGAACGTCGGGCGCTCGGTCGCTCGCATGACTCCAAGAACGATGACGTGCCACGCGTATATTTCTTGTTCATCGGTAGCAAACACCAATTCCACGCGGCGTTCCGCATGACAGATATCAACAGATGCGTAACGGCTTTGAATCGGCCTGCCAACACTCGGGTATGGATTGGCCACACGACCCGGACGGCGAAGAGGGGAGCGAAGGCGGACGCAAGTACGGCCAGGCGGTCATCGCGAAGAAGGTCGACGAAGACGAGGACTTCCCGCTGAACAAAGCGGCGTTCGTCGAGGAGTACGGCGACCACCCCATCCGACTCGACTCCGAGCGCGTCGTCTCGCTCTCGGACATCTTCGAACACGTCGAAGGCGAGGAGTTCGACGACTTCGTCGAACTGCACAAGGCCGTCGGCAAGGCGATGCGCGAAAACGACTTCTGGTTCTACGAGGGCGCAGCGCAGTTCGTCACCGGTAAGAAGGCGTAAGTTTCGAGGTTGTTTTCGGCCCGCGACGGCGAGTTAGTTTCCGGACCCGCGGGACGAGGTCCGCTCTTGGACCTCCCGCTCGATGGCGTCGCGCTCCCAGGTTCGCGTCTCGTCGCCCTCGACTTCGGCCTGAACCTTCTCTTCGAGCAGCGTGACGGCGACGCTGTTTGCCCCTTCGGGGATGATGAGGTCGGCGTGTTTCTTCGTCGGTTCGATGAACTGCTCGTGCATCGGCTTGACCGTCGAGAGGTACTGGTCGATGACGCCTTGGAGGTCGCGCCCGCGGTCGATGGCGTCGCGCTGGATGCGCCGGAGGATGCGAACGTCGGCGTCGGTCTCGACGTAGAGCCGAAGGTCGAGCATCTCGTTTACGTCCTCGTCGTAGAGCGCGAGAATCCCTTCGAGAATGATGACGTCGGTCGGCTCGACGGTCTCACGGTCGGGCTTTCGGTTGTGAATCTCGAAGTCGTACTGCGGCATCTCGACCGCCCGCCCCTCCATGAGCTCCGAGAGCTGTTCGTACAGCAGGTCCCACTCGAACGCGGAGGGATGGTCGTAGTTCAACTGCTCGCGTTCGGCCATATCGAGGTGACTCTGGTCTTTGTAGTAGTTGTCAATCGGAATCCGGGTCACGGACTCACCGACGTTCTCCGTGATGAGTCGAGCCACGGTCGTCTTTCCGGCACCGCTGCCCCCGGCGATACCGATGACGAACGACGGGATGGTCATTGTCCCAAAGACGCCCGCGACCGGGTTTGAACGCAGCGGTTCGCCGGCTTCGACTGACGAGTATATAAAACACATTGACAGGCAGTTTCACACAACCGATTCTCGCGCCGCCGTCGGTCGCAATTATCATGGCTTTTCAAACTCAGGGGGTAAGTTTTATAAGTAGGAGTTGCCATTGGCTTTCACATGGTACGTGATATCGTACGCCGCGACTTCCTCAAGGGAGTGGGAGCCGCGGGCGCGGCAGGCTTGACTGGCTTATCCGGATGTATCGGTGGCGGCGGTGGCGGTGGCGGCGGCCCCGAGGGACTCGTCGTCATCGGCTACCCCGAAAGCGGTATTCAGTTGTTCCGCGACTATTACAGTGCGTCCGACGGGAGCGAGGAGATACTCGTTCCCGACGGGATGCGCTCCGGGTCGATGCCCGGGCAGGTCGGCAACGACATGGCGAACGTGACCGGGACGGCACCCGCAGCGGGCGGCCCGAACCAAGACACGTTCAATCAGCTGTTCGAAGACGAGTACGACGCTGCGCCGGGCGTCTTCACGTCGCAGACGTACGACTCGGTCGCGATTCAGCTTCTCGCGAACGCCGCCGCGGGGGAAAACTCCGGGCCGGCCATCAAAGACCAGATGCGGCGGATGGCGAACCCCGGCGGGATGACCGTCGGCCCCGACAACCTCGTCGAGGGCGTCGAGGCCGCCGCGAACGGCGAAGACATCGACTACCAGGGCGCGTCGTCGTCCGTCAACTTCGACGAGAACGGCGACCCGGCGGAAGCCGCGTACGCCATCTGGACGTTCGACGCCGACAACAACGCGACGAGCCAAGAGGACGTCCAGAGCTTCGAAGGCGACAGTCCTGACGGCTCCGGACCGGCGGCCGACAGCGGCCCCGGGGGTTCCGACCGCGAGATGTCGATCGGTATCCTCCTGCCCGAGACCGGCGACCTCGCGGCCGTCGGTGCGCCGATGATTCAGGCCGGTCAGATTCCGGTCATGCAGGTCAACGACGCCAACCCGGCCGGACTCTCCGTCAACGCGCAAATCGAAGACACCCAAACGTCCCCGGACGCCGGTGTCTCCGCCGCGCAGTCGCTCGTCTCCGCGGGCGTTCCGTCCGTCTGTGGGTCCGCGTCGTCCGGCGTGAACGTCCCCGTCTCGCAGCAGGCGTTCATCCCGAACGAAATCGTCGGCTGCTCGCCGTCCTCGACGGCGCTGTCCGTCTCGAACCTCGAAGACAACGACTTCATCTTCCGGACCGCGCCCTCGGACTTCCTGCAGGGCCGCGTCATGGCGCAGGTCATGGCCGAGCGCCTCGAAGCCAGTTCGGTCTCGACGCTGTACGTCAACAACGACTACGGCCAGCAGCTCTCGGAGCGCTTCGCGAGCGTGTTCAGCGACTCGTTCGACGGCGAGGTGTACAACCAGGTCGCGTTCAACATCGGCGAGTCGTCGTACTCCTCCGTCATCGAGACGGCGCTCTCCGGCCCGGATAGCTAAGACCGACTCGACAGACCCGGTTTTTTCTTCGTCGCCGCCGACGCGAGCGGCCGCGCTCGGCTGTCGCGCACGACTCGGCCGACACAAGACACTCATACGACCGCTGACAGCTATGCGTCGATGAAGCGCCGCGCCCTCCTCTCGACGGTCGCCTGTTCGGCACTCGGGCTCGCAGCCGGCTGTCTCACCGACTCGAACGAGTCAGTCGAGACCCCAACGAACCCACAGACGACCACGACAACCACCGACTCGACGGCCGATTCGACGACTGAGACGAACACGTCGGGACCGAAGCCGGACCCCGGCGTCGGCCTCTCAGTCGTCAACGAGGACGACGAACCGCACACGCTGTCGGTCCGAGTGACCGACGGCGACGAGACACACTTCGACGGGTCGCTCGATGTCGGGGCCGGGCCCGGCTACGGCCGGAACGTCGCGAACGACCTCGTCGGCGACGGCAGCTACCGCGTCGTCGCGGAACTCGAAACGGGGGCGACGCTCGACTACGAGTGGACGGTCACGAACGAGGCGCGCCGCCTCGAACTCGTCGTCACGTCTGACGCCGACCTCGAAGCGCGGCAGCGCGTGACGCCGGTACTCGACGACGCCGACCTCCCGTACACCGTTCCGGGCGCGACGGACATCTTCGCGCCGCCGGGGGCGACGATTCGGAACCGGAGCGACGCCGACGCTCGGCTCACCGTCGCCATCGACCACGACGGGAGCCGCGTTTTCGAACGCACTTTCGACGCGGCGACCGACCGCGAGGTTTCGACGCCGCCGCTCGTGGCGTCCCACGGGACCTACGAGGTCGTCGTGGAGACCGAAGACGGCCGCACCGCGACCCACGTATGGGACATCCCGGAGAAATGGGGGTGGCCAGCCCTCGCGGTGCTCGTCGCGGCAGATGGCTCGCTCCGGGTCGGCTCCGGCTGGCCCAAGACGGCCTCGGTTCACGTCGAAAACGAGAGCGAGGCGAAGCGCGACCTGACGCTGACGCTCGTTCGGCCCGACGGTGCGGACGCCGACAGTGACGACGTGGGTGGGACTAGCTCTGGTGACGCGGTCGTCTCGGAGACGACCCGGACTGTCCCGCCCGGCGAGTCGACCGTCGGATTCGGGGTCCCTATCGGCGACGTGTACGAACTCACTATCGAAACGGCCACGGCGTCCGAAACAGTCGCCTACGCGGCGTGCTACTGCTGGAACACGAACACGACGGTGACGCTCAGCGGGAGTTCAGGCGGTGACGGTGGCGGCGACGCCGGCGACGAAGGCGGCAACGGTGACGGTGGGGATTCCGGTCTCTCAGTCGAGTCGTTCCAGTACGTCTGCGAATGAGCGCCGAAAAAGAGCGTGGCCCGCCGAGACGGACTAGCCGCCGAGGAAGTCCTGCCGGACCTGTTCGTCGTCGAGGAGCGCCGTGCCGGTGTCCATGTAGCGGTTCTGTCCGTTGGCGAGGACGTAGCCGCGGTCACAGCGTCGGAGCGCCTCCTTCGCGTTCTGTTCGACCATCAGGACGGCCGTGCCGGCCTCGTTGATTTCGTCGATTTTGTCGAACATCTCCTCGACGAGGTCGGGCGCGAGGCCCGCCGAGGGCTCGTCTAAGAGCAGGAGGTCGGGGTCGAGCATGAGCGCGCGGCCCATCGCGAGCATCTGCTGTTGGCCGCCGGACATGGTGCCGGCCTTCTGGTCTTTCCGCTCTCTGAGGATGGGGAACCGCTCGTAGACCGCCTCCATGGCGTCCTGCGGCACCTCGTCGAGGATGTACGCGCCCATCTCGAGGTTCTCTTCGACCGTCAGCGTCGGGAAGATGTTGTCGTTCTGCGGGACGTAACCGATGCCGACGTGGATGATGTCTTCGGGTCGGCGGCCGGTGATGTCCTCGTCTTTGAACCGGACGGTGCCGCCCATGTGGGCGGTCAGGCCGAAGACGGACTTCATCGTCGTCGATTTGCCGGCCCCGTTCGGCCCGACGATGGTGACGTACTCGCCGTCGAACACGTCCATGTCGACGTCGGTGAGAATCTGGAGGTCGCCGTAGCCGGCGTCGAGGTCGCGGACGCGCAAGAGCACGTCGTCGCGGCCCTCGACGCCCGCGCCGCTCGTCGCGTCGGTGTTGGCGTCGACGCTCATACGTTGCCTCCGAGGTAGGCCTCGATGACCGCTTCGTTGCTCCGAATCTCGTCGGGCGTCCCCTCCGTGAGCACCGAGCCCTGGTGGAGGACGATGACGTGTTCACAGTTGTCCATGATGAGGTCCATGTCGTGTTCGACGAGCAGGAACGTGTAGCCCTGCTCGCGGAGTTCGTGGACGTGTTCGAGCAGCTTCTTCTCCAGCGTCGGGTTGACCCCGGCGAACGGCTCGTCCAAAAGCAGCATATCGGGGTCGGTCAGGAGCGCCCGCGCCATCTCGAGCAGTTTGCGCTGGCCGCCGGAGAGGTTGCCCGCGTACTCCTCCGCGATGTGGGCGATGTCGAAGAAGTCGAGCACCTCCCAGACGCGTTCGAGCAGTTCTTCTTCCTGTTCGCGGACGTCGTCGCGGACGCCCGGCATGACCGAGCGCCACAGCGCCTCGCCGCGCTGGTGTTTCGGCGCGAGCATCATGTTCTCGAGGACGGTCATCTCGCTCAGTTCGCGGGCGATTTGGAACGTCCGGACCATCCCGCGGTTGGCGATTTGGTGGGGTTCCTCGCCGGTGATGTCCTCGCCGTTGAACGTGACCGTGCCGGCGTCGGGCTTGAGCATGCCCGTGATGAGGTTGAACGTCGTCGACTTGCCGGCCCCGTTCGGACCGATGAGCCCCGTGAGCGTCCCCGATTCGACCTCGAAGGTCGCACCGTCCACGGCGGTGATGCCGCCGAAGGACTTCTCCAGTCCCTCGATTTGCAGCGGGTAATCGACCGACGTATCGACGCCGGAGGCGAACGCGCCGAGCGCGCCCTCGTCGACCTTGTTCGCCACGTCTTCGACGGGCTGGTCGGCGGCGTCACTCATCGGTCTCACCTCCCTGAGCCGCGGCGTCGACGCCGCCGTCGGTGCGGACCGAGTCGTCGTCGCCGCCGTCCGCGGCCATCGACTGCGGCCGCGACAGCGGGATGACCGACGCCGTCTCCTTGCGGTAGCCGAGCATCCCCTCCGGCCGGTTGTGCATCAGCCAGATGAGCACGAGGCCCATCACGACTAACTGGAGCTGCCGGATGCTGTCGACCGTGTACAGGAGGAACGGCACGGGGTCGAACTGCGAGATGAGCGGCGAGATGGCCTGTCCGAAGCCGGACGGCGAGTCGAAGTTGGGGAACACCGCCGTCACGAGGTTCTGGAAGTACCGCGGCCCCTGGTAGAGCACCGCGGCGAAGACGGCCCCGCCGAGGACGCTCCCCGTGTTCGAGCCGGCCCCGCCGATGATGAGCGCAATCCAGACGAAGAACGTCACGCGCGGCCGGAAGAAGTTCGGCGTCACCGCGCCCTGCGGGACGAGCCAGAGGATGCCCGCGAGCCCCATGAGCGCGCAGCCGAGCATGAACGACTTGATTTTGAACCGGTCGGTGTTCTTGCCGAGGGCGTTGGCCACGTCCTCGTCCTCGCGGATGGCCTTCAGCACGCGACCGAACGGCGACTCGCCGGTGCGCTTGAGCAGCCAGTAGAACGCCCCGACGAACCCGAGCAGCAACAGCCCGTAGACGAGACCGTCGACGACGGGTTTGGGGTTCGTCGGCACCAGCACTTGGGAGGCGTCGACGAAGCCGAGATACGCGTCCCAGAGGCCGACGCCGCGAAGCAGCGCCTCCAGCGGCGGGGCGAAGTCGAGGATGAGCCCCGAACCGCCGCCGAAGCCGACGCGGTTGCCGAACAGCTGGAACTGCTGGAGTTCGCCCGAGAGGAAGCTGAACCGGACGATTTCCGACATGGCGATGGTGACGATGGCCAAGTAGTCGGCCCGCAACCGGAGCGCCGGGAGCGCGACCACGAGCCCCAAGAGCGCGGCCGCGAGCATCCCGGCGAGGATGCCGACCCAAAGCGGCAGGCCGAGGCCGCCGACCTGCGCCGCGCCGCCGGCGACGTACGTCGGCTTCGTCACGATTGCCGTGACGTAGACGCCGACGGCCATGAAGCCGACGATGCCGATGTTGAACAGCCCGGTGTACCCCCAATGGAGGTTGAGCGCGAGCGACAGCATGGCGAAGACGCCGATGTAGAACGTCAGCGTCGCGATGGAGTTGAGCTGTCCGCGGAGCGTGTACCCGAGGACGAGCCCCGCGAGGACGTACGCGAGGTACGTCCCGAGGAGGACCAGTACGATGAGACCCGCGTCGCCGCCCGGAATGCGGTCGGTGAAGTCGTCGCGGACGCTCATGCGGTCGCCCTCCCGCTGAACAGCCCGGACGGTTTCACGAGGAGAATGACGATCATGACGACGAAGGCGGCGGCCCGCGAGAACGCCGAGGGAATCCACAGGACCGACATCGACGCCGTCAGCCCGATGACGAGGCCGCCGGCGATGGCCCCGTAGATGGAGCCGATGCCGCCGAGGATGACCGCGGCGAAGATGAGAAGCAACAGCAGCCACCCGTCGTTGAACCCGAGGGTCCCCTTCCAGAGAATGAACATATACCCGGCGACGCCAGTCAGTCCGCCGCCGATAATCCACGTCGCGCGGACGACGCGCTCGGTCGAGATGCCGGTGATGAGCGCGAGGTCCTTGTTGTCGGCCATCGCGCGCATCGCCTTCCCGAGTTTCGTCCGCTGTAAGAGGACGTGAACCCCGAGCATCAGCGCCGAGGCGACCACGAGGAGCGTGATGTCGTGGGCGTTGATGAAGACCGTGCCGTCGACGAAGTACAGCGATACCGAGGGCGGTTGGGCGGTCGTGCCGCGCACGTCAGAGCCGAAGACGAACTGCATCAGGTAGCGGAGCGCGAACGCGACGCCGACGCTCGTGATGAGGAGCGTGATGCCGTCCTCGTTTCGAATCGGTTTGAAGATGGCGCGGTCGACCGCGAGCGACAGCGCGATGGCGAAGCCGCCGGAGACGACGATGCCGGCGACGACCGCGAGCGGCGTCGAGAGCATCCCGATGCCGAGCGTCCCGCCGTAGACCGACCCCCCGGCCCCGACGAGCAGGAGCGCGCCGATATCGGCGCGTCCCAACCCGGCGATGAGGTACGTCGTCGCCCACCCCGAGAACGCCCCGGCCGTGATGTAGTCGCCGTGGGAGAAGTTAGCGAAGTTTAGAATACTGTACGTCATCGACAACCCGATGCCCGCGAGGCCGATTACGAGCCCCCGCATCAGACCATCCCAGACGAGCGTGCCAATGTCGGCAAACTGCGTCTGCCCCGTTGCTAACCCGCGAAGTAAGTCACCGAGTAGTACGACTACGATGACCGCCAAGACGAGCGCGAACGGACGCTCGATGGCGAACCGCCTTCCACGGGAGTAGGTTTCGGCAATACCCATTGATAACTATCCTCATGATATGTGCGGACGATAAACATAGATAAATCTTTCTCCATCGGTCGTCTTTACTGACCCCGCTTGACACCCCGCAGGACCTCGATTACTCGAATTCGGTCCGAGTCGTCGACACTTAAAAGCGGGTAGAGTCCCGACAGGGACCATGCGCGTCAGTTCGGCGGCGTTTTCGGAGCTCGACAACCTCGTCGAGCTGTGGGTCGAACTCGCCGCGGACCAGCGGGCGTCCGGCTCGCACCTCCGGGCCGAGGCTAACCGAACGCCGATACGCGAGGCGCTGGCTCGACACGTCGCCGCCGACGGCGTGCTCGTCGCCCGCGAGGGCGATGTGAGCACTGGCGGCACGGAGGGCGGAAGCAGCACAGAGGACGCGGACGCCGACGGTCTCGTCGGGTTCGTCATGTTCGACATCGAGGCGGGAGCGTACGAACAGGACGCGACTCGCGGAATGGTTCGGAATCTGTTCGTCCGCCCGGCGTACCGAGACGCCGGCGTCGGAACGCGGTTGCTGGCGGCGGCGGAGGACGCGCTGGCCGACGCCGGCGTCGACGCCGTCGCGCTGGACGTGCTGGCGGACAACGAGGCCGCCCGTCGGTTCTACCGGCGACACGGCTATCGACCCCACCGCGTCGAACTGGAGAAATCGATGCGAAGCGATACACACTCAAAGGAGGACGGGTAATCGACAGACGCGCCAGGAGAGCATGGGCGGTTCATGCACTCGACTTGTAATCGAGACTTCGTGGGTTCGAATCCCACTCCTGGCTTCTCTCGCCGTTTCACTCGCGTTTTCCGGACCGTCGTCAGTTCCGTCGAGTGGGAGACCGAACCCGGATGAGGAGCAACGACCCCGGAACGCCGAGGACGAGCGCGCGGAACGGGTTATGCTTGATGATAACGTCGGGGTCGAGCGGCTCCGACTGGAGGTCGGTGATGCGGATACACGAGTAGTAGACCGTGACGTGGGTCAGCACGTACGCGAACGCCGCGGGGACGACGACCGGATACCGAATCCCGCCCATCGCCAGCCCCTCGAACGCGAGGGCCGTGAGCGCCGAGATGAAAAGAAGATTACCCAGTTGGAGCGTGACGCCGGTCAGCGCCGTTATCGCGGTGTCGAACAGCGACGCGCCGTAGGGCGTGTACGTGAGCGCAGTGACGACTGCCACCGCTCCGAGAAAGAGCCCGGCGAACAACCCAGACAGCGCGTACACGAACTCCATTGGGAGGACCGTTAGGGGACCGACGGGTGCGAGGAATTTAGTTCTACCCCCCTCGTTATCGCGGCCGAAAATTAGACAACACCGCCGAGAGCAACGGGCCGCGGCGTCGAGACGGAATTTTATCTTTATCGGGAACGTCGTGTTCGGTATGAACGGCTCCGACCAATTCATGCTCGCCGTGTCGCTTCTCATCTTCGCGCTCCTCGTCGCCGGCCTGCTTCTCGCACTCGTATAGGGAGAAAACTTATGTGATATTCATGGAGGATACTAGCTACCATGCCGGAATGTCAGAACTGTGGTTCGTTCGTGACGCCCGCATACGCCCGAGTATTCACTCCCGATGGCATGGAGAACCCGCGCGTTTGCCCGAACTGCGAGGATATGGTTCGCGACGGCGCGCAGGTGCGGGCGGCGCGCTCACCGAGAAATCACTGACTCACCGGGCCGTCACTGAGCGACGTGGTAGTGTTCGGCGTCCTGTCGGACGAAGCCGCGCTTCGAGAGCGTGCTGAGAATGCTGTAAAGGGCGATTTTCTTCATCTCCAACCCGTTCTGCAAGTCGGAGATGGACGCGCCGTCGTGCGTGGTGAGATAGAGGTACACGAGCTTGGCCGAGGGCGATTCGAGTTCGCCGGGGACTTCGATGGTCGGAACCGTCTGTTGCATGGTCGTTGTCATCCTCTTTGCTTCGACGATAATAAAACTCTCTTACAACAATCGTCGAAGTTCGGTGGTCGGGAGTGAGGCCGCGAACGTCACGAATTCGGGAGAATCGTCGCATCCCTCACGAACGTACATCCGATTCGCTGCGGCGTTCGACGGCGCTAACTTCGACTGTCGTCGAAGGACGCGGGTCTCGGGCTCTCGGAGGACGTCGTCCCGAAGCGACGGAAGGGGCGGGAGTCGAACCACGCGAAGCCATTGAAAACCACCGGACCGACCGCGAGGGCCTGTACCGGTGTGCTCTACCACTGAGCTACCCTTCCGGTCGCGCGTAGGGGTCGAGCGGGCAAATAGGCGTTGGTGACCCCGGCCGAAGCCCTCGGCTGTGGCGTGTTGGGTTCCATGCGATGCACCGCTCGAAGGCGGCGACGAAAGAAATTGGTCGGCCGCGACTCGGACGGGGCGCAGTCGGGTCAGTAGCTCCGCGTCTTCGGCTCGTACGTCTTGTTCTCGCCTTCGAGGATGACCGGCTTGTACCAGAGTTCCGGGCGGCCGTCGTTCCACGAGAGCATCGTGTGCTTGAGCCACTCCTCGTCGCGGCGCTCTTGGTACTCCTTGCGCCAGTGGGCTCCGCGGAACTCGTTGCGCGCGAGTGCGCCGAGCGTGATGGCTTCCGCGATGTCGAGGATGTTGCGCATCTCCAGCGTCTGGAGGAGGTCCGTGTTGAACGTCCGCGACTTGTCGCCCACGAACACCTGCTGGTAGAGTTCGCGCGCCTCGCGGATGTCGCGGAGCGCGTCCTTGAGCGCCGACTCCTCGCGGAAGACGTTCACGTTGCGCGTCATCGACTTCTGGACGCGCTCGCGAATCTCGGCCTGCTGGATACCGTCTTCGCGCTCCAGGAGGGTGTCGATGGTCTCGCGCTCGTCTTCGACGGCGCGCTGGACGAGGTCGGCCCCGGAGACGGACGCGCCGGCGTCCGCCGCCGTCCCGCCGTCCGCGACGGCGTCTTCACCGATACCGGCTTCACCGAGTTCGACCGGCGAATCGACTTCACCGAGTTCGTACTCGCCTTCCTTGCCGGTCGTGATTCGGGCCTCCTCCATGTCTTTGCCCGCGGCGTGGTGGCCGGCGCGCTTGCCGAAGACGATGAGTTCGGGGAGCGCGTTGCCGCCGAGGCGGTTGCCGCCGTGGACGGAGGCGCAGGCGCACTCGCCGGCCGCATACAGGCCGGAGATGCACGTCTCGCCGTTCTCGTCGGTCTCGATGCCGCCCATCGCGTAGTGCTGGCCGGGCTTGACCGGCATCGGCGCTTCGAGGGGGTTGACGCCCTCGAAGTCCTCCGAGAGGTGGACGATGTTTTCGAGGCGGTCGATGATGCGCTCCTCGCCGAGGTGGCGCATATCGAGGTGGACGTACTCGTCTTCGATGCCGCGGCCCTCGTTGACCTCCGTCAGTTCGGCCCGGGAGACCACGTCGCGGGAGGCGAGTTCGCCGAGGTTGTTCGCGTAGCCGTACTCGAACATGAAGCGCTCGCCGTTTTCGTTGTAGAGGATGCCGCCCTCGCCGCGGACGCCCTCGGTAATGAGGACGCCCGTCGAGGGGAGCGTCGTCGGGTGGAACTGGATGAACTCCATGTCCTCCATCGGCGCGCCCGCGCGGTAGGCCATCGCGACGCCGTCGCCGGTGTTGGCGACCGCGTTCGTCGTGTGGTCGTAGACCTGCCCGAGCCCGCCGGTGGCGAGGATGACGCCGTTGCGGGCGCGGAAGCCCTCGACCTGGCCGGTCTGGACGTCGTAGGCGACGATGCCGTGGCAGTTTCGGTCCTCCGGCTTCTCCTCGTCGGTGACGGCCAGTCGGGTGACGTGCCACTCGTCGTACACCTTGATGCCGCGCTTGACGAGCTGCTCGTACATCGTGTGGAGCAGCTGGTGGCCCGTCTCCGCGCCCGCGTAGGTGGTCCGCGGGAACGAGAGCCCGCCGAACGGTCGCTGACTGACGCGGCCGTCGTTGTCCCGGGAGAACGCCATCCCCCAGTGTTCGAGCTGGATGGTCTCTTTCGGGCTGTCCTTACAGAGGGTCTCGGCCGCCGGCGCGTCGGCCAGATAGTCCGAGCCCTTCATCGTGTCGTACGCGTGGTCCTCCCACGAGTCGCCTTCGCGGAGCGCGGCGTTGATGCCGCCCTCCGCCGCGCCCGTGTGACTTCGGACCGGATGGAGCTTCGACACGATGGCCACGTCGGCCCCTTCCTCGTGTGCCGCAATCGCCGCGCGCAGGCCCGCCCCGCCCGCGCCGACTACGATAACGTCGTGTTCGTACATGGTGTGTTTGGGTGTGTCGTAGGGTTGGTCGAACTTCAGGGTTTCACCGGGAAGTTCACCAGAACTTCAGGTTGTTCTTGATCGCCTCGCGCTTGAGTTCCTGGATGTGCTCCGTGAGGGGGATGTCCTTCGGGCACACCTCGGTACAGGAGAACTGGGTCTGACAGCGCCAGACGCCGTGTTCCTGTTCGAGGATTTCGAGGCGGCGCTGCTTCATGTCCTCGCCTTCGCGTTCGTCCATGGCGAAGCGGTAGGCCTTGTTGATGGCCGCGGGACCGAGATACTCGTTGTCGCCGGCGGCGATGTTACACGAGGACATACACGCGCTACACCAGATGCAGCGGGTGGACATCTTGACCTTCTCGCGGTTCTCGCGCGTCTGGCGCTGCTCGTCGAGTTCGCCGTCGGGAAGCGAGTTCGTCTGGAAGTACGGCTCGACCGACTCCATCTGGTCGTAGAAGTGCTCCATGTCGACGACGAGGTCTTTGACCACGTCGGAGTGCGGGAGCGGTTCGACCCGAATCGGCTCCGAGAGGTCCGACAGCTGGGTCTTGCAGCCGAGTCGCTGCGAGCCGTTGACGAACAGCGCGTCGGAGCCGCAGATGGCCTGCCGGCAGGAGTGCCGGAAGGTAAGCGAGGAGTCGTAGTGGTCCCGCGCCCACATGAGGGCGTCGAGAATCGTCATCCCCTGCTTGTACGGGACGTGGAAATCGTCGAAGCGAGGTTCCTGTTTCTCCGGCACCTCGGGGTCGTAGCGGAAGACCTTGAGGTGGTAGGTGTCGTCCGCGGAGCGCGCTTTCTCGGCCGCCTCGGCCTCGCGCTGTTCTTGGACGCGCTCGGCGCGCTCGCGCTTTTTCGCGTCGCGCTTCTGCTTGCCGGCGGACGCCGTCTCCGTGACCGATTCCTCTTCGACTGATTCGGGAACTTGCGTGCTCATTAGATGGGAACACCTCCGGCCCACGCGAGGGCCGTGCGGACGCCCTGCACGATGAGCAGGACGCTCGCGAGACCGAGAATCGCCTTGACCGCCGTCTTCCGGGTGCCGGAAAGGCCCTGGTTGACGAGGGCGTTGTAGACGCCGTTGACCCCGTGGAACGTCGCGGTGACGAGGAACAGGATCATCAGCGAGAAGTACGTCAGCTGCTCCATGCGCGCCTGCGAGAGGGCGAACGTCACTTCGTCGGCGTGGTTGACGAAGTGCAGCAGGAAGAAGTGGAACGCCAGCACCACGACGAGGAAGGCGGCGGTCAGCCGCTGCCAGAGCCACCGCCGGCCGCCGGGCTCGAAGGACGTGTAGCGCTCCGCCATCAGAGGCTCACCCCCGAGAGGAACGTGGGGACGCTCGCGACGACGATGACACCCGTGAGGATGAGCGACGCGTAGAAGCTCTTGTCCTGCGCTTCCAGCCCGACGCCCAGGTCGACGAACAGCAGCCGCAGCCCGTTGAGGATGTGAAACACCGCCACCGCGAGCAGCCCGACTTCGAGAATACGCACGACCAGGAGGCTCTCCAGCGCCTGAATCGTGTTCGTGTACGCCGTCGCGCCCGAGAGGGCCGTCGACAACACGGCGATGTGGGTGAAGAGATAGCCCACAAGCACCCAGCCGGTGAACTTGTGGAATATCCAGGCCCACATGCCGGCCGAGAACTCCCGCCATCTGCTGAAGTCCTCGATGAGGCCCCGATTGTAAGACTGACTCATGCTCTTGTGAGTGTCGGGAAGGGGAGGGTATAGAACTTACGTGTATGGAGTTTCGTGAAGGTCGGCAAAAATCGCCGCCCCCGAGCGTCCCGAGTCGCGCCGGACGGCCTCAGCGCGTCGTTTCGGGGGACCCGGACTGCTCGCGCTCGACGACGCGCCGCACCTTGTCCTTGAGTTCGACGAGGTGGCAAAGCGGGTTACCGGGGTAGACGACCGGGTTTTCGAGGACACCGACGAGCAGGCCCGTGAAGGGGGCGACGACGGTCACGTTGTCGTCCTTGAACGGGTTCGTAATCGTGCAGATACGGTCGCCCTCGTGGACGAGCGCGCCGCGGTCGTGGTGCATGTCGACGATGCCGCCCGCGTCGGCGCGGAGCCACGTCTTCTCGTTTTCGTCGGAGATGACGGTCCGCCAGCCCGGCCAGTTGACCGTCGAGGTCCCCCGAAGGCCGTACTCGGCGAAAACGCTCTCGACGCCCGCGAGCGCCTCGTCGATGAGTTCGCGCTGGAAGCGGTGGGCCTCGCCCATCTCGACGGTGATGGCCGGCGTCCCGTTCTCCGACGACTCGGTTCGGAGCATCCCGCTGGACCCGGAGCTGTCGATGATGACGTGCGACCCGAAGGCGTTGGCGAGGCGCGCGACGGCGGGGTCTGACATGTCCGCGCGGACGTGGAGCATGTTAGTTCGCCCCCGCGTCGAGGTGTGGAAGTCGATGCCGAGGTCGCAGGGCGCGATGAAGTTCTGGTAGATGCGGTGGGCCATCCGTTTGGCTCCCGTCGAGGTCTCGGAGCCCGGAAACGACCGGTTCAGGTCGCGGTCGTAGATGGGAAGATACCGCTGTTGGGCGAGAAAGGCGGGGACGTTCATCACCGGCATACAGACGAGCGTGCCCGCGAGGTCCGCGAGGTCCCACTCGTAGGCCACCTCGCGGACGACCTCGATACCGTTCAGTTCGTCGCCGTGGGCGGCGGCGGAGAGGAACACGGTCGGCCCCGCCCGCTCCCCGTTGATGATGGTGACGGGGATGCGAACCGGGTCCCCGAGATACGTCTCGGAGATGCCGTACCGGATGTCCTGTGTCTCGCCCGGCTCGACCTTCCCGCCGTTGTAGGTGAAGGCCTCGTTGTCGGCCATGTGATGCGATGGGAGGGCCGGGGTTATAAACGGTCGCGACGGACCGCCCGACGCCGTCCTCGCGGCTGCGAATCGCGGGCGGCCGGCTCTCGACCGTCATGTCTTTGAAACCGGGAGGATATCAACTGAGTATGTCCACCACAGACGACGCCGTGCGTGTCGGCGTGCTTTCTCTGCACAACAGCAAGGAGACGAAGGCAATCCTCAACGCGGTCGAAGACCTCGGTCACGAGCCGGTGTGGCTCCGTCGGGAGAACGCGGCGGTCAGCATCGAAGACGGCGAGGTGACAGTCGAGCCTGAGGTGGACATCATCGCGAACCGACTGCTCCTGTCGAACACCGAGGAACCCGCGGAACTGCTCGGATTGGCGACGACGTTCAACCGCATCCGACCGATGCTCAACGAGCCGGACGCGGTTCTCGCGGCCATCCACAAGTTCGCCACGGCCGCGACCCTCGCCAACTGGAACATCCAGGTGCCCGACGCGCTGCTCGCGCTCTCGAACGACCGGCTCAACAAGGGCCGCGAGCGCTTCGGCGACGTGGGCGTCTACAAGTCCGCCATCGGCACCCACGGCGGCGGGACGTGGAAGGTCGACCTGACCGAGCCCGTCAACCCGAAGGTCGGCAACCGGCAGGCGTTCCTCCAGAAGCTCATCGACCGCGACGGCGACCGCCACCGCGACCTGCGCGTCTACATCGTCGACGGCGATATCGTCGGCGCGATGTACCGCTACGCCCCGGAGGGCGACTGGCGGACCAACGTCGCCCTCGGCGGCGACGTGCTCGACGCGACCGACGAGATGCCCGATGAGGCCAAGGAGACGGCGCTCTACGCCGCCGAAGTGATGGAGATGGACTACGTCGGCGTCGACCTCGTCGAGGGCGAAGACGGCTGGTTCGTCCTCGAAGCGAACCCGACCGCCGGCTTCAAGGGCCTCTATCAGGCGACGGGCAAGAGCCCCGCGCCGCACATCGCGAAGCTCGCAATCGAGCGCGCGGGCGGCGAGGTCGACGAGACGCGCGTCGAGGAGCTGTCGGCGACGCTCGACGACTCCGTCCCCTCGTGTGCCCCCAACGAGTCGCCCATCATCGACGGCGAAGCGCCCCTCATCGGCTACATCGAGGAGGTCGTCGTCAACGGGACCAGCGGCTCCCAGCAGACCCTCGCGAAGTCCGACACCGGCGCGACCCGGACGAGCATCGACACGAGCCTCGCCGCCGAAATCGGCGCAGGGCCGATTAAGAGCATGACGCGCGTGAAGTCCGGGAGCCTCAAGAGCGGGAAGGCCCGCCCCGTGGTCGACCTCGTCATCGGTATCGGCGGCACCCAGCACACCGTGACCGCCAGCGTCGAGGACCGCTCGCACATGGACTACCCGCTGCTGCTCGGCCGCGACATCCTCGAACACTACCGCGTGGACGTGCGCCGCCGCGCCAACGCCGACCGAAACGACAGCGACGACGAGGAAGAAGAACTCCTCGAAGAGTAAGTCGGCCCGCCACACCGGGCCACCGGCGCGGTCACCGCCGTCGAACGACGGGCGACCGCATCCGAGCACCCGAGACACGCGCACTTTTCTCCCCGACGACCCAACCACGAGTCGATGAGCGACGACGCCTACCGCGAACTCCGGGCGGACCCGCACCTCGGCGACGTAGTCGACGAACACGGCCCGCTCTCGCTCGACCCCGCCGACGACCCCTTCGAGCGACTGGTCGTCTCGATTGTCAATCAACAGCTCTCGACGACCGCGGCGGCGACGATTCGGGACCGCCTGTTCGACCGCGTCGAGGTCACGCCCGAAGGCATCCTCGCCGCCGACGAGAGCGTCCTGCGCGACTGCGGCCTCTCGAACCAGAAGGTCGGCTACGTCCGCAACGTCGCCGATGCGTTCCGAGACGGCCTGTCGGCCGAGTCGCTACGAGAGATGGACGACGGCGAGGTCGTCGCGGCGCTCACCGAGATTCGCGGCGTCGGTGACTGGACCGCCAAGATGTTCCTCATCTTCGTGCTCGCCCGCGAGGACGTGTTCCCGGTCGAGGACCTCGGGATTCGGCGCGGCATGGAACACGTCTTCGGGTTCGAGCGCGACGCCGTCCCCCGCGGCGAGATGCGCGAGCGCGCCGAGCGATGGGCACCCTATCGGAGCTACGCCAGCCGGTATCTCTGGCGGTGCGTGGACTAACTTCGACTGGGTGGAAACGGAGTCTAGTCCGAGTAATCGATAGACTGCACCCACGTAGACCGTTAATCGAATAAACACAATCTGAGTTTACATTCTACGCGAGGGAAACGTTGAAACCGCGACGCAGTGTAACGTTCTTCCATGAACGTAGCTGACGTCGACAGTATCACCGTGCTCGGAGCGGGCAACATGGGCCACGGCATCGCGGAGGTCGCGGCCCTCGCCGGCTACGACGTCGTCCTGCGCGACATCGAAGACGAGTTCGTCCAGCAGGGCTACGACAAAATCGAGTGGTCGCTGAACAAACTCGCCGAGAAGGACCGACTGTCGCAGGACGACGCCGACGCCGCGCTCGCCCGCGTCTCGACCGCGGTGGACCTCGACGAGGCCGTCGCCGACGCCGACGTGGTCGTCGAGGCCGTCCCCGAGAAGATGGCCATCAAAAAGGAGGTGTACGCCGAGTTGGAGGAGTACGCCCCCGACCACGCGGTGTTCGCCACCAACACCTCCAGTCTCTCTATCACCGAACTCTCCGAGGTCACGGAGCGCCCCGAGCGCTTCTGCGGGATGCACTTTTTCAACCCGCCGGTCCGCATGGACCTCGTCGAGGTCATCTCCGGCGCGCACACCGCCGACGAGACGCTCGACCTCGTCGAAGACCTCGCCGAGTCGATGGGCAAGACGCCCGTCCGCGTCCGCAAGGACAGCCCCGGCTTCATCGTGAACCGCATCCTCGTCCCGCTGATGAACGAGGCCGCGTGGATTGTCCACGCGGGCGACGCGACGATGGCCGAAGTGGACGCCACGACGAAGTACGACATGGGCCTCCCGATGGGGAGTTTCGAACTCGCTGACTACGTCGGCATCGACGTGGGCTACCACGTCCTCGAATACATGCACGAGGTGCTCGGCGACGCCTACGAACCCTGTCCGCTCCTCTCGGAGAAGGTCGAAGCGGGCGACCTCGGCCAGAAGACCGGCAAAGGCTTCTACGACTACGAGGACGGCGCGGGCGCTGAAATCCCCCACGACGAGGGGAGCGAAGCGGTCAAGAACCGACTCCTCGGCGTCATGGCGAACGAGGTCGCCGGTCTCGTCGGCAACGACGTGGCCGACCCGGCCGCCATCGACCGCGCGGTCAAACTCGGCGGGCGCTTCCCCGACGGCCCGGCGAAGATGGCCGACAGCGCCGGCATCGCCACCCTCGTCGACGCCCTCGACGAACTCCACGACGAGACCGGCGAAGCGCGCTACGAAGCCGTCGACTACCTCCGCGACCTCGCCCAGTCGGGCGGGGGCTTCTACGGCGACGGCGGCGAGGACGAATCCGGCGACGCTCCCGCGTTCGACGCCATCGCCGTCGAGGTGCGCGACGGTGTCGGCCACATCACTCTCGACCGGCCGCACCGACTCAACACCATCAGCGTCGAACTGATGGACGAACTCTCCGAGGCGCTCGACACCCTCGCCGCCGACGACGAGGTCCGCGCCGTGCTTCTCACGGGGGCCGGCGACCGCGCGTTCTCCGCCGGTGCCGACGTGACGAGCATCGCCGCGGGCGGCGGCGACGCCGTCGAGGGCGTCGAAATCTCGCGGAAAGGCCAACAGACGTTCGGAAAGCTCGAGAAACTCGACAAGCCGGTCGTCGCCGGCATCGACGGCTTCTGTCTCGGCGGCGGGATGGAACTCGCCATGTGCGCCGACCTCCGCATCGCCACGGAGCGCTCCGAACTCGGCCAACCCGAGCACAACCTCGGCCTCCTTCCCGGCTGGGGCGGTACGGTCCGCCTCCAGCGCATCGTCGGCACCGGCCGCGCGAAGGAGATTATCTTCAGCGCCGACCGCTACGACGCCGAGACGATGGCCGACTACGGCTTCATCAACGAGGTCGTCGAGAACGACGACGACTTCGAAGAACGGGCCTTCGAGTACGCGAAGCGGTTCGCACAGGGTCCGCCGGTCGCCCAGCGCTACACCAAGCGCGCCATGCACAACGGCTGGGAAGACACCGATTCGGGACTGGAAGTCGAAGCGCAGGCGTTCGGTCTGCTGTTTACCACCTCGGACCTGATGGAGGGCGTCGCCGCCTTCACGAGCGACCGCGACCCCGAGTTCACGGGCGAGTAATCGGCCGTCGTGGGTGGGTTCCTCTCACTCACCCACGATGGAACGCAACGCTTAAAATAGTCCAACGACCACTCGTGAATGCAGACGCTCGGTTGGTGTAGTCCGGCCAATCATCTTGGCCTTTCGAGCCGAGGACCAGGGTTCAAATCCCTGACCGAGCACTCTTCTGAAGAACAACGTGACGAAGAGAGCGGAGCGTAGGGGATTTGAAACAGGGAGCGAACAGAGTGAGCGACTGAGGTTCAAATCCCTGACCGAGCACTTCTGTCGAACACAGGTCTCCGAGAGGTTTCTGTGTCTCTCGGTTCTGTGAAACCGAATGCGGCGACACAGGAGATGTTGAACTAGCGAGTAACGTGTTGCAAGGGGAGTTCAAATCACCGACCGAGCAGTTCCCTGCTGAACTATCTTCGAAGTGCGAGCGACTGCGATTCACGTCTTGGCCGACCCATTCGCCGCAGACAGACTCGATTAGCTTGCACGTTTTTAACGATAGCAATTAAAACACACGATAGCATGGGACACGGAGATGCGGAGGTTCGGTGATGGTCGAAGAGTTCACCTCGCAGGTCGACCCCGTCATCGTCCGCCTGTTCGTCGCGGCGGCGTTAGGGATGTTCCTCGGCTTAGAGCGCGAGCGGTCGAAAAAGAGCGCCGGCGTTCGAACGTTCACCCTGACGAGCCTCCTCGGCGGCATCGCCGTCGCAGTCGGGAGCGACATCCTCCTCGCGGTCGGAGGTCTGTTGGTGGTCGTCCAGGCGGTGTTGCTCGGGAGTCGCGGGCTGTTCGACCGCGGGCCGAACGGGCGGGGCGACGGAGCCGACTCGCAGGACGACGCCGACGACGAGTCAGATGCCCGCCGCGACGACGACAGCACCGCTGACAGCGCCGCTCGATTAGACGACCTCGGCGTGAGCCTCTCGCTCACCACGTCCACGTCGCTTCTGGTCGCCTACGCGGTCGGCGCGGCGGTCGTCAGCGGCTTCGTCATCGAGGGGGTCGTCGTCGCGCTCACCTCGTCGCTCCTGTTGGTTCTGCGGCGCGAACTCCACGGGTTCGCGCGGCGACTGACGACCGACGAGGTCCGAAGCGCCGTCGAGTTCGCCATCATCGCGTTCGTCGTCTACCCGTTGCTCCCCGAGGGACAGGTCGGTCCGTGGGACGCTGTCAGCCCCCGGACCGTCTGGCTGCTCGTCGTCGCGGTGAGCGCAATCGGCTTCGTCAACTACGTCATCATCCGCCGGTACGGCGAGCGCGGCATCGCCATCACGGGGTTTTTCGGCGGGTTGGTGAACTCCACGGCCGTCATCGGTGAGATAGCCGGGCGGACCAATCGAAACCCGTCGATTCGGCCGCTCGCGGCCGGCGCGATTCTGATGGCCGACGCGGCGATGGCGCTTCGGAACCTCTCGCTCGTCGCCGTGTTCGTCCCGGAGCTCGCGGTCGAGGTGGGCGTCCCCCTCGGGCTCATCGCGCTCGTCGGGGTGGGCTACGCGCTTCACACCCGGGAGTGGGGCGTCGACCTCGACGTGGCGTTCGAGTCGCCGTTCAGCCTCGAAAGCGCCCTCCGATTCGGCGTCTTCTTCCTCCTCGTGTTGCTCGCCTCCGCGGCGGCACAGGAGTACTTCGGCGCGACCGGGTTCGTCGTGACGAGCTTCCTCGGCGGGCTCGTGTCGAGCGGGTCGGTCGTTACGACCGCCGTCACGCTCTACGACGGTGGCACTATCGGTGGAACGACCGCGGTCGTCGGCGTCCTCGCCGGCACCGCCGCGAGCATCGCGGTCAAGGTCGCGCTCGCGGCGAGCGTCGACCGGGAGCTCCTCGGGCCGGTGGCCCGGCGAAGCGCGCTCCTCGTGGTCGCCGGCGTCGTCGGCGTCATTATCGTCACTACCGTCGGCTTTCAGCCGTGAGCGGGACTGGCGGCCCCAACGCGAGCAGCCAGCGACCACCGCGGGCGTGCGACCGGAGCGACGACGGCTCGCCGGGCGAGCCGATGGCTTGAGGTACGCCGAGGGCTATCGTCGCGCCACGACCAACGAGCGATGATACGCAACTCGACTCGACGAGACCGTGGCGAACCGCCCGAGGAGCGACACCAGTCGGCTCCGAAGCCGAACGGACCGAGCGGAGCGAGGCGCGCGCCTCGTCGCGGGAGCGCCTGACCGTGTCGGACGCGACGCGCGCCACGCTCGCCGCGGGAACGCTCGTCGCGCTCGCCGCGACGAGCGGGAGCCTCTACTTCAGCCTCGGCCTCGGACTGACGCCCTGCGACCTCTGTTGGTACCAGCGCATCCTGATGTACCCGCTCGTGGTGGTGCTCGGGGTCGCCGCGGTCGAGGACCGACCCGGCGTCTGGAAGACGGTGCTCCCCCTCTCGCTCGGCGGCCTCGCGCTTTCGGGCTACCATTCGTACCTGCAAGTCGCGCCCGGAGCGACCTGTACCGTCGGCGGCCCGTGTACGTCCATCCAGTATTCGATGCTCGGCGGCCTCCTGACGATTCCGCGACTCGCGTTCATCGGGTTCGCGCTCGTGACGGTTCTCGCGGTCGCCGTGGCCCGTGTCGGCGGCGAGACCGACGACGCGTGGGGCATCTAATCGGAGAAATCGACCATCGGTTCGGGGTAGTCCACGCCCAACTCGACGCCGTAGCTCGCCTGTTCGTTCTCGCTGAGTTGCCACGGCTCGTGGGCGTACTCGGCGGGTAAGGCGTCGAGTTCGGGGAGCCACGTCTTCACGTACTCGGCGTCCTCGTCGTAGCGCGTCGCCTGCCAGCGCACGTCGAACGAGCGGTCCCGCGAGTCGTTGCCGACGCCCGCGATGTAGGCCCAGTTGCCGTAGTTCGACGCGGGGTCGTAGTCGACGAGCTGCGTCTCGAAGTACGCCGCGCCGCGTCGCCAGTCCAGTCTGAGGTCGTTGGCGAGGAACGACGCCGCGTTCTGCCGCCCGCGGTTCGACATGTAACCCGTCGCGTTCAGTTCTCGCATGTTCGCGTCGACGAAGGGGATACCCGATTTCCCCGCCGCCCAGCGCTCGAACTGCGCGTCGTCGCGTCGCCAGTCGATGTCGGTTCGGTCGCGGATGCCCCCGCGGCGGAAGAAGTCGCTCCCGTGTTTGGCGAACTGGAACTGGAAGAAGTCGCGCCAACGGAGTTCGAACACGAGCCAGTACGTCGAGTCGTTTTCGACTCGGCGGGCCTCGTAGCGGTCCACCTCGGCCTTGACGTACCGCGGCGAGAGACAGCCCTCGTTCAGCCACGGCGAGAACTTCGAGGAGTAGTCGGCTCCGAGCAGCCCGTTTCGCGTCTCCTTGTACTCCCGGAGGTGGTCGCCCGCCCAGACGTACGACTCAACGCGGTCGAGCGCGGCCGTCTCGCCGCCGTCGAAAGGGAGGACGCCGCGGTCGTCGGGAGCGCGGTCGGCGTTCGCGTCCGCGGTTCCGACGAGGTCCGAAAGCGCGGGGAACTCGCCCGCGACGGGCGCGTCGTCGGGAAGCGGCGGGACGGTCACGTCGGAACGCGGGTCGCGACCGCCGGGGTCGCCGTCGCTCGCGTGCTCGTCGCCGACTGCCGCATCGCCCGTCCCGGCGTCTTCGGCGGCCGATTCGACCGCCTTCCGAAACGTCGTGTACGTGTCCGGGAGGTCGGAAAGCACCATCGGGAGGTCGTCGAGGTGGGTGAGCGTGTGCCCCCAGACGCGCCGGAGTTCGACGCCGTCGCCTCGAAGTTCCGTTTCGACCGCCGATTCGACGCGCGACTCCTCGGGCGTCGGGCGCGTGTGGACCGTCACGAAGTCGGCGTCGGTGGCGGCGGCGAGTTCGGGGAGGACGGACTCGGGGCGGCCCTCGCGGACGACGAGGTCGCTTCCGCGGTCGCGGAGCGACGCCCGCAGGTCGGCCAGCGATTCGAGGCGGAAGCGGGCGCGGTGCGCGCCGGTCTTCTCGAAGTCGAAGGAGTCGGGCCCGCCGAACGGTCGGTCGCCGTACTCGCGCGGGTCCACGCAGTAGACGGGAACCACGCGGTCGGCGCCGCAGGCGGCCGCGAACGCCGCGTTGTCGTGCAGACGGAGGTCGCGGCGGAACCACGCGAGCGAAGTTGACTCGGACATCGTCGGCGGCGCTTAGGATGGGGGTGACTTGAGTCGAACGGCGGATTCGGAGCTGGTGGAATCGGGGCGGATGGAATAAGGACGGACCGCGGCCGTGTCTCCGAGCTACGTCCGGCTTCGCGTCCGTAAGCCGAGTTCCGCGCCGGCGACGGCGGCGACCGCGGTGAGCGCGACGCCGGCGACCAGTCGCGGGTCCACGCCGTCGATGACGGGGACGCCCATCCACCCGGCGACGAGGAGTGCGAGGCCGGCGAGACAGGTCGCGAGCGACAGGAGCGCGAAGGGAGCTTGCGTCGGCTCCGCGTCGTCCAGGAAGTAGTCGAGTTCCGCCGCGCTCGACCCCAGCGAGACGGTCTTCGCCCGCGAGTCGTACGCGACGATACGGAGCGAATCGAGTTTCGGCAGGTGAGTCTGATGCAGCGAGATGTAGACGCTCTGGCGAACGTTCTTCGGGGGCGGCGACTCGCCCGACTCTATCTCGGCGATGTGCTCCGCGAGGTCACCGACCGACTCCGGCCCGTCACCGTCGCGCAGCCGTTCGAGCGCGAGCCGTCGCCGCTCGTTTCTGAGCACGTCGTGGATGTCGGCCTCGTCGAGCGAGTCGTCCGCCTGCTCTTCGTCTCCGGGCGGAGTCGACGAGTCAGCGTCGTCCATCGCCCCGCTCAGAGCCAGTCATCGGGCTTCGTGTCGTAGTCGACCTCGCCGGCGGCGATGCGGGCTTCCAGCTCGGGGTCGAGGTCGTGTTCCTCGAACGACTCGCCGTCGTACCGAATCCGGATGGCCCGCTCTTCGGGCGTCGGCTCGCGCCCCCGTCGGCGGGCGACTTCGACCTCGTGTTCGTCGAACTCCTTCGTGATGGTCATCAGGTTCACCGGCCGGCCCCAGAGGTGGTAGACGCGCTCCAAGACGCCCTTGGCCTGTTTCATGTCGAGGATGACGCCGTTGTACTGGTGGCCCAAGAGGAGCTCCCCGCGGTTGTCGAAGTTCCCGTCGTACACCGCGATGGTCGGCTTTCCGAAGTTGGTGAACTGGAACAGGAGCTTCTTTTTTACGTCGCGGTACTCCGACGAGGAGACGCGGAACTGCTGGGACGACTGGGAGTACTCGTAGGCGAAGTAGTGGTTCGCGCGGACGAACTCCTCGGAGAGGAACGCGTCGAGGAACGTCACATCGTTGTGACTCTCGCGAATCTCGCGCATCCGGTCCCAGCCGGCGGTCTTGTCCACGTCGGCGAGGGCGTCTTCGACGCTGTCGTACACCTCGTCGTCGAACATGTACCGCGAGAGCTGTTCGAGTTCGGAGCGCCGAATCCGGCTGAGGAACCCGCGGTTCTGCGACTTGACGAGCGAGTAGTGTCGCTCCGCGAGCCCCTCGTAGGTGAGGAGCTTCCACGGGTAGGCATCGAGGTCGAGCGAGTCGTCGCCCGACAGCGCCCTGTCGAGAGTCTCGTGGTCGACTCTCGGGTCGTCGGGGCCGAGTTCGGACAGTTCGTCGAGGGAGTCGGCGCTGACGCCGTCGATAGCTGGGTCCGCCCGGAGCAGTTCCTGTACCTCGTCGAAGTCGACCGTCTCGTGGAAGTTGCGCCACGTGACGCCCGTCACGCGCAGGAGTTTGTCTGCGACCTCCGCGCGGTTCGTCGAGTTCTCGATGTACTCCCACAGCTCCTTGCCGAGCTTGTAGGGGTTGAGTCCGGGCGAGCCGAGGACGCGCGACTGGTGGTCGGCGTAGGTGATGAACTCGTCCGTGCCGGCGAATCGCTCGTCACCCATCATGAGCGACTCCCAGTAGGCCGCCCAGCCCTCGTTCATCACCTTCGTCATCTTCTGGGCGGCGAAGTAGTACGCCTCCTCGCGGAGCATGTCGAGGACGTCCTTCTGCCACGGCTCCATCTCCTCGGCCTTGCCCGTCTCCTCGTCGTACCGCATGCCGTGTTCGCGGACGTACGCGAGCACGTCCTTCCGGGGGTCGGTGAGCTTCGCGGCCTCGCGTTCGGCCTCTTCGACCCCTTCGAGCCACGCGTCGTCGAACACCTCGCGGCGCACGTCGTCGGAGATGTCGAGGCTGTCCAACTGCGCGCGGATGTCCTCGGGGATGCGGCCGTCCTCGTCGGCGGCGGCCTCGCGGATGGTCCGGTGTTGGTCGATGGTGTCTTCCAGACAGAGGACGGCGTCGATGAACTTCTCCACGTCGTCCCGGCTGATGTCCGGGTTTTCCACGTACCGCTCGATGGTCTGGGCGTGGCGCTCGAGCATCGCGGCGGCGGCGAACTGCCCCTCGTCGGAGAACAGCCCGAACCACTGGTTGTTCTTGAAGAAGTCCGAGTGCGCCTCGACGTGGGTGATGACGGCCTTCTGGTCGGCCAGCGAGTTCGACTCCTGGAGGAAGGCGTTCGCCGGGTCGTCGTTGTTGACGATTTCGAACGCCTTGCCCATGCCGAACTGGTCGGTCTTCCGCTGGCGGTCGTAGGTCATCCCCCACCGCCAGTGCGGATACCGCTCTTGGAACCCGCCGTAGGCGATGAGCTGGTTCATCTCGTCGTAGTTGACCACCCAGTAGTTCACCGGGTAGGGGTCGAGTCCGAGCTTCTTGGCGAGCGCGCCGGCCTCCCGGACGGGCTCGTCGAGTCTGGCGGCCTCGCGCTGTGCGTCTCTGCGGTGTCGTCTGAAACTCATTCTGCTGTCGCCTCCGTGCTGAGGATGGTGTAGATGGCGTCGATGACGTCGTCGGGCTCCGAGACGTACGCGACCACGACGTTACCCTGCTCTCCGAGGCTCCGTTCGACCTCTTCCGCGTGGGTTGCGTTGATTGCGGTCCCGCCGGGCTGGGTCTCCACGTAGGCGTGGAGGTTCGCGTTTATCTCCTGCATGAGCGGGACGACCCGCTCTTTCGTGTCGTTCGAGGAGTTCTCGGAGTCGCCCGCGGCGAAGACGTAGCGGTTCCACTCGCGCCACGGGTAGCGCTCGTCTAAGACCTCCTTGGCCAGTTCGTAGGCCGACGAGATTCGCGTCCCGCCGCCCGAGCGGATGCCGAAGAACTCGTCGCGTTCGACCTCCCACGCCTCGGCGTCGTGGGCGATGTAGACGAACTCGGCGTGGTCGTACTTGCCCGTGAGATACCAGTCCAGCGGCGTGAACGTGCGCTCGACGAGTTCGCGCTTCGTCTCCCGCATCGACCCCGACACGTCGCGGATGTTGACGACCACGACGTTCGACTGCTTCTTCTCGATGACCTCGGGGTGGCGGTAGCGCTCGTCCTCGCGGCGGAACGGAATCTCGCGGAGCCCCTCGCGGCGGATGCGCTGGATGGCCGTCGTCCGCTCGACGTTCTCCTCCATCTCCGCGAAGGTGGCCCACGTCCCGCGTTCGTCGTCCGGGATGCGGCTCCACTCGTCTTCTATCCACGCCATCGAGACGAGGATGTTGTTCTCGCGGCACCACTCGAACACCTCGCGGGCGGTGGTGCCCTCGACTTTCATCGCCTCGCGGACGAACTCCTCGTCGAAGTCCATCGCCAGCTTGCGCTTCAGGCCCTCCTTGAACAGGCGCTCGAAGTCGAGGGTGCTGTGGGGGCCGCTCCGGGTGATGTCGGTGAAGTCGCCTTCGACCTCCTCGACGACCTCCTTGCCCTTCGGTTCGAGTTCGAGGCCGAGTTCCTCGTCCAACGCCTCTGCGAACTGCTCGGGGTCCATCTCGTAGTACTCGTGTTCGGCCCCCTCCTCGCCGGGGTCGCCGTCTTCGCCCTCGCCGTCGCCGGGCTCGGGCTGGCCGAGCGGCTGGCCCACGTCGGGCGTGCCGCCTTTCCCCTGCCCGACGCCGCCCATGTCGAGGCGGTCGTACTTGAACTCCGGCAGGTCCACGACCTTGATTGGTATCTTGATGTCCTTCGAGCCGGACGCGCCGAGGTCGCCGTAGGAGATGAACTCCTTGAGGTCTTCGCGTCGCTCTTCGCCCACTTCGCGGAATCGTTCGAGGTCGTCTCTCAGTCCCATGTGTGGCTCACCTCCTTCATCACGGCACGGCTGGTCAGTTCGGCCGACGCGGCGGTGTAACCGCGGTCGACCAGTTCGTCGATGGTGCGTGCTTTCACCCGCGCCGTCTCGGTGTTCGCCGGCGGGTCGTCCCACTGGCGGGGGTCGAGGTCGGAAAACAGCCGGCGCACGTCCTCCCAGTCGTGGGTTTCGAGCACCGTCCGGATGACCGGAATCTCGGTGAGGTCCACGTCGGAGACGGTAAAGCCCTCGTCGCGGTTCTCCCACGCGTAGCGGTTGAGCGCGGTGATGACCTTCTCGTTGCGGAACTCCTCGACCGACTCGGAGGGCTCGTTGCCCTCGTAGTCGTCCGGCGAGAAGCGCCCGAGGTGCTCGGTCTCGAACAGCTTCATCAGAAGCGGGTCGGGGTCGACCGGCCCGCGTTCGGTCTCTATCTGTCCGTCGGACGCCCACGCGTAGACGTGTTCGACGTACTCCTCGACCGTCTCGCGCTCGACCCCTTTGTCCGCGAGGAGCGCGTCGAGCACGTCGGCCTCCTGCTGGTCGAAGATGTACGATTTGACGGCCGCGATGCGGCCCTCGTACTCCGAGGACTCCGCCCGCGAGAACACGGGCGCGTCCGAGAGTTCTGCGACCATCTCGTCGAGCACGTCGGTCGGCATCACCACCGACGACACGTCGAGGTCGGGGTGTCTGCGGTCGATGCGGTCGTGGAGCAAGTCAGCGATGACATCGCGGGTGAACGTCACGGGAATCCCGTGGGTCCCCTCGGCGTCGCCGACGAACTCGAACGCGGACACCTCGCGGCGCTGGTCACCGACTTGCAGGTAGCCGCGGTCGAACAACAGCGCCTTGTCCACGAGGTCGAATTCGAGGTCCGGGTCGCGCGGCACGTCGTCGTCGTCGAGGCGGGTTACGACGCTGTATAGCGCGGCGGCCTCGACGGTGTGGGGCGCGAGTTCGCGGGTGCGGACCTCGCCCGGTCCCTCGCGGACGTCCAATGCGACGGCCTCTGCGACGCGGTCGGCCATCGCCTCGGGGTCGTCGGTCCAGACGCTCGTCTCGTTGGTCAGTTCGCGGCGGATGAGTTCGGCCTCCAGCGAGAGGTTCGTCAGGTAGCGGAACTCGTGTTTGTTGAGCCGGCGCTTGAGCGCCTTCAGCGGGTCGCGGCCGTTCCGGTCGGCGTACTTGTCGAGTTCGGCGTCGAGGTCGGGGTTCGAGATGATGACGAGCTGGGTGTCGATGTCCATCCCGATTCCCTTGTCCAGTTTGACGTGGCCCTCGTCGGGGACGTTCAGGAGCTTCTGGAGCAGGTCGGCGTGCTGGGTGGCGTCCTCGACGATGGTGAGGAGGCCGTTACCCTGCGAGAGCACCCCGTCGTAGCTGAACGCCTGCGGGTTCTTGCGCCCTCGGGAGTTCAGTTCGCGGAGCATGCTCGGCATCCACGACCCCACCAGTCGCTCCTTGGGCGAGCCGTCGTCCTCCGAGTGGAGGACGCCGACGCCGCGGCCGACGTCGACGACGTAGTTCTTCACCCGGAGGTGTTTCGGGTCGGTGACGGCGCTGAAGAGGTCCTGCTTGCCCGCTCTGCGGAACTCCTCTTCGAGGTAGGTGTACGCCTCCAGACAGAACGGGTCGAGGTCCTCGTCCACGTCCACGGGGATGTGGTCGCCGTTCCTGCTGTTGAGGTCGGACAGCAGTCGCTTGCGCACGTCGGCGGGGAACACCGAAAGCGGGTGCGACTGGACCGGGCTCTCGTACCAGTCCTCGTCGGCGGCGTCTACCTCGCCGCCGTAGGACAGCCCGCGGGTGTCGTCGGCGTTGGCGACGTTCCACTCGACGGTGTAGCGCCGCCCCGCATCGGTCTTCGAGTACTCCCGGAGACCGTTGATGAGACAGCGTTTCAACTCGGATTTCCCCGTGGCCGTCGGGCCGTCGAACCAGACGATTTTCTCGGCCTTGCCGCGGTCGGCGGCGATGGTCCGCAGGTCGTCGACGAAGGCGTTGAGCACCTCCGTGTTGCCGAGGACCGCGTGCTCGCCGTCGTTGGCGGGGTCGTCGAAAAAGCGGTAGCGCTGTTTCTCCTCGCCCTGTTCGACCACCTGCCGAGTCCCCATCGACTCGATGGCTTCCAAGAGGTACTTCGACGCGTGGGAGGCGATAGACGGCGACTCGAACGCGGCGTCGACGTACTCGCCGAGGCTCATCGGCTCCTCGTAGGTGCCGCGGAGCGCCTCGTCCGCCTCGCGGATGTAGTCTCGCATGGTCACCCTTCGAGCTCGGTCTTCGCCACCTCCGCACCGGCGAACTCGAGCACCTCCCGTGCGCCGTCGCGCGAGTAGCCCTGGTCGACGAGCGCGTCGATCCACGCGTTGCGCTCGTCGTCGTCCAGCTCGTTCGCGCTCACGAGCGCCGAGAAGTTGATGTTGTGCTTCTTGTCCTCCCAGAGCTTGCGTTCGAGGGCGCGGCGGAGGCGGTCGTTGTCCTGCGGGTTGAACGACGTGCCTTCGCGGGCGCGCCGGGAGACCCAGTTGGAGACCTCCTGTCGGAAGTCGTCCTTGCGGTCCTCGGGGATGTTGAGCTTCTCTTCGACCGCGCGGAGGAACTTCTCGTCGGGCTCTTGGTCGCGACCCGTCAGTTCGTCTTCGACCGTCGCGTCGTCGATGTACGCCATGACGTGGTCCATGTACTTCTCGCCCTGCCGGCGAATCTCGTCGATGTCGTAGGCGAGGGCGTGGCGCACGTCCTCGATGGCGCGCTCTTTGTACTCCTCGCGGACCATCTCGAGGTAGCGGTGGTAGCGTTCGAGGTTCTCCTCGGGAATCGACCCGTGGTTTTCGAGGTTCTCTTCGAGGTGGGTGAACGAGGACAGCGGCGAGAGGTAGCCCCGGCCGCGGTGGGTCGCGTCCATGATGGCCTCGGCGATTTCGTCGCCGATGAACCGGGCGGAGACGCCGTCCATCCCCTCTGCGATGTCGGCTTTCGTCTCGCCTTCCTCGCGGAGTTTGCGCACGTCCACGTCGTCGCCGTCGTCCAACTCGCCGTTGTAGGCCTTCGCCTTCTGAACGAGCGAGATGGTGTCGGAGTCGGGTTCGACGATGCGCGTCAGGACGCCGAACAGCCCGGACATCTCCAGCGTGTGCGGCTCGACGTGGATGTCGGGCACGTCGGCGTTGCGGAGCATCTTCCGGTAGATTTCGGCCTCCTGTTCGTACTCGAGGACGTACGGGAAGTCGATGCGTTTCGTCCGGTCGTTGAACGCCTCCATCTTCTCGTCGCCCTTCTTCTCGCGGTATTCGGGCATGTTCGTCCGCCCGACGATGACTTGGTCGATGTCGATTCGGGGGTTGTTCTTCGGCTTGATGGTCTGTTCCTGCGAGGCGTGCAGGAAGTCGTAGAGGAACTCCCGTTGGAGCTTCAGCAGTTCCTCGCCGGAGAAGATGCCGCGATTCGCGTTACAGAACGCGCCGGCGTAGTCGAACGCCCGCGGGTCGGACTCGCCGTACACCGCGAGCTTCGAGTAGTTGACGTCGCCGGTGAGTTCGGTCTCGTCTTGGTTCTTCTTGTCTTTCGGCTCGAACGTCTCGATGCACTGGCGTTTGTTCTCGGAGGCGACGAGCCGGACGACTTCGATGTGGTTCTCGACGACCTCCTCTAAGTCGTCGTCGTAGTGGGCGAGCAGTCGGTCCATGTAGAACTCCGAGGCGGGGTCCAGCGCCTGGTCGTTCCGGATGGTGTACGGCGCGTCGAGGTTCTCGTTCAACTGCTCGATGACCACGTCGCGCTGTTCCTGCGGGAGCAACACGAGCGGGTCTTGGTTCATCGGCGACGTGACCACGTCGTCGGAGGGGTCCTGGTCGCGGATGACGTCGCCGAGGTTCGTCCACCGGAAGGTGTACATCCGCCCCTCGTCGGACATGGTGTAGTCCTCGAAGTAGCGGCGGGAAATCCAGTCGAAGTGGGACTTCCCGGAGCCGACGGGACCCAAGAGGAGTTTGATGCGTTTTTCGGGGCCGAGGCCGCGGGCCCCCGATTTCACCTTGTTGACGAACTCGTGAATCGACTCGTGCACTTCGCGGCCGTAGAAGACGTTCTCCCCGTCGTGAAGGGGGTCTTCGGAGGCCATGAGGTACTCCACGACGCCCGCGTCCTCGTCGTAACGGGTGCCGTAGAAGTCGAACATGTCCGCCACGCGCTGGTGGGCGTTGCGAGCGATCTTTGGGTGGGCGTAGACCTCTTCCAAGTACCACTCGAAACTCTTCGCCTCGCGGAGGTCCGCGGGCACGGAGTCTTTGTAGTGCTTGCTCAGGTCTGCGAGTGTTTCAATTTCGCCGGTCATTGTTCGTGGAGCCTCGTCGGACCAGCCGTCCGGAGACGACCGAGGGCGACGCGCCCGCGTTCGCGGGTCGCAGACGACACACCGCGAGCCACGGACCCGCGGCGACAGACCGCGGGCGGTGAATCGAAGTGCGTCGCCGCCGCTGCGCGCTCACGACGGGTCGGCGATGGGCGACAGAATCGGCGATTTGCAGGCGATGCGCGACGGCTCGCTCGGCCCGGGGACCGAGACTAATATTGTTTGAGGGACGTTAGCATATAACGCTTTCTCCGGAATGGTAAACTGATTGTCTCGATGCCGGGGATTTCCGGATGCGTACCGGTCTCTCCCAACCGAATCCGACCCGGCGTGTAGCGATTTAATCAGCGATTCAGTCCGTTGGCGGTCCCGTTAATCGGGTCGGCTGGGATTCATGTCGTCGCCACCCGGTCACGTTCGAGAGGTGGGCCACGGCCGTCGAGCCGGCGTCGCGGCGACCGGCTCGACCGACTCGTCGAGCCCGAGCGGCGGTGGCGACGGAAGCGGGAAGGCTTAGGACGCGCGGCGGACTAGCACGCCCATGACCGACCTGCCCGACGGGTGGACGCTCTGGAACGACGAACCCGAGGGGCGGCGCATCCTCGCGTTTCGCCCGGACGTGTTCAACGAGAGCGCCTTTCCCGCCGAGTGTATGCCGACCGTGTTCGTGTGGAACGGCTCGCGGGCGAACCGCCCGGGCGCGACGCAGATACGAACCGAGACGTGGCACGCGGTGCTCTACCTCGAACCCGAAATCGAGGCCGTCGTCGAGGAGTTCGACTCCCGCGAGGCGGCCGTCGACGGCGCGACCGACATCGCCGGGCGCTTTTCGGACGGCGAGATAGACTACCGGAGCGCCTACCAACTCCCCCGCGAGGACTACTTCGAGAAACTCGACGAACTGACCGGGCGGGAGCCTTAACCACCTCGCAGGAGAATCCCCGCTATGACCTCCGTCACGCTTGTCGGTGCCCGCCTGACCGACCCCGGCACCGAGTTCGTCTACCACGGTGAATCGAGCGCCTGCGAGGGCTGTCCGTATCGCCGCCAGTGTCTCAACCTCACCGAGGGCGTCCGCTACCGCGTCCTCGACGTGCGCGAGAACACGCAGGTCCTCGACTGCGCCGTCCACGACGAGGGCGTCCGCGCCGTCGAAGTCGAGCCGGCCCCGGTCACGGCGAACGTCCCCTCGAAAGGCGCGTACGCCGGGAGCAAGGCCAGCCTGCAAGGTCCCTGCCCGCACACCGAGTGCCCGAGCCACGAGTACTGCGTCCCCGAAGGGGCGGAGTTCGACCAGGAGTACCGCATCCACGACGTGCTGGGCGACCCCCCGCACGACCACTGCCACCTCGACCGGAACCTGACGCTCGTCGAGTTCGAACCCGCCGACGAATAGGGCTTTTTCGCGGTTCGCGCCACCGACGCGGTCGCTGATTCGTGGGGAGGGCGACGAACGGACGGGAGCAACGAGAGAACCGACCGACTACGGGAGCGTGCCGACTTTCTCGCCGGCGTAGCCGAAGATGTCCGCGTAGCCGTACGCCGAGAGGAGAATGGGGTAGAAGTCGCGGTCGGCGACGAACTGCTCGGCGTCGGCGCGGGCGAACGTCTCGCCGGCGACGACGGGTTCGAAGTTGGTCGCGTGGACCTCGTACTGGTCGGCCGGCGGCTTGGGAAGCCGTTCGAGCAGGCGGAACACGTCGAGGCTGTTCTCCTCGGGGATGCCGAGTTTCAGGCGGTCGTCTTCGGTCTGCGACGCGGTGTCGTCCGGTGCGCCGCCCTCGCGTCCCCCGTCGCTCGCAACCGCGGGCGCGGGGAGGACGTTGGTCGCGGTGAGGAACGCCCGGATGAGCCAGTAGGCGTTGTCGGCGGCCTCGTCGGACTTCTGGAGGCCGGCTTCGACCTCGATGGTGTGGGCGTGCTCGATGAGGCGGCCCTCCGCGAAGTGGTTCGTCTCGACGGCCACGTCGACCGGGAGGCGTGGAAGAATCGACCGGGAGATGGCGTCGACGGCGTCCACGATGGCGAACGGTTCGGCGTACGACTGGGTGGAGTGAATCGAGAAGGCCGTGGTGCCGCGGACCTCGCGACCGAGGTCGTGGGCGAGGCGTCGTTCGTGGCTCTCGGCGTTGGGGTCGCCGGGGAACGCCCGGTTGAGGTCGTCGTCGAGGTAGCGCTCGTCGGCCGCCAGCGCCTCTTCGTTGGCGACGATGAGCTTCACCGGCCGTTCGACGTCGGGGTCCTCCGCGACGAATCGCTCGATGGCACGAGCACCACAGGGCTCGTCGCCGTGGATGGACCCGACGACGGAGACTTCCGGCGTGCCGTCACCGAGTTCGTAGATTCGCATTGCCGGTTCCTAGAACTGGACGCTAATGGACCTTTAGATTCTCCCGGTTCGCGCCGCTTTCGCGGACGCCCTCGCCGGGACGGCCGGGGCCAAATCGCCGGGAATCGCGGCCCAGCGCGGTCAGTGGTCGAGCCCCTCGACGTAGTCGTAGTCGGCGGGGTAGGCGGTCGCGCGGTGTCCGTCGAGGGCTATCTGCCAGCCGTGGAGCGCCGTCGGGTCGTCCAGCGCCGCCCGGAGCGTCTCGCGCACGTCGTCCACGTCGACGCCGTAGAAGTCGCTCGGGACGCCGCTGAGATACTCCAGCGCCGTCTCGAACAGCGACCGCATCCCGGCATCGTTCTCGAAGTCGAAGTGTTTGTACGCGCCGGCGGCGACCTGCACCATCCCGTGGAGGAAGGCGCTTTCGGCGGTCCCCGCGCCGTAGTTGTACCACTCGTCTTCGAAGCAGTCGTGGCTCTCGTGGAAGTCACCGGCGTTGAACAGGCGGACGCCGTGTTCGACCGCCCGCCGGAGCGTCGCGTGCTCCCACATCCGCAGGTCGTCGTCCCACCCCGTCGGGTTGCCGAGCGGCGGGGCGACGCTCGGGTCGCGGGTGTGTTCGTCCATGTGAGTCAGGGCGACCGGAAGGCCGGTAACTCCATCGGTGGCGACGCCACGGACTCGTCGTCGAGCAGTTCGGCGGCCTCGTCTGACGTTTCGCAACGTTTTAGCGGTCCCCCTGTCGTACTTGAGTACGCGCGAGGGTAGCTAAGTCAGGAAAAAGCGGCGGACTCAAGATCCGCTCCCGTAGGGGTCCGTGGGTTCAAATCCCTCCCCTCGCACTTCTGTCGAAACACGACGCGATGACCGGTGGGTGCGTCCCGCGGGATTCGAATCCGGGCGTGTAAGCGGCCGCCGTGGAGTCGCGGCCCACCTTCCGCGGGCGAGCGCACGAACGCCGAGGTGGGTCACCGTTCCATATAAACCCGGCCGGGCGACCGCCGACGTCGTCTTTTCTACTCCGGTGGGCTGTTCGGCCACGCCGTCGCGACAGGGACGCCACGCGTCTCTAGAGACATCCCGAACAATTCATCATGAACAGACCACGTTTCCGGTGAAAATGGCCGGGAGAGAGCCGACCGATGTCGACATTCGACGGCGGCTTCAACTGATCTATCGGACGGTCTGACTATCGGCGTTCCCCGACTATTCAGAAAATATCAGAAACATTCATTATGATATCGGGCCTACGATAGTGTTGCCGGAAGCGCAAGAACTCACCGGACGACCAAACCGAATCCGTCGGGCGACGTGAAAGGCGTCGACGATGGTACGCATCGCAAGGTGCGGAGGAATGGAATCGACGCGAACACCGAGTCTTTCGTAACAGGAAGACGAGGTCAAAGTGCCGAAGAGGAACCGAAACAGCCCCGTAACCGCTCTGCGAGCGAGCGGCGGGAAGACCAAGTACCGGACCACGAGGAATCGGAGTTCGGGAAGTCGGCGCAAGCCGAATACGGTCGTGAGGGCCGTGGAAAACGTCTTCCGTCCGGGTTCTAATTGCGGATTCTGGCTTTTCCGTTGTTCGCCCTTCGAGCGGGCGAGCCGTCCCGCGCGGCGGCGCAGTTTACGACACGACGACGCGACGCGTCGGGTCGCCGGTACGGGAGCGACGTTCCGCCCTGATTACGGCTGTACCAACTGACTCATCAGCCGGAGATACTCCGAGGCGACGAGCGGTTCGTCGGCCGCGGTCCGCTCGACGGCCGCCACGCCGTGTTTCAGTTTCTCCTTGAGCGGGCTCGGCGGCACCTTGTGGCCGAGCACCCGAGACGCTTCCTCGACGTGTTCCAGCGCGGTTTCGGCGTCACCGGCTCTGACCGCCGCTCTGGCGTCGTCGAACGAGTCCGCGAGCGACTCGCGGACCCGCGCCGGGAGGTCGATAGCGTCTGACACGCCACGAGCTAAACCGCCCATCGACATAAGCCACCGGGCCGCGTCGCCTCCGGGTCGGTGGATATAGGCACCTGCCGGTTCTGTCACGCCCATGAACGAACTCGACGCCCGGGCGGACCGGGCACAGCGCGCGGCCCGCGACGGCGGCGCAGTCGCGCGGCGCGCCTTCAGAACCGGCATCGCCGTCGAGACGAAAGGCGGGAAGACGGACGTGGTCACGCAGGCCGACAAGGACGCCCAGCGCCGCGTCGTCGAGCGAATCCGCGGTGCGTTCCCCGACGAACCCATCGTCGGCGAGGAGGAAGACGAACGCAAATCGGTTCCCGAGTCGGGCCCGGCGTGGGTCGTCGACCCCATCGACGGCACGAACAACTTCGTCCGCAACGTGCCGGTCTGGGCGACCGCGGTCGCCGCCGTCCGCGACGGCGATCCCGTCGCGGCGGCCAACTACCTGCCCGCGCTCGACGACTGCTACGCGGCCGACGACGAGACGGCCTCCCGAAACGGCGAGGAGATATCGGTGAGCCAGCGCGACGACCCCGAGACGTGTACCGTCTGTCCGACGTTCTGGTGGGACTACGACGACCGCGACGAGTACGCCGCCGCGGCCCGCGCCATCGTCACGCGCTTCGGCGACCTCCGTCGCTACGGGAGCATGCAGGTCGTGCTCTCGTACGTCGCCGACGGCTCGCTCGACGGCGTTATCACGAACAAGCGGGCGAACCCGTGGGACTCGGTCGCCGGCGCGCACCTCATTCGAATGGCCGGGGGTACGGTCACGGACCTCGACGGCAACGAGTGGCGACACGATTCGGAAGGCCTCGTCGCCTCGAACGGGCACGTCCACGACGCGGTGCTGGAGGCGGTCCGCGAAATCGACGGGCGGTAGACGGGCGACCCCCGAACGGTGCTCGCCGCGGGCGCGAGTGTGCACCCATCGCAAGTGCGAAGTTACCCCCCGTCAGAAGGGATAGCATGGACCTCGACGCGACGGACCGGGCGATTCTCCGGATTCTGATGGAGGACGCGCGGACCCCGTTCAGCGAAATCGCCCGCAGAATCGACATGTCGAGCGCGACGGTTCACGACCGGGTCGGTCGGATGGAAGACGCCGGCGTCATCGAGGGCTACCACGCCCACGTCGACCCGCGGCAGGTCGGGCTGGGAACCTCCGCGCTGGTCGGGTTCCGAGTCAAGCAGGGCCGCGAGAAAGAGGCGCTCCAGCAGCTCCGCGACATCGACGGCGTCCAAGAGATCAACCTCACCACCGGCGAGTGGGACGTGATGCTCCGGGTGTACGCCGAGGACACCGACGCCCTGCGCGAGCTCATGTTCGACCACATCGCCGAACTCGACGGCTTCTCGCGGTCCCAGACGATGGTCATCCTCGGGACCGAGTACGACGACCCGGTGTTGCCGATTCGCGAGCCGGACGACGAGGACTGAACCCCACCGCGGGGCCGACTCGCAGCGACGGGAACTGACTCACTCCGCCGAGGCGTGCGCCGGGAGTGCGAGAGACCGGAACCCTCAACAGGCCCGCCGTCGGGGTATCGGCTATGGCAACGGTAGCAGAGCGAATGGGTCTCGACTCCGAGCGCCTCTGGGGGCTCGGCGTCGCGGCCATCCTCGTCGCCCTCGTCGGCGGGTCGCTCGCGTTCCCTCGCGTCGTCTACGACGGCTTCATCTGGCACTACTTCTGGGGCCCCGTCCAGGCCGACGCGAACTCGGCCGTCTGCGCGGTTCGCGCGGGCGGCGTCACCCAGTACCTCGACACGGCGTCGGCGTGCGCCGCCGCGGCCGAACCCGTCGCGTACCCCGGCTACACGCTCGTCTCCGAGGTCGGCTACATGGTCACGCTCGTCATCGCCCTCTCGGGCGTCGTGTTCCTCCTCCGCCGCCTCGACATCGGCGAGCGCCCGCGGTTCTTCTACGCGCTCTTTCCGTTCATGCTGTTCGGCGGCGCGTTCCGCGTGGTCGAGGACGCCAACGACGCCCCCGGCGTCGCCGACGCCCTCATCACCTACCCGCTGAACACGCTCGTCATCAGCCCGGTCATCTACGTGACCGTCTTCGCGATCACCCTCGTCGCCGTCGTCGGGAGCGTCCTCGCCGAGCGACGGGGAATCGTCGACGACTACGTGAAGCCGCTGTTCGGAGCCGGCCTCGCCGTGCTCGCGGTCACGCTCGGCTACCTCCTGTGGGCCGGCCTCACCGGCGCGCAGGGCGCGACGTTCTACCCGCAGGTGCTCGCCGTCATCCTCGTCGGCGCGACGCTCACCGCCGCGGCGACGTGGTGGCTCGTCGAGCGCTTCGCCCCCGAAGTCAACGAGGGGACGGGATACATCGGCCTCGTCGTCATCTGGGGCCACGCCATCGACGGCGTGGCGAACGTCATCGGCCTCGACTGGATGACCGACCTCGGCGCGGGGAACAACCTCGTCCCGAAGCACCCGGTGAACCAGGCGGTCGTCGACTTCACCTCCTCCACGCTCCCCGAGTCGGTGCTGGCCGTCACGGGCGACGCGTGGCCGTTCCTGCTCGTCAAGCTCGTGGCCGCGACGGCCGTCGTCTGGGTGTTCGACGAGCAGATATTCGAGGATAGCCCGCGCTACGCAATCTTGCTTCTCATCGCCGTCCTCGCGGTCGGGCTCGGGCCGGGGAGCCGCGACATGCTCCGCGCGACGTTCGGCGTCTAATCGACCCGCCGTCTCCTCTGTTCCGGCCGCTCGTTTCCGCGCTCCGACCCCTCGTCCCCCTCCCGACGAAGCTTCAAGTACCGAGCCGCGGCCAGCACCGCTGTATGCTGTGACGCAGGCCGCGCGGCGGCTCGCGGATGTTCGGCACACCGCCGCGCGGGGACGATTCGGTCGCCTCCCACGTGATCCCAGTGCCGACTGTCAGCCACGAACCCCACGAGATGCGTGACTCGCCAGCTACGGGAACGGGTGGAACTCGCGGTCCAGTCGCGGTTCGAAGCCGAGGTCTCGCGGCACCGACTCGGCGCGGTCAGCGAAGTACGGCTCACCGATAAACAGCGGTTGCGCCGCCGGCACGACCACGCGGACCGCCTCGAAGCCGAGTCGCGCCACGTCGCGCGGGGTGGTCCGCGCCGCGTAGGCGTCGAGACCGGCGTCTGTGACCGCCGAGACGACCGCGTCGAGTTCGGCCGCGCCTTCGGGGACTTCGTCGGGAGCGACCGAGTCCGCGGGGAGCGTCGCGTCCGGCGAGACGAACGTCCGCGCCGGCTTCGGGAAGTCGGCGTAGGTCGCAATCGCACCGCCCTGCGTCGCGGCCTGCTCCGGCCCCATCCCGCGAAGTTCGGTCCAGTTCTGAAGTGCCTCCGCCAGCGCCGACCGAGCGGCGCGGTTCGCGTCGAGGGCCGCGCCGGAGCCCATCGCGAACTTCGGCCACTCGTCCTCGCGGTGGACGGCCACCGCCACGACCGGCACGTCCACGTCCTGCGTCACGAGGAGCGCAGTCACCTCCAGGGACTCAGAGCGGGCGCGGGCCGCCAGCGTCTCGAACGTCCCGTCCGTCACGTCCAGCCCGAGCGGGTCGAACGTCGAGTACCACGCGAGCATCGTCGCGTCGCGCTCGACGACCTCGTAGAGCCCCGAGAGAATCGCCTCGGCCCCGGAGTTACCGAGGCCGAGACCGGTCGTAATCGACGGCTTGTGTCGCTCCGACGGCGGCGGGTAGTGGACGAACTCCGCCGGGAGCGAGACGGTCGCCCCGGTCGCGAGGTCCTCGCCTTCGACCCACCGAATCGGTTCGTCGGAGTCAGGGTCGCGGAACGAGTCGGGTCTGACGAAGCGACTCGGCGGCACCGCGGCCGGCCGGGACGCCGCGGGCGCGACGGCGAACTCGCTCGCGCGGTAGACGCCCGCCGAGTAGCGTTCGAGCGCCTCGCCGAGCGCCTTCATGTAGGCCTCGTCCCAGCCGGCGGCCGCGCCGCCGGCGAGTTCGGCCGCCCGAGCGTCGGCGTACACCGTCGTGTCCGCCGTCTGCGCGACGTAGTACGGCAGCGGGAACGACTCGCGCTCCCCGACCTGCCTGACGATGCCGACGCGGTCGTCCACGGCCGATTCGGCCCGCGCGAGCGCGTCGTCTAACTCGACGGCGCGGAAGTCGCGGTCGAGGGTTCGGTCCCGCTCCGTCGGCGACGGAGTCGGGAGAAACGACCGCTCGGGGCCGGGGACTTCGACGACGGTCCCGGCCACGTCGTCGCCCGAGAGGAGCGCGATGCCGCGCCGTCCGGCCACCGCGCCGGCGAGTCGAACGGCCGCACGGTCGCCGCCGGGTCGACCCTCAGACTCCGTGGTAGACGCGACCCGCATCCGGAGGTCCGCGAAGTCGGCGCTTTCGGGGTCGAACGCCGAGACGGCCGCGTCGAGGTCGGGGACGGCGTGTCCGCCGACGCCGCCGATTTCGACCGCGAGCCAGCGCGAAGCGGCTTCGTCGGCCGCGTCGAAGGCGTCGCTGCCGGCCGCGGCGACGACGAAGCCGAGGTCGAACGAACCGAGCGAGTCGGGGGTCGTCTCCGCGACCGTCGCGTCGATGTCGGCGCACGCCGCGCGAATCGACTCGGCGGCGGGACCGCTCCCGACGAGTCCGATGTCCATGCGCGCGACGAGGAGAGACGGAGGGAAAAAGCGAGGGGGTCGCGGTCGGCTACGCGTCGAGCAGTTTCTGGGCCTCGTCGGCCAGTTCGTCCGCGCCGGCGGCGACGAGCTCGTCCGCGCCGAGCTTCAGGCGGAGTCGCGGGCGGCCGACGTCGATGGGAACCTTCTCGGTGTCGATGAGGCCGAGCTCTTCGAGCTTCGTCTTCGTCCGGGAGAACGTCGCCTTGCTGGCGATGCCCACGTCCTCGCCCCACTTCGAGATGTCGTAGAGGAGGACCTCGTTGCGGGCGGCGACGAGCAGCGAGATGGTCACCTCGTCGAGGCCGTCGCCGTCGCCGCGGGCCGACGACAGCGAGCCGAGCACGGCATCGAAGTCGGCGAGCGTCTCTTCGCTGATGTCCTCACCGAGCGTCTCGCGAACGCGCGCGAGCGGCGGCGTCCGGAGCTTGAACTCGGGGGCGTCCTCCCAGTGGGCCTGATGGGCTTCGAACGCCGTCTCGACGAACGCCTCGTCGTCGGTGACGAGACCGGCGACCTTGTCCCCGGCGGCGACGAGCGCGACGACCGAGTTCGGCGTGACGAACAGCGTGTTCTCGACTTCGTCGGCGGCGGTTCGCATCGAGAGCGCGCCGTCGGCGACGAGGTTCGCGGCGTTCGAGGCGACGATGAAGTCGTCGAGCACGTCCTTCAGGACGCCCTCGTCGGCGACGAGCCGAATCTCCGGGAGGTCGCCGTCGATGTCTGTCGCCACGGCGACGAGCCCCTCGATGACCTCGGCGGTCGGGTTCGCGACCAACACCTCGTCTTCCGACGAGGAGAGGACGGACTGGATGATGTCTTCTACCCCCTCAGCGAGTAGATTAGAACGAATAGCCATAGCTTGAATATCGCCGGTAATATATTTAATATTAACGCAAGACGACCGGCAGAACGTATTCGAAATCGAGTTGTACCAACGCTGTATCGAGCGAATTGAGCTGCTAGTTTCAGAAATTTTACGTCTATCGAGGAGTGGGAAAATCGGTTCCGAACCGGAGGACTCGGTCGGAGCGTCGTCGTCGCCCGTGGGGTCTGACCCGAGTCGTCTGTTCGGCCCGGAGACACGACGACAGAGGCGGGTCTCGCGCGTTCGTGTATCTGTTCACGGTAGCACGCCACAGAATATACACGGGTGTGCAACACAACACCGGCAGGCGTAGCCAAATGGGACACATTTATGCCGTAATTGGACCGGATACTACGTATGGACTACAGCCACGTCCGCGACGTCGACCCCGCCGTGGCAGACGCCCTCGACGGCGAGGTCGAACGCCAGCGCGACACGCTCGCGATGATCGCCTCGGAGAACCACGTCAGCGAAGCGGTCCTCGAAGCACAGGGGAGCGCGCTGACGAACAAGTACGCCGAGGGCTATCCCGGCAAGCGCTACTACGCTGGCTGTGAGTACGCCGACGACGTGGAGAACCTCGCCGTCGAGCGCGCGAAGGAACTCTGGGGCGCAGAGCACGTCAACGTGCAGCCGCACTCCGGCACGCAGGCCAACATGGGCGTCTACCTCGCCATGCTCGACCCCGGCGACAAGATTCTCTCCTTGGACCTGACCCACGGCGGCCACCTGAGCCACGGCCACCCCGCGAACTTCACGGGCAAACTCTACGACGTCGAACAGTACGAAGTCGACGCCGAAACCGGCTACATCGACTACGACCAGCTCGCGGAGAAGGCCGCCGAGTTCGAACCGGACATCATCGTTTCCGGCTACTCCGCGTACCCGCGTGCGGTCGAGTGGGAGACGATTCAGGAGGTCGCCGACGACGTTGACGCGCTCCACCTCGCCGACATCGCCCACATCACGGGCCTCGTCGCCGCCGGCGTCCACCCCTCGCCGGTCGGCGTCGCCGACTTCGTCACCGGCTCGACCCACAAGACCATCCGCGCCGGTCGCGGCGGCATCATCATGTGCGACGAGGAGTACGCCTCCGACATCGACAGCGCCGTCTTCCCCGGCGGGCAGGGCGGTCCCCTCATGCACAACATCGCCGGCAAGGCGGTCGGTTTCAAAGAGGCGCTTCAGCCCGACTTCGAGGAGTACGCCCAGCAGGTCGTCGACAACGCGAAGGTCCTCGCCGAGACGTTCGAAGACCACGGTCTCAGCGTCGTCTCCGGCGGCACCGACACGCACCTCGTGCTCGTCGACCTCCGCGACTCGCACCCCGACCTCACCGGCGGCACCGCCGAGGAGGCGCTCGAATCGACGGGTATCGTGCTGAACGCGAACACCGTCCCCGGCGAGACGCGCTCGGCGTTCAACCCCAGTGGCATCCGCGCCGGCACGCCCGCGCTCACCACCCGCGGCTTCGGCGAAGACGAGATTCGCGAGGTCGGCGAACTCATCGTCAAGGTCGTCGACGCCCCCGAGGACGACGACGTGCTCGCGGAAGTCTCCGAGCGCGTACAGGAACTCTGCGACGCCAACCCGCTGTACGAGTAAGCGACGCCCGCGGGCGACCGCCGCGGTCCGGCGCGTTCGGTTTTTCAAACCCCTCTCCCGAGTAACACTATTACCCGCGCCGCCGTATCGCCACTCGATATGGCTCCGATTCGTCGGCTCGTTCTCGACGTGTTGAAACCGCACAGCCCCTCGACGGTGGCGGTGGCCCGCGAGGTCGCGGACGCGGCCGGCGTGGCCGGCGTGAACGCGACGCTCCTCGAAACCGACCGCGAGGTGCAGAACCTCAGGCTCGTCGTGGAGGGCGAGGCCGTCGACGCCGACGAGGTCGAGCGCCGCGTCCGCGACCTCGGCGGGACGGTCCACTCCGTCGACGAGGTGGTCGCGGGCGAGACGGTGGTTGAGTACCGGAACCAGCCGCAGGACCCGTCGCCGCTGTGATGTTCGGTCGGCTCGGCGCGCTCCTGCGCGACGACCGCGTCCGCGCCATCTCCCGGCGGTACTTCGTCTCGAACGGCTTCGACGGCGCGCTGACCTGCATCGGTCTCGTCATCGGCGCGTACCTCACCGGCGTCACGGACGGGGTGACGGTCGTCGAAATCGGCGTCGGCGCGGCGGTGGGGCTGACGACCTCCGGCGTCTGGAGCGTCTGGGAGATAGAGCGCGCGGAAAAGCGGGCCGAACTCGGGCGCATCGAAGACGCCATGCTGACCGACCTCGGCGGGACGGCGGTCGAACGCGACAAGGTCGCGGCGCGGGGAATCAACGCGGTCGCCAGCGGGCTCGGCCCGCTCGTCGGCATCGTCGTCCCGCTCCTCCCGTTTCTCGCGGTCGGCACGCTGCTGTCGATGACCTGGGCGACGCTCGCCTCGGTCGGCCTCGGAACGGGCATCCTCTTTGCGTTCGGCGCGTACATGGGGTCGATATCGGAACAGCGGTGGTACGTCGCCGGCCTGCGGATGGCGCTGGCGGGCGTCGCGGTGGCCGCCGTGAATCTGCTGTTCGGGTAACCGAACATAACCATGGACGTGTATATTTTGCTTCGTTCGTCTCCAATAATACGCACAAATTCGAATCTTTGAAATGCCCGGAGCGCGCTGTCTGAGACAATGACGACCATCATCGACGGCAACGCCGTCGCCGAGGAGATTCGCGACGGGCTGGCCGACGCCATCGACGCGCTCGACGAGGCCGGCGTGAAGCCGGGGCTCGCCACCGTGCTGATGAGCGACGACCCCGCCAGCGAGACGTACGTTTCGATGAAACAGCGCGACTGCGAAGAGGTCGGCATCGAGGCGTTCGACTACGAACTCGACCCCGAGACGCCCGCCGACGAGCTGTACTCGCTCGTCGACGACCTCAACGACGACGACGAGGTCCACGGCATCCTCGTCCAGATGCCCGTCCCCGACCACGTCGACGACCGGACCGTCCTCCGCCGCATCGACCCCGCCAAGGACGTCGACGGCTTCCATCCCGAGAACGTGGGTCGCCTCGTCGGCGGCGACGCCCGCTTCAAGCCCTGTACGCCCCACGGCGTCCAGAAGCTCCTCGCCGCCGCCGACGTGGAGACCGAGGGCGCGGACGTGGTCGTCGTCGGCCGCTCGGACATCGTCGGCAAGCCGATGGCGAACCTGCTCATCCAGAAGGCCGAGGGCGGCAACGCCACGGTCACGGTCTGCCACTCGCGCACGGACGACCTCGCCGCGAAGACCCGCGAGGCCGACATCGTCGTCGCGGCCGCGGGCGTCCCCGAACTCGTCACCGGCGACATGCTCTCGGAGGGCGTCGTCGTCATCGACGTGGGCGTCAACCGCGTCGACGCGGACAACGAGAAGGGCTACGAGCTCGTCGGCGACGTGGAGTTCGACTCCGCGAAGGAGAAGGCCAGCGCCATCACGCCCGTCCCCGGCGGCGTCGGCCCGATGACCCGCGCGATGCTCCTCTGGAACACCGTAAAGGCCGCCGCCGAGGCCGAGGGCGTCGACGTCGACCTCCCCTGAGTTCGGAGCGGAACGCAAGCCCGCGCCCGCAGGCTGATTCGGCTCCCGTCCGGACGCTGACCCGCCCAACCGATTTTTCTCACTCGTGGGTCGCCACGAGCAGTCTATCGCCGTCCCGCCGGACGCAAAAGCGGGTGCCGGCGTCCACGTCGAAGCTGTGCGCGGTTCGGTCGGAGATGAGCAGTTGCGAGAAGTCGTCGCCGCAGGCCGGACAGGCCACGCCATCGCGGTTCTCGACGAGCATCGTGTCGCCGTCGTCGCGGAGTAGTTTCACCCGGTGGCGAACCTCGTGGATGTCGAATCCGGCAGTCATCGTCTGCGAAGGGTCGCCGCGGGGCAAAAACGTTCGGTGAACGCGGTGGTCGGTGGCCTCAGAACAGCGCCGCGAGCGTGTCGCGGGCCGACGCGAGCGCGTCGAGGTCGTCGTCGACGAGCGCGGTGTGAAGCTCGCGGGCGGCCTCGACGAGCGCCTCGGACTCCGACAGCGAGACGGCCCCGTCGAGCGCCTCGACGCGTTTGCGGTGGTTCGAGAGGGTTTCGAGCGTCGTCCTGACCTCGGGATTCGGGTTGTCGTCGAGCCACGTCGAGAGGTCGCGACAGTAGGCGTCGATGGCCTCGGCGTAGGCGAGACCGCGGGCGTCGGTCATCGAGTCGGGGACGGCGTCCGACGCGAGGCGTTCGCCCTCGTCGGCGCGTTGGAGCAGGCTGATGACGTACAGCTGTTCGTCGTCCGTGGGTCGGTTCGACCGGGCGACCACGTCGACCGCGTGGAGGAGTTCGTGGGCCGCGAGCGGGGTGTCTCCGAGGGGGAGCAGTTCGCCCCCGCGGATGTAGCCCGTCTGCCGGACGTAGTCGCGGAGGTCGGATTTCAACGCCGGCGCGGCGTCTCGAATCGACCCGTCACCGACGGCGGAGCGGTGCGCCGAGAGGTCGAGGTCGGTCTGCGTGGCGGTGTGGCGCTCCCTGCCGCCGACGCCGACGCTCCGGAGGCTCCCGCACTGCGGGCACGATACGCTTCCCGTCTCGTAGTACGACCATCGGTGGTCGCACTCCTTGCACTCGCGCTCGCCGCGTATCTCCATGCGACCGGGTTGGCTCCGACGGCGCAAAAGCACGGCGACCCGACGCGAGGCTGGTGGACCCGAAGCGGGACGGGTCGCGCGACCGCGGGGTCGCCACCCGAGAGACGCCGGGCTACATACGTCCGGCGGCCCACCGTCTGCGTATGCGAAGCGAATCCGAAGTTCGAGAGCAGTACGAGTTCCTGAAGGACGAACTCGACTCCGAGGAGATGCGGCACGAAGGAGTCAGAAAGCTCATGACGCACTACAAGCGGGCGCTCGGCTGGGTGTTGGAAGAAGAGCATATGTGACTAACCAAACATAACTCTTCGAACGGAACGAAATCGACGAACTCCGGAATTCGACGCGTACGTACCACTCGGATGGACAGTTAGCATCGTTGTCAACGCTTGGCACGCGTCGTTATCTTTAAGTGAAACCGAACAGTAGCCGTAAGTGACGCTTCGCTTTGGAGGGCCGAAGCGTCAGCGGGGACCAATTCAGGGCGGCATGCCGTGCCGGAGATTTCCGGCACGGCTTGCTTTCCTTCTGCGCGAAACTACGACCTGAGACCGACAGGTCCGTCTCACTCGCCGTCCGAAAACGAGTTCCTGATTCCGAGTCGGCCGACCGTCTCCCCGGAACTGTCGAGGATTCCCTCGACCGGTGGGGTTTTCGTTCCGAACAGCCATATCATGTTCATTGATAACAATCAACAATATTGTCGCGCAAATCACGAGAGTCGTCCAGCTGTGGACATATCCAGTCCTCGAAACGGACACTCCGAGATATTAGTAAGATAGACAACATAATCGCGTCCAGAAGATTTCGGAGACTGGCGCGGTTTCGAGGGTGAATCGTCGGTCGAGGCCGATATGCTTATCTGAATTAGACAGTAACATACGAATCGAATTTACCGATGTACGACCTGACAGGATTCCAGCGAGACCTGCTGTACGTCATCGCTGGTCTCGAAGAGCCGCACGGACTCGCCATCAAAGAAGAACTCGAAGCCTACTACGAAAAGGAGATTCACCACGGGCGGCTCTATCCCAACCTCGACACGCTCGTCGAGAAGGGGTTGGTCGACAAGGGCCAGCGCGACCGCCGAACCAACTACTACACGCTTACCCGCCGCGGTCGCCGCGAGATTAAGGCCCGCGACGAGTGGGAAGCGGAGTACGTCCCCGAAGACTTCGAGGCGTGAGCGAACGACCGGGGCTACCCGTCGACGCCGGCGTCGGACGGCGACCGCGAGTCTCGGCCTGACCTCGTCTCGTCCCGGTCGGTAAACGTCTCCGGAACGTCCGACTCGCCCTCCGACGACCGTTCGGTTTCGGCTGGCTCTCGCTGCGTGTCGTCCGCCTCGTCAGCGGTTAGCTCCTCGACCGGCGGGCCGTCGACCAAGTGCGCCGGGTCCACCATGTACGGCCGAATCGGTTTTCCGGCCAAGAGCTCCGGCAGGACGAGTCGGGCGAAGTTCACGAACAACACGAGTATCATCGGCATGAGGAAGATGCCGTACCAGCCGAAAAGCAGCGGGCCGAACGTGTACGCGAGCATCACGGCTCCGACGTGGAGGCTCCGGCCGGAGACGTACGGCCGGAGCACGAGGTCCGGAATCGTGTCCACGATGACGAACGAGACGGCGGCGAAAAGCAGGACGAACCAGAGTCCGGGCGGGTTCGCAATCGCCGCTTCGAGTCCCATGTAGCCCGCGATGGGGACGTAGACGAGCTTCATGCCGACGACGGGGATGAGGCTCGCCACGCCCGCGAGCAGCCCGATGAGCGCCGGCGCGGGGATGCGGACGCCCGTCGGCGCGAGGACGTTCAAAAGCGAGTACGCGATGACGCCGATGGTGCCCGTGAGGATGGCGTTGAGGATGTTGCCGAAGAAGATGTTGTTGAAGTCGCGGTCCACGCCGCGCATGTAGGCTTCGAGGATGCCGTGGTCGTCGGCGAACATCGACTGGCCCCACCGTCGCAGGCGGTGGCCGTCGCGGAGGAGGTAGAACGCGAACGCGATCATGACGAACAGGTGAATCGCGCCGACGCCGAGAAACGCGAAGGTGTTCGCGGCGACGCTCAGCGAGTCGAACACCGAGCCGAGCGCCTCGGGCGTCAGCACCGACCGGAAGTCGTACTCCAACAGCGCCTGCGGGCTGGCGATTCCCTCCAACAGCGTCGGGTCGATGCCGTAGGCTTCGAGGTCAATAGGCACCTCGTCGGTCGAAAGGCGGTCGGCGTACCGCAGGAACTCGCGGAGCGCGATGGTCGCGGCGTAGACGACGAGGCCGAGCACGGGAAGTGCGAGGGCGAAAAGCGCCACGGCGGCCGCCAGACTCGGGGGTTTTACCCGGCGACGAATCCGCCGGTAGATGGGCCGCGTGGCGTAGTAGATGAAGAGCCCGAAGACGAACGTCCCGATAAAAGAGTAGACGACGTAGGTGAGCGCACCCGCGAGGACCAACGCGAGCGACCACCACATCGCGCGGGAGCGCTGGATGTCTGGGAGAGCCATACCCAACCACGGACGCGGAGGCATCAAAAGCCTATCGCGGGAGCGACAGGTCACGACGGAACGCCGTCGCGACCGACCGTCGAAGCCGTCGGTTCGCGCGGCGAAACCGACCGACTCGGCCGAGGGGCGGCCGATATTGCATCAATAATAACGAACATCTTAACTTATGTGTCGCCGTACCGAGTCGCATGGACCGAGAGACGGCGGTGCCACGCGTCGATTCGATGCCCGGCGAGAAAGCCCGCGAGTGGGTCGCGTACCACCACGAACACGCCGCGCCGAGCACGTACGTCTACGACTTCGTCTGGGACATCACCGCGGAGTCGGAAGGCCCCTTCTGCACCGACGTCGATGGCAACGTCCTCCTCGATTTCACGAGCCACGTCGCGGCCGCGCCGCTCGGCTACAACAACCCGAAACTCATGGACCGCATGGCCGAGTTCGACCTCGTCGACCCGACGAAAATCGCGGGTCAGGACTTCTACGTCAGCGACGGCTCCGCGCCCGGCGAGGAGCGACTCCCCGGCCCCCCCGCGCTCATGGATAAACTGACCGACCTCACGAGCCACTACGGCATGGACACGGTGTTCCTATCGAACTCCGGGGCCGAGGCCGTCGAGAACGCCATCAAAATCGCCTACGACCACGCCGACGGCGCGAAGTACGGCATCACCTTCGAGGGCGCGTTCCACGGCCGCACCCTCGGCGCGCTCTCGCTCAACCGCTCGAAGTCGGTCTACCGCCGCAAGTTCCCCGAGATTTCGGGCGTCCTCGACGTGCCGTTCTGCGACGACCGGACCTGCTCGCCCGAGACGTGTTCCTGCGGCTTCTTCCCCGACGCCGATTCTTCTGTCTCCAAACTCCGGCAGAAGCTTCACCCGAAGAAAGGCCACATCGACGCCGACGAGGTCGCCTACGTCATCGTCGAACCGATACAGGGAGAGGGCGGCTACCGCTTCCCCTCCGACGCCTTCGCCGAGGAACTCGCCGCCGTCGTCGACGACTACGACCTGACGCTCATCGCCGACGAGATTCAGACCGGCGTCGGCCGCACCGGCGAGCTGTGGGGCTCCGACCACTACCCCATCGAACCCGACATCATCACCGGCGCGAAGGGCCTCCGCGTCGGCGCGACGATTTCGAACGACGAGCTATTCCCCGACGAGACCTCGCGACTCTCCTCGACGTGGGGCGCGGGCGACATCGTCTCCTCGATGCAGGGCGTGTTCACCCTCGAAGCAATCGAGGAGTACGACCTGCTCGACAACGCGGTCGCCCGCGGCCGCCAGTTCGTCGAGCGCCTGCGCGACGACGCGCCCGAGACCGTCGTCGACGTGCGCGGCAAGGGCCTGCTTCTCGCCGTCGAGTTCGACACCAACGCGCGCCGCGACGCCGTGCAGGAAGCCGCCCTCAAGCGCGGCCTGCTCACCCTCTCGTGCGGCTACAAAGTGCTTCGAATCCTCCCGCCGCTCGACGTGACCGCCCGCGAAATCGACCTCGGCGCGACGATGCTGGTAGACGCCATCGAGGACGTGTCGTAACGCGGTCGGTCAGGTCGCGTCGCGGCTGACGACTGGTTCGACCACGTTCCCGAGTTCGCGCATTATCCCGGCACCGACGAGATAGTACACCGAGGCGTTGACGCGCTCTTTCCACGCGGGACCGTCGCCCATCTCGAGACTCACGTCGCCGGCGCGGATTCGACTCGCCGCCTCGCTGGCGACGACGCCCGCGATGGGTGAGTCGTACTCGTTGCGGACGCGCCGGAACTCGCGCATCGCTCGGCGTTTCGCTCGGAACGACCGGCCGGAGTCGTAGTCGGTGTCGCCGGGTTCCACGTCGAGGGCGTCGAGCGCGAAGTCGTGGGCACGCCGCGCGAGCAGTGTGCGAGCGGTGTCGACGTACTGCTTCGCGGTCAGTCCGCGTTCGTAGTCGCCGGCGTATCTGGCGTCGTTGTCGAAGCAGAGCGTGAACAACTCCCACCGGGCGGCCCCGTAGGGCGTGGATTGGTCCAGGTCGCGCTCCTCTTCGATTGTGGTCCGCATCTCGCTTCGGCGCGGGTACTCGTCGATTCGAGTCCAGAACGCGTCGATGGCGTCAGCGAGTCGGTCCCGGTACGGGGTCGCGTCGTCTCCGAGATTCGCTCGGTACTGCTCGCGATGATGGCGGGCGGTCCGGAGGCGCTGTTGTGCCTGCAACTGCGAACCCCACTCGCCGGCGAAGTCGTGTGCCGAGTAGTCCATCGACTCGCCGCCGTCGTCGACGCCGTCCCAACTTATCTCGATGCGCGCGAACGAGAGGAGTCGCTCGATGGCGTAGAGATACGCGAGGTCGCGGCCGGGGTCTGAGATGCGGTACTCGGAGAGTGACGACGTGAGGTCGTCGGCCGCTCGGTCCAGTTCGCGGCCGCGCTCGACGAGGAACTCGGGGTCGTCGTCTCCGAGCGCGACGGTCGCGTAGCCGACCGTCTCGCCGGCGTACTGAAGCCCGGAGGTCGCAAACCGGAGTCGGTCTCGGGCGCTTCCCAAGTCCTTCGCAGATTCGAGGTAACCGCCCGCCGGCGACCCGCGAAGGTGAAACCGTATCTCCTCGTCCACCGAATCGAGGTCGATGCGCGAGCGGAGTTGCTTCGCCTGCTCGACGGTCTCTTCGAGTCGCCGCACCGCCGCGTCGGCGTGCTCGTCGCTCACCGGCGGCCGCCAGACGTAGTTGCTCGGCAGGTCGGGGTACACCGTCGTCAGCCAGTCCGTAATCGGGTCGGGGAGCCACGTCGGCCTGAACCAGCCGATACCGCCGACCGCGCCCGCGCCGCCGACGAGGCCGAGCAGTTGGCGACGCGAGAGCGAAGAGCGGTTGTCGGGGCGAGACGCGTCGGAGGAAGAGTCGGAATCGTCGTCTGTGGAAGGGGCGTCGGAGGGGGACACACGCGGGAGTTCCGAACCGGCCCGTGTAAACGTGTCGGCGGGCTGTCTGCTCGGGTCGAACGCGGCCTACGTCCAGCGGTCGAGGCCGGTCTGCGTGACCGACTCCTCGATGCGCTCGAAGCCGCGGCGGACCTCCTCGGGGTCGACCTCCCACGTCTCGGTGACGAACTCGCGGGCGGCGGCCACGTCCGGGTCGATGTCGGTGTCGTAGTCGTAGTCGTCGGTGACCGGCGGGTCCAAGAAGAACTCGCGCACCCGGTCGGCGTTGGGGATGGTGTCGCCGCGGGCTTCGAGGACCGACCAGAGGTCGCCGTGTTCCGTGACGGCTTTCACGGCCGTCTTCGGGCCGATGCCCGTGATGCCCTCGTTGAAGTCGGTCCCGCAGAGCATGGCGATATCGACGAGTTGCTCGTGGGTGATGCCGTGTTTGTCGAGCGTCGCGTCGAGGTCCATCAGCTCGGGGTTCCCCTTGCTCGTGAGCTGTCGGAGCGTGTAGGGCGCGCCGAACAGGAGCGTGTCGTAGTCCTCGCTGCCCACGTAGTCGGCGTCGCCCTTACGGGCCATGTAGGACGCCTGCGCCTCGCCCTCGGCGGGCGCTTCGACCACCGGCACGTCGAGCAGCGAGAGGAGTTCGCGGCTGGTGTCCTGAATCGTCTCGGTGAGCCGCTGGGTCCGGGCTTCCATCCGGGCGGCCTCGACCGAGTCACCGGCCTCGCGGGCTTCTTCGAGCCGTGCTTCGGCCTTCTCGCGCTGTTCGCGGCGCTTCGCAACCTCGTCGTCTTTCATCTCGGTGACGCCGCCGTCGAAGACGAAGACGGGCGTCAGGTCGTGTTCGAAGAACTTGGGGAGCCCCTGAACGATGCCGACGAGGTTGGCGACCTCCTCGCCCTCGCTCGTCGTGTACTTCTCCGAACTCGTCCACTTGACCGTCGTCGTGAGATAGCGGTACAGCCAGTTGTGGGCGTCCACGGCGACGACGCTCCCGGCCACCTCGTCGAACGACACCTCGGAGAGCGCGGCGAGCGTCCGCAGGTCTGCGTTTCCCATTTGCTCTGCCTTCGGGGGCCGAGGGTTTCAATCGTCCGAGTGAACGCCGTCGGCTCCGGGCGGCTCCGCCCCTTCGCGCGCCGCGAGAAACGCCCGCTCCGGGTCGTTGAGGTCGCGGGCGCGGTAGCGGTCGAGTCCCGACTGGTAGGTCTCGCGAGAGACCGCCGCGGGCGCGCCGGCGGGGCGCTCCAGCACCAACTCGGCGACGCCCGTTTCGCGGCCCGTGAAGCCGAACCCGGCTTTGTGGCACGCCTCGTAGGCGAAGGGGTTGTTCGCGGCGATGCGGACCGTCTCGTAGCCGCGGTCGGCGGCGGCGTCGCAGGTCCGGCGGAGAAGGTCGGGGCCGAGTCCGTCCCCCCGGCGGTCCCGCCGAACCGTGACGTACCGGAGCCAGAGCGTCGTCGGGTCCGTCCGGTCCTCGTTGAACGCGACCGAGGCGACCACGTCCTCGGCCAGCGGCGGCAGGGAATCGGGGCCGCCGGTCGGCGCGGGTCGGTCGTCGTCGAGGGGCGGCAGGGAGTCGTCGGGGTCGCGGAGCACCGTCTTGCCCGTCGCCGCGGTGACGAACTTCCCCGCGTAGGCGAACCGCCGGTAGTCGAGGCGGAGTCGCGGCCCGTCTTCGGGCCAGCCGAGCAGGTCGAACTCCATGGCCGAACTGGGGGCGCCGCGCGCAAGAACCTTCCCCGGCGGGGCCGTGGCGTCTGCCATGCACGGCGCTGGCGACGTTCGGTTCTTCGACCGCTTCGCACCCGTCTACGACCTCGTGATGCCGCCGGCCGACCCCGGCGCGCTCGGCACCGCGCTCGACCGCGCCGACCGGGATGTCGAGCGCGTCGTCGACATCGGCGGCGGCTCCGGGCGGGCGACCCTCGCGCTCGACGTTCCCGAGCGCATCGTCCTCGACCGCTCGGCCGGGATGCTCCGCCGGGCGCGCCAGCGGGGTCTCGACTGCGTCCGCGGCGACGCACGGGAACTCCCCTTCGCTGACGACGCCCTCGACGCCGTGACCGTCGTGGACGCCTTCCACCACATGCCGAACCAACGGGGCGTCGCCGAGGTAGGTCTTTCGCGTGCTCGCGCCCGGCGGGGTGTTCGCCGTCAACGAGTTCGACCCCGAGACGCTCCTCGGCCGGGGCTTGGTCGCCGCCGAGCGCGTCGTCGGCTTCGGGTCGGCGTTCGCCGCGCCCGACGAACTCGTGCGCTTTCTCGAACGCGTCGGCTTCGAGGCCGAGGTGGTCGAACGCGGCTTCGAGTACACGGTGGTCGGAAAAAAACGGGAGAGCCATTAGGGGGGCGACGAATCCACGCCTATGGCAACCTCGACGTCGTTCTTAGAGGAGCGACTCGATGCCGGGGCGTTACCCATCGCCGTGGGCGACGTGCTCGCCATCTTCCTCCTCGTCACCGTCGGCGTGATTCAGCACAACGGAGTGTCGTACCTCTCGGCCGACCCGGTCGGCTGGGTGCTCACCGCGGTCCCGTTCCTCATCGGGTGGCTCGTCACCGCCCCGCTGTTGGGCGCGTACTCACCCGGTGCGGCGGAATCAGCGAAATCGGCCGTCCCGCTCGGCGTCCGGTCGTGGCTCGCGGCGACCGTCGTCGGCATGGCGATTCGCTGGACGCCGCTTTTCGAAGGCGGCGTCGAACTCACGTTCGTCGCGGTCATGCTGGTGCTCGGCTCCGTCGCGCTCGGCGTCTGGCGGACGCTGTACTTCAAACTCGTCTGAGACGCGGAGCCCGGACTGAATTCACCCGTCAAAAACTGTTTTTCGGCCGATCAACCGCTCTCAGGCGGGCGTCGGCCGCCGTCGCAACAGCGTCACGCCGAGGAGCGTCGCGGCCGCCGCGAACCCCGCGAGGACCGCGAACAGCGCCGTCGAATCAGCGACCGTGAGGATGTAACCGGCGATAGCGCCGCCGAGGGCGCCGACGCCGAACACGCCGAGGTAGGTAAAGCCGTAGGAGAGCCCTCGAAGCCCGGCGGGCGTGTACTCCGCGACGGTGGCTTGGTAGAACGGCTGGACCATGAACAGGAAGAAGCCGAGCAGTGCACAGACGGCGAGGAGCGGGCCGACGCCGAGACTCGCCACGGGGAGGAAGGCGATGGCGATGACGGCGAGCGCGCCGAAGCCGGCGACGATGCCGCGCTCGGTCCTGATGCGGTCGGTGAGCTTGCCGCCGACGTACTGCCCGAAGACGCCGACCGTCAGGAGGCCGGCGTAGACGAACAGTTCCACGTCGAGCGTCGGCGCGCGGCCGGCCGACCCGGAGACGAGGCCGGCGGGCAGGAGCGCCGACACCGGAATCGGCTCGATGCCGATGACCGAGCCGAGGAGGTCCGGCAGGAACGTCGTGACGCCGCGGTAGTAGAGCCCCGAGAACATCACGAGCGCGAAGACGAGCGCGAACCCGCCGGCGAACAGGTGCTTCGACTGCGAGACCAGTTCCGCGAACGAGGAGACACCCGCGCCGGCTTTGCCGTCGCCGCTGGTGTCGCTATCGCCGGGGTCACCCCCCTCACCGCCGTCGGCCGCGGCGACCGCGGCCTGTTCTTCGAAGTTGGCGCGGGTGGCGAGCGCGGCGGCCGCGAGCGCCGGGAGCGCGAGCACGCCGGCGACGAGATGCCAGTCGAAAAACAGCAAGAGGAGCGCGGTGAGAAACGGACCGAAGCCGATGCCGATGTTGCCGGCGATGCCGTGGTAGGCGAAGCCGGTCCCGCGTTCCTCGACGCCGGTGCTGATGAGGCGGAGTCCGGCGGGGTGGTAGACGCTGGCCGCCGCGCCCCAGACGACGAGCGCGAGGGCGACGACGACGAGGTTCGGTGACAGCGCGAGCAGGACGAACGACCCCGCCATCCCGAGGAGGCAGGCGACGATGAGACGCTTGGAGCCGACGCGGTCGACGAGGATGCCGCCGGGGAGCGCACCGAGCCCGAACAGCGCGAAGCCGAGTCCCGTCATCACGCCCAGCGAGGCGGTCGTGACTGGCACCGTCGCGAGACCGAGGTCGATGCTCGCGAACTCCCCGAGCCAGATGGCCACGAAGATGGGGATGGACAGTTCGTACGTGTGGACCATCCCGTGGGCGAGCATCACCAACGCGACGATGGAGCGGTCGTTACGGTTCACGTCTCCGGCCACGGTACCGACTCCCATAACCGTGTGGAGTTCCGGCAGGCGACGCGAGCGCCGCCGTGACTGTTCGGACGAGAGGCACAAGCCACAGTATCGGATTTGTGATGTTCTCCGAGGACATCCAACCCGACGCAGTCTGTCGATTATTCATCTATAAGTTATGGGAACGTTATCTGGAGGCCACGAAGAGAATATCAGTCATCTATGGGAAAGAATTATACCACTTACGTCCGTAGTATGGTATATATTATGACCGGATATTACGACTACATTCTTGGGCTCATCCCGCTCGCACTCCTCGGCATCACCGGCACGCTTACCGTCGCCGGGTTGCAGTTAACCACGGCAGTGCCGATGGCCGCGGGCGTGGCCGCGCTCCTCACCGGCCACGCGCTGTTCGTGAACGGGCCCTCGTCGCCGTCTCCGTCCCGATTCGACGAACACGCCGGTCCCAACGCCGCTGACGCGCCTTCTCCATCGGTCCTCGACGCCGACTAATCCCCATCGTACGCCCGCCCGGCCGGTTCGCCGGCCCGCAGGGTTTTGACCGCAGGTCTCGTTTTTCCGACCATGACAGCGACGTTGTTCCTCACGAGCGACGAGATTAGCGGACTAGCGACGCCGGCCGAGTACGTCGAGGCCGTCCGCGATGGCTACCGACAGCGCGGCGAGGGCGCGCCGGCCGAGCCGCGGACGAAGCTGTTCAACCGCGAGCCGCCGGGCATGCTCACCTCCTACGCGGCCGTGTTGCCCGAGACGGGCGCGATGGGCGGTTACATGTACTCCGCCGGCTTCGGCGCGGAGGACGCGTGGTTCATGACGCCGCTTTTCGACGCCGAGAGCGGCGAGCCACTGGCGCTCCTCGACGGCGCGAGCATGAACCCCTTCAAGACCGGGGCGACGGGCGGGGTCGCCATCGACGCGCTCGCCCGCGACGACGCCTCGACGCTCGCGCTCATCGGGAGCGGCGCGCAGGCCCGCGGTCAGCTTCGGGCCGCCGCGGCCGTCCGCGACCTCGACAGCGTCTGGGTCTACTCACCGACGAAGGAGAGCCGCGAGTCGTTCGCGGGCGAGATGGACCGCACGCTCGACGCCAGCGTCGCGGCCGTCGCCTCCAGCGCCGCGGCCGTCGAGGGCGCGGACATCGTCGTCACGGCCACGACCGCCACGGACCCGGTGTTCGACGGCGACCTGCTCGAACCCGGCACGCACGTCACCGCGATGGGCCAGTACCACCCCGAAAAGCGCGAACTCGACGAGACGACCATCGAGCGCGCGACGTACGTCCCCGACCTCCGCGAGCGCGCCACGATGGACGCCGGGTCGTTCCTCGCCGCCGTCGAGGCCGGCGTCGTGGACGAAGACCACATCCACGCCGAACTCGGCGAGGTCGTCGCGGGCGTCGCCGCCGGGCGCGAGGACGACGAGGAGATAACCGTCTTCGACAGCGGCGGCACGGGCATCGAGACGGTCGCCGCGGCGCACATGCTCTACGAGAAGGCGCGCGACGAGGGACTCGGGACGACCATCGACTTCTCGCCGGCGAGCGAGTCGCTCACCGGGCAGTAAGCGTCCGCCCGCCCGTCAAATCGTCAGGCGCGCGACCCGCTCGGTTCCGACGAGGACGAGAGGGAGGAGCGCCAGCGCGACGACGCCGACGACCGCCGGGACGATGACGGCCGGCCAGAACGACCCCAGTTCGGTCTGCGCGAACGCGCCGAGCAGGGCCGTGCCGCCGACGACGAGGCTGTAATAGGCCGAGCGAATCGGGAGCGTCGGGAGGTGACCGGGCCGCGGCCACGACCCGGTTCGGACGTGGCCGCCGCGGAAGGTACCGACGGCGACGGCGCTCGCCGCGAGGGCGGTGCGGCCGGACAGCGACACCGCGGCTCTGGGCGTCGCGAAAAGCAGAAACCAGAGGGTCGGAATCGCCAGTACCGACACCTCCCACGCGGCGAAAAACACCCGGTCGAGCCAGCGGTCGACCCGCTTCGTCGCCTCCGAGAGCCCCCTCCGCATCACGACTAGACGTTGGTTTCCGGCGGCTAAACGGTTTCTCCGGCGGTGGCGGCGAAGGCGGGCTACTGGAGTCGGTACCGGAGGACCGCGGCGATGCCGCCGAGGTTCTTCAACTGCTCGCCGGGCTGGAACTCCGCGGAGAACACGGTGACCTCGCCGCCCTTCTGTTCGACCGAGTCGATGATATCGTTGACATCAACGTCCCAGTCGCCGTCGCCCTGTCGCTCCGCGCGGAGCCGCGAGTCCAGAAGCAGCAGGTGTTCGACCGCGCCGAAGTCCGCCGCCTCCGCGACCTGTTCGACGCCGTAGGCCGCCTTCGCGCCCGTCGAGATGTTCTCCATCAGTTCGTCGATGAGGTTGGCCTCCTCGGCGATGCGGGTCTGTTTCTGCACGTCGTCGACCGCGCCGCGCTTGAGCACCTCGTGGACGCCGCGGTCACCGACGCCGGCGGTGTCGACGGTCGTGACGATGGTCTCCGCGACTTCGGGGAAGTTGTTCTCGAAGTAGTCCATCGCGTCGTTCTTCGTAAAGCCCGGGCCGGCGAGGATGATGGCGTCCACCTCGAGGTGCGACAGCGCGGCACCGAGTTCGTCGAACAGTTCGGACCGCGGGCGGGCGTACTCGCCTTTCCCCGTCGGCTTCGTGAGCGAGGCGTACTCCTCGGTGCCGTACTGGGCGACGGTGTGGATGTAGGCCGCGCCCTCCTCGACGGTCGCGATGGCCACGTCGGGGTTCTCGGCGGCCTGTTCGGCCGTCTCGATGCGGTCTATCTGGTCCGCTTTGAACTGTTTCTCGATGGTTATCTCGGCGCGCTCCTCGACGTTGAGCGTGTGGTGGTGGCCGAGCTGGTCCTCGCGGGAACAGGAGACGATGACGCCGCCGACGCGGAGGCGGTTGGCGAAGCGGGCGAACTCCACGTCGTCGACCTCGATGGTGACGGTGAGGTGCTCGCGCTCGCCGCCGGTGTCCCGCATCTGCTCGTCGTCGCGCTGGATGCGGCGGGTGGTGTCGCCGGAGACGAGGTCACCCGGTTCGAGGACGTACGAGAGGTGCCAGAGGTCGTCGACGTTCTCGGGGACGAGCGTGATTCGCTCGCGCCCCTCCTCGCCGCGACCGCGGCTCGAAATGCGCATACACGTCCGGTCGTCGGGGAACGGAAAAGAGTCCTGCTATCGCGGGCCCCCGCAATCGCAACCGAGCTACCCTACCATCCGGTCGACTGTCGGCCCTTGCCGGTGGCGTCGGCGAAGCCGCGCGCCCACAGGTAGTACGTCATCACCCTGTCTCTTATACACATCNCCCGCTCAGAGATGTGTATAAGAGACAGGAGCACGACCGTGACGACGAGCGCGAGCAACCACGCGACGGCGTACTCGCCGGTGAACGCGCCGGAGAGGATAGTGCGCACGTCGAAGCCGGCCCCGAGGTTGCCTTCGATGGCGAAGTTCGCTCCGGCGGCCGGCCCGATGTAGGCCGCGAGGAGTCCGAGCACGAACACGAGGAGACCGAGGACGAGCGAGGCGATACCGAGCCCGACACCGCCCGCGGAAGACGCCGCCGCACTCCCCGTCGCCGCCTCGGAGACCGTGAACGTGCCGATGCCGATGATGACCGAGAGGAGTATCGCCGGGACGATGGCCACTAACGCCCAGACGAACGTCACCACGAACAGCTTCAGGCCGTCGACGAACAGTTCGCCCCAGTCCGTGAATGAGGGTGCGGCCTGCTCGCCGTTCGCGGCCGCCCGCATCGCCCTGACGAAGTAGCCTTGGAGGATAATCCCTGGGAATATCAACACAGAGAGCAGCCAGAGAACCCCGCCGATAATGGTCGTCGCAACCCAGTCGTCGCTTCGTTTGAGAAACCACAGCGCGTCGGAGAGCATACCGTTGGGGTGTCGCGGCGCTATCGGCTTAGATATTCCGTCGAAAATTCGAATTCTCGCTGATAGTTCAGACGGCGGGCTGTTCGCCCGGCGTCTCGCCTTCGTCCATCATCTCGACCTCGTGGAGTTCGCCCCACGTCTGGCCGATGATGTAGTAGGCGGCGACGGCCGCGTAGAACCCGACGAACGGGCCGAGGACGAAGCTGAGCAGTTGCCCCAACAGCGGAATGACGTTGAGCAGGCTGAGGACGACCGACACGGCGAACAGCACCACGAAGGCGGTGAGCCACGCGGTGGCGTACTTGCCCGAGGTGAGCACGGGTCTGAGCGTGCCGATGTCGAAGGCGGACCCGAGTCGGTCGGTCTCAGCGTAGTTGGCCAGTGCCGCCGGGACGACGTAGGCGGCGAGCAGGCCGAGCACCAGCGAGACGAGGAGCCCGACGAGAGTCACGATGCCGCCGAAGATGCCCGCGGTGTCGGAGCCACCGCCGGCAAAGATGCCGATGATGGCCGACCCGACGAACACGCTCATGATGATGAGCGGGAGGACACTGTAGACGAACGCGATGGCGAAGCCTTTCACGCCGTCGACGGCCATGTCACCCCAGTCGTCGAACACCGGCGGTTGCTCGTCGCCCTTCATGGTCGCGCGGACGACGCGGAGCAGATAGCCAACGACGAGGAACGTCGGTACGATGAGGAACCCAAGGAAACTGAGCACCCCACCGATGAGGACTGTCTTGAGCCAATTCTCGTCGTTGCGAGGATACGAAAGTGATTCTGAAATCATGATGTTTCACCGAGCGCCACCACCCACCCACCGGCCGTTCGGCCGCGTGAGAACCGCGGGTTGACACGCGCGCTCGAAGCAACATTACGACGAGAAAGTATATAATCTTGTACCCGACGTGACCGAATAATTGAACATTAAGCCGTCTAACTCTCGATTACCGACGGACGGCGGTGACGTTCACTCGTCCGCGATATCGCTCCCGCCCGGCGGGAGGAACTCCTGAATCTGGTCGGGTGACGCGATTTTTCTGACGAACGACTTGTCTGCGAAGCGCTCGCGGAGCCGACGATAACACAGTTTCGCGGCGTCGTTCTGGGCGTACTGCCCCGGGGTGAGCGTCAGCGTCGTCTCCGCGCGCGTCTCGATTGCCGACGGCGGGCCGCCGATGACCCGCGTTTCGTCTTCGCACTGGATGCCGACCGCGACTTTCGCGGGTACGTCCTCGAAGTACTCGCGGTCGCCGCGGACGACGAAGCTCCCCTTTTCGATGTACTCCCCGGACTCGGGCGTCTTCGACACCTGCGAGGGCTCGACCATGTAGGCGTCGTCGGCGAAGCGACCCTCCTTCCAGATGGAGGAGTACGAGACGGCGAACTGCGCGGCCTCGTGGAGCGTCTCCTCGGAGAAATCGACCGCTTGGGCGGGTTCGCTCGGCCCCGTCGCCTTCAGGAGCGTCACCGGCCCGCCGTGGGCCTGCGTGTGGAAAAAGCGGTCGTGCTTGCTCATGTACTTCTTCACCAACTCCTCGTTTTGGTCGGCGTTTCGGCCGCCGACGACGAGGTAGCCCGTGGAGGTGTGGAACCAACGGAACCGCTCGAACCAGTGTTCCGTGGACTTGACGGGCACCGAGTCGAGCGCGAGCCAGTCGGTCTCCTCCGGCTCTTCGTCTTCGTCTTCCTCGTCGTCCTCGTCGTCGTCGGCCTCCCACTCGTCGCGGCGCTTCTTTACGGCCTCCAGTTCCTCGCGGGTGTCCTCGATGGCCGCCAGCGCGCCCTCCTTTTTCTCCTCGATGCGCTTGGCCTCGGTGTAGAGGCGGTCGGCGTTCTTCTCGACGCCCATCGACACGTCGAGGGTGACGGTCGCGTCGTCGAGGTCGACGGTGACCGTGCCGTTCGCGCCGTCGACGTTCGTGACGGCCTCGGCCTCGGGGATGCCCTGTTCGGCTCCCTCCTCCAGCGTCGCGCCGATGTCGTCCCACGGGACGCCCTCCTCGCGCGCGTCGCGGACGGTCGAGAGCACGTCGTCGACGAGGTCGTAGTTGGCGTACAGCAGTTCGGCGCGCTCGCGCTCGTCTTGGGCCTGCTGTTCGAAACCCTCGATTGCGCCCTCCTGTTGGTCGATGATGCGCTCTTGTTTGGCGATTTGCTCCTCGAAGTCCGGGCGGTCGGAGGTCGCCTCCTGCTCGTCGGCGGTCAAATCGAGCCGGAAGAAGTACTCGTCGAGCGCGTCGTTGAACGTGTCGTAGGCCTCCTCGTCGAGCCCGGCGTTCTGGTGTTCGCGCAGCGGGAAGGGCGTCACGTCCACGACTTCGCCGTCGTCGTCGAGGTAGAGCCGCGGGTCGAACTCCCCGGCGCGAACCTGCTCGCGGAGGTCGACGATGGCGTCGTAGATGTCGTCGTAGTCGTCGTCGGTGGCGTCGGCGATATCGAGGGTCTTCTCCACGCCGGCGCGGGTGCACAGTTCCTCGGCGTAGAGGCCGCCGAGGTTCAACTGCGTCGCGAGCGTCCGCACCACGTCGGTGTCGGACTGCTCCATGTTCCGGCCGAGGGCGTCGCGGCTGACGGTGAGGGGGTCGAGCCGCGAGGCGGGGTACTCGTACTGCGACCCCGGCGCGACCGTCCGCGACTTGAGTCGCACCGTCTCCAGACTGCGGACGACTTCGCCCGTCTCGTCGAGCACCGCGATGTTGCCCTGTCCGAACAGCTCGACGACGATTTTCGTGTTCTCGTCGCCCCGCTCGAACGTGAACGTGAGGATGCGGTCGAACTCGTACTGCTCGACGCCCGCGAAGTCGGCCCCGCTGAGCCGGTTTCTGAGCATCATCGCGAAGTTCGGCGGCCGACCGGGAGCGTCCGGTACGTGCTCCTGTGCGGCGAGGTGCGCGCGCTTTATCTCGCCCACTTCGAGGAGGAGTTCGAGCCGACCGCGGTCGAAGTCCCGCATCTTGAGGCGAAGCAGGTCGTCGCCGTAGAGGTACGCCTTGTCGACCTTCGCGCCCTCGTACCGGTTCAACTCGGTGACGAGGGCCGCGAGGTCGACGCTCGTGAGTTCCCGCTTCGGATCCATGGACTCGCTTTTTGGCGGCGAACGAAAAGGGGTGTCGTTTCCGCGAATGCGACGCCTCCCCGACTCGGGGAGAAGATACTTATCAATAACCCTGAATATTGTCGGTGAATGCGCTCTCGCACCCTCGCGCTCGTCACCCTCGCCCTCCTCGTCGCGCTGGCCGGACTCCCGGTCGGAATCGCCCCGGCCGAAGCGCGACCCCCACCAGAGGCCGTCTGCGGCGTCTGCGGCGAGGCGTTCGAAGAAGCGGGCGACGCCGCCGGCGTCCCGCTCACGGTCGAATCGAGCACGCTCCGAGTCCGCGTCGGCGACGACGGCGTCGGCACGTGGACCGCCCGCGTCGAACTCGACGACGACTCGGCCGCGACGTTCCGCGAGAACCCCGAACAACTCGACCGCGTCGTCCGCGGGACGTTCGACGACTACCGCGTGTTCACCGACGACCGCAGACGCCTCGAAACCCGGATGGACGGCGACACCGCGGTCGTGACCTTCGAGGTGCCCGAGATGGCGTCCCGCGGCTACGGCGACGTGCTGGTCGTGGACTACTTCCACGACGACGGGGTCAGGGGCACCGTCTACGTCGACGCCGACCGGTTCACTGTGACCGGTCCCGAGGGGTCGTCGCTCCTCACCGCGCCCGCCGAGACGCGGACCAACGGGACGGCCGCCGTCTGGAGCGCCGCCGACGAGGGCGCGTCGAGCATCGGGAGCCAGACGTACCTCACGTTCGGCCCCGACGCGGGGCTTGCCACCACGGCCGCGGCCTACGCCAGCCTCGCCGCCGACTCCGGCCCCGGCGTCCTCACGAACCTCGCGTGGGTCGCGGTCGTCCCGACGCTCGTGCTCATCGTCGGCGTGCTCCTCGTCCGGCAGTTCGACCGCCGGTTCGACGACGAGCGCGGCGCGCGGCGCTTCGGACCCCCCGTCGCGGCACTCGGTGTCATGTGGGGGCTCTGTCTCCTCGTCGTCCAAGCCTTCTCCGGGAGCGCCGCCGCGGTGGCGTGGCTCCTCGCCCTCCAACTGGTCGCGCTCGGCGTCGTCTCGGCGGCCCGCCCCGAGGCGCTCGGGTTCCGCCGCCTCGTCGCCGCCGCCGTCGGCCCGCAGGTCGCGCTCGCGGTCGCCACCGCGATTTCGATGCCGGGGGCGAACCCGTGGGTCTCGTTCAGCGCGTTCGCGTTGGCAACCGCCATCGTGTTGTTTCTGCCCCTCGGCTACGCGGCCCGGCGCGGCGGGAGCACGCGTTTGCTGTCGCTCGCCATCGTCGCCGCACCCACGGCGTTCGCGCTTCCGATGGTCCCCGTCGGCGGCTACGGCGTCCTGTTCGTCGGCGTGCTGCTCGTCGTCTGGGTGCTGGTGACGCTCGCAACCGGATCGCTCGTCTACCGACTCGGCTGGGCGCTCGGCGGACGGACCGGCGACCGTCGGCCGTCCGGTGGGACCACCGACGCGGCGACGTGACAGGCGGTGGTGTCACGGTCCGACGGGGTCGCGTACTGGGTGCTCCCCCCAGCGAATCGCCGGGCGAAGCAGCAAATTTTGTGCATAGCTACGAAGCGTAGTCGTATCCGATACCGACGGTGGAGGTTTCGATGCGAACCGGGGCGACGCGGAACCACCCGTCTATCGGCGGTCTCGCCCCTGAAACGTCAGTGTACGGGCAGTAACGCGACGGTCGGTGACCGTTGTAGATAGGCGCAGGAGCGATGGGGAGAACTGCGTTTTTGAAAAGGGAAGCCGTTGCTGGGGTATGTTCGGGACAGTACGAACCGTGTGGGACGAGTATCGCTCGGTCCCACTCATCTATCGTATCTTCGTTGCGTTCGTCGCCGGGTCGGCGGCGGGTATCCTCTTCGGGGAACGGATGGCCGTGGTCAGCCCGTTGGGCGAGCTGTTCATCCGGTTGCTCAACATGCTCATCATCCCCATCATCGTCTTCACACTTCTCTCGGGGATTCGCCAACTTTCGCCCGCTCAGCTGGGGAAAATCGGCGGCTCGACGGTCGGGCTCTACGCGGTGACGACGACCATCGCCGGTCTCATCGGCCTCGCCGTCGCGAACATCCTGCAACCGGGGCGAGGAGTCGAGTTTCTCGATGCGGAAGCCAGATCGCAAGCGCCACCGTCGCTGACAGACGTTCTCCTGGGAATCGTCCCCAGTAACCCCGTGACTGCGCTGGCCGAGGGGAACCTGTTGGCGACAGTCTTCTTCGTCATCACCTTCGGCATCGCGCTCACGTACGTCCGAGCACGGCAGGATGACCTCGCCGAGACTGTCGATTCGATTTTCGCTGCCTTCGAAGTCGGCACGGAAGCGCTGTTCGTCATCGTCCGCGGTGTCCTCGAATACGGTGTCGTCGGTATCTTCGCGCTGATGGCGTCCGGTATCGGCACCGAGGGCATCGGCGTGTTCTCCTCGCTCGGTGAGTTGGTGCTGGCCGTCGCTGTCGCCGTCGTCGCGCACATCGTCATCACGTATCTGTTCTTGCTGATGGGACTGGTGATGAACGTCTCGCCGGTCGCGTTCCTCGCCGGCGCGAAAGACGCGATGGTGACGGCGTTCGCCACCCGTTCGTCGAGCGGGACGCTCCCCGTCACGATGCAGAACGCAGAGGAGGACCTTCGAATCGACGAGCGTGTCTACTCGTTTGCGCTCCCGGTCGGAGCAACCGCAAATATGGACGGGGCTGCGATTCGACAGGCGATAACCGTCGTGTTCGCCGCAAACGTCGTCGGACAACCGCTCGTGCTCTCCGAGCAGGTGCTCGTCCTTCTGGTGGCGGTGTTGATTAGCATCGGGACCGCGGGCGTCCCCGGTGCGGGCCTCGTGATGTTGACTGTCGTCCTCACGCAGGTGGGGCTGCCGCTGGAGGTCGTCGGGTTCGTCGCCGGTGTCGACCCGATTCTCGGCCGAATCGCGACGATGAACAACGTCACCGGCGACTTGGCCGTTTCGAGCGTCGTCGCGAAGTGGAACGACGCAGTCGACTTCGACGACGGGGTGTGGGCACGGTCGGCAGACGGGCTCCGGGATATCGTGTCGTCGGCAGACTGACCGTCCCAGTGTGACGCACCCCGGTCGGGCGTCAGTTCGCGCGGCCGCTCCGAAATCATCAGGTAGCGCCCCACGAAACGTCCGGTGATGACCAACAGTGAGGTTCGCGTCGCCGCCAACGACGCAGAACGCGACGACGCCTTCGCCGTCCGCAAGGCCGTCTTCGTGGACGAACAGGGCGTCGACGAGGAACTGGAGTGGGACGAACACGACGACCCCGACGCCGAGGCGGTCCACTTCGTCGCCTCCCGCGGCGGCGACCCGGTCGGCGCGGCCCGCCTGCGCGAGTACGAACCCGGCGTCGGCAAAGTCGAGCGCGTCGCCGTCCTCGAATCGGCCCGCGGCGAGGGCTGGGGGCGGCGACTCATGGAGGCGCTCGAAGCCGAGGCGCGCGAGCGCGGCTTCGACTCGCTTCTCCTCCACGGCCAGACGACCGCCGAGGGGTTCTATCGCGGTCTCGGCTACGAGACGACGAGCGACGAGTTCGACGAGGCCGGGATTCCGCACGTCGAGATGCGGAAGTCGCTGTAGTCGAGACGCCTAATCCTCCGAAACCGATGTCTCGACCGGCCGACTGCGGCGGTCCTCCCGTAACTGGAAGCCGTCGGCCTCCTCGCGGGCGAGCAGTTCGCGCTGCGGGTAGGGTATCTTGATTCCCTCACGGTCAAAGGCGAGTTTCACGCTCCGAAGCACCTCGGCTTTCGCCTGCGCACGGCGCGGAGCCGAGGGGTTCGTAATCCAAAAACGCAGTTGGAGGCCGATGGCGGAGTCACCGAACGTCGTCGGCATCACCTGCGGCTTCGGCACCCCCTCGACGAACTTGAGGTCGGACAGCGCCTCCTCGGCCACCGACTCGGCGCGCTCGATGTCGGCCTCGTAGTCGATGCCCACGTCGAGGCGGAGCCGGAGGCGGTTGCGCTTCGTCCGGTTCGTTATCTTCGCGTTGGTCACGCGGTCGTTGGGGAAGACGACCGTCTCGCCGTCGGCGTTGCTCAGGCGGGTGTTGATGATGGTGATGTCGGTGACGATGCCCTCGGCGTCGTCGATTTCGACCCAGTCACCCAGTTCGAACGGCCGGGAGAACATCAGCACGAAGCCCGCGATGAGCGACCCGAGGGTCTGTCTCGCGGCCATCCCGACCACGATACCGAGGAAGCCAGCACCGACGAGCAGGCCGCCGATTCTGACCTGCCAGACCGTGAGCGCCGCCATCCCGACCGCGAGGAGGACGACCAGTTGGAGGACGCGGAAGACGATGCCCTGCTGGTGGGCGTTGATGTTGTCGGAGGTCGTCGCGTACGAGTCCAGTTGCTCTTCGAGGACGTTCGTCCCGACGAGCGCCCCGGCGAACAGCGCGACCGTCAGCCCGAGTTTGGCGGCGTTCGGCACCGCGACGGCGAGCAGTTCGGTGAGGTCGGCGGCGAGGCCGGTGTAGCCCCAGAGGAGCAACAGCGAGAGCGCCGCGCCGACGAACACCGCGAGTTGGAGCGTCCGGACGACGACCGTCGCGGGAAACAGCCACGCCGCGTCGGTGACGGCGTCCGGGACTCGCGGATGGGCCAACACCCGCGTCCGGAGTTCGGCGGTCGCCCGCGAGACGAGCCGCGGCGCGAGAAAGACCGCGACACCGAGCGCGAGCGCCACGAGCGCCGCCGAGATACCGAGTCGCTCTTCTGTCGAAACGAACTGTGCGAGCGTCGAGCGGAGGTCCTGAAGCCACGTCGCCGCCTGCCCCGAACCCGCCGCACCCCCCTGTGGTGCCATCCTACCGTGTGCGATGGGTCAGACAGTAAAAGCGTGACGGAGCGACACTCAGGAATGAGAATCGGCAGGAGAGCGCTCGTCGGCTACAACCGCTTCGACACGTACGGCCCGTCCTGATGGTAGCCGAGTTTCTGCTTGTAGTACCGCCGGACGCCGATGCCTGAGATGACCGAAATCTTGTCGTAGCCGGCCTCTCGGGACAGTTCCTCGGCGTGGGCGAGGAGCTTCTTCCCGTAGCCCTTGTGCTGCCAGTCGCCGTCGGCACCGATTCCCGCCTCGGAGCCGTAGACGTGGAGTTCGCGGACGAGCGCCGCGTCCTGAAGCTCGCGGCGGACCGGATTGCCGGGGAATCGGAGCCGGCAGAAGCCGACCAGCAGGTCCTCGACGGGGTCTTCGAACGAGATGAAGTGCTCGGTCCCGCCGGCGACCTCGTAGGTCATCACGTCGAGTTCGATGCGCTCGGGGTCCGGGTCGGCCTCGTTCATGCCGACCTCGCGGGCGCGGATGTCTCGCTGGACGATGCCGCGCTCCTCGGCGCGCTGGGCGGCCAGTTGCCGGAGGTTGGACTTCCAGACGCCGGCGTCGATGAAGTCCGCGGGGATGTCCCGCTGGACGCGCTGGAGGCGTGTGTACTTCGGAATCATGCCCATGACCTCCGCGACGATGTCGGCGGCCTCCTCGTTGTTCAGCGGCTCGTACTCGTCGCGCCGCCACATGTCGTAGGTGACGGTGTCGCGGACGATGAGCGTCGGGTAGATTTTGAGGTAGTCGGGCCGCCAGTCGCTGTTTTCGAACAGCTGGCGGAAGTCCTCCAGACACATCTCCTTGGTCATGCCCGGCTGGCCGGGCATCATGTGGAAGCCGACCTTGAACGCCGAGTCGCGGAGCCGGCGGTTGGCGTCGATGGAGGCCTGCACGCCGTGGCCGCGGTGCATCTCGCGGTTGATGCGCTCGTAGGTCGTCTGGACGCCGACTTCGACCTTCGTCGCGCCCAAATCGAGCATCCGGTCGATTTGCTCGGGGTCGCACCAATCCGGTTTCGTCTCGAACGTCGTCCCGATGTTGCGGATGTCGTTCGTCTCGTTCTCCGCGATGACGTCCTCGATGTACTTGAACTCGACATCCTCGGGGTCGGGCTTGAACGACCGGTCCTCGGCCGGTTCGGGCTCCTTGTCGAGGTCGTAGTCGTTCATCGCTTCGAGCGCCCGCTTGACGAACCACTCTTGGTAGTCGTGGCTCCGGGCGGTCATCGTCCCGCCCATCAGGATGAGTTCGACCTTGTCCACGGGGTGGCCGATGTGCCGAAGCTGTTCGAGGCGGAGCGTGACCTGCCCGTAGGGGTCGTAGTCGTTCTGGACGCCGCGGGCGGCCGCGGGCTCGTGGCCCGTGTACGACTGCGACGAGGAGAACTCGCTGGCGGGGCCGCCGGGACAGTAGAGGCACTTCCCGTGGGGGCACATGTGCGGTGAGGTCATGATGGCGACCGGCGAGACGCCGGACGCGGTGCGGACGGGCTTGCGCTGGACGACCTCCTTGACCTCCTCGCGGCGGTCTTCCGGGGCGTACCGCAGAATCTCGGCGTTCTTCGGAACCTTCGGCGAGGAGTGTTCCGAACAGGCGTCGAGCTTTGCGGATTCGAGGTCGTCGCGGTCGACATCGCCCGCGAGGATGCGCTCGACGAGCGCCTCGCAGGTCCGCTCGAACGCCTCGGACTCCGTCTCGGTCTCGGCGCTCACGGACACACCTCCCGTTCAGCGACGTGGTGGCGGTTCATGGGCGCGAATCGGGTCGTTTCGTGGATAAGCGTGTCGCTCGGGAGGCTGGAATAGGGCCCTCCGTCGAACCGCGCGAGGAGGAGTCTGGATTGCGGCTTAGAACTGCTCGGCGGCGGCGTCGAGGACGGCTTCGAGCGCCTCGTCGCGCGCGCCGGTCAGGAACTCGATGCGACCTTCGCGGATGCCCGCGGCGGCGAGGCCGGCGGCGGGCGCTTTCTCGGCGGCCGACTCGACGACCGCGCGGAGGTCGAGGTCGCCCGTGGCGCGGAGGTAGAGTTCGTCCATGCCGAGCGCGACGGTCACGAAGGCGTCGCCCTCACGGGTGCGGCGGTGGAGTTCGTCCACGAGCAGGCCCGTCGGCGGGAAGTCGAAGCGGTGACTGTAAGCGTCTGAGTCGAGGACGGCCGCGGAGATGGCACCGACCTCGCGGCGTTCGAGGTTCGCCTGCGCCGTCTCGATTTCGTCTTCGAGCTTGATGCGGAACTGCTCGGAGACGTGGCCGGCGAGGCCCTCGTCGGCGTCGAACAGCAGGTCTGCGATGAGTTCGCGCTTGTCCTGATACGACTGGTAGTAGGCCTCCAGCGCGACGGCCTCGCGGAGTTCGCGGACGCGGTCGGCGTCGAAGCCGTTCGATTCCGCGAGGTCGAGATACTGCTGCGGGCAGTTCTCCCAGTAGCTGACCGCGGGGAGGTGCGACACGTCGTCGCGCACGTCGTCGTTGACGGCGACGGAAAGCGTCGAGGCGAGCGCGCCGACCGAGAGGTCGCGGGCGTCGGCCCCCTCGCGGGCGGGGTTGACGAGCACGTCGACTTCCGCGGCGACCTCGTCGTCGGCGGGCGCGGCGTCGACGACGACGCGCTCGGAGCCGTAGACGCCGAGCAGGCCGAGACCGTCGAGCGATTCGGCGGTCGAACCGGCACCGAGGAGAAGCACGAGCGGGAGCTTCTCGTCGTGGCGGTCGCGGTCTTCGAGCATCCGCGTCACGTCGTTCGTGGCGGCGTCCATGCCGTAGACGGCCTCCTCGAGCGGGCGACGGGTGAAGTAGTGGTACTCGGCGTCGTCGCGGGGGTGCTCCTCGCGGATGAGCGGGAGCACGGCGCGCTCGACGGCGGCGCCGGCGACGTAGCCGTCGGCGGTGGCCGTGTGGCGGACGACGATGGGGCGCGATTCGAGGACGGCGCGGCGGATGGCCTCCGCGGCGTCGAGCAGCGACTTGCCGACGGCGGCGACCGGCTCGTGGGCCGCGAGGGGCGCGACGGCGTCCGGGCGGGCCTCGTCCGAGAGGGCGTCCGCGAGGCGCTGGGCCACGGTGTCGGCCTCGTCGCCGTCGAGAATCGTCAGCTCCTCGGTCTCGATTTGGAGTTCGCCGCGGCGGCGCTCGACCTCGCCGTCGATGCGGACGTAATCGCCCACTTCGACTTCGGGATACGCGCGGACGCCGGCCTCGACGAACGCCGCGCAGTCTGCGATGGCCGTCTCGTCGCGGAGTTCGAACACCGTCGGGCCGCCGGTCTGGCGGACGCTGGCGATTTCGCCCTCGACGCGAATCACGTCGCCGACGCGGTCGTCGATGCTGGCGAGCGTCACGCGCTCCGCCTCGTCGGCGGCGTCGTCAGCGTCGGGCTCGGTTTCGACTTCCTGTTCGGGTTCGGCGTCCTGTTCGGGCTCCGAGTCGCTCTCGGGCTCCGGCTCCGCGTCGGCTTCCTGCTCGGACTCGCCGTTTGCGGCGATGTCGCCAACCACGTCGCCGGCGGTCGGCGCGCGGTCCTCGTCTCCGGCGTCGGACGTGGACTCGGGCGCGTCGTCCTGCTCGGGTTCGGGTTCGGGTTCGGCGTCCTGTTCGGACTCCGAGTCGCTCTCGGGCTCCGGCTCCGCGTCGGCTTCCTGCTCGGACTCGCCGTTTGCGGCGATGTA
>NZ_AOLF01000028.1:0-27031 GCF_000336975.1 Haloferax sp. ATCC BAA-644
CCAGCCGAGGTCGATGTTGCCGTTGTCGCGGACGTTCTTCACCTGAACGAACACCTCGTCGCCCGGCTCCCAGTCGAGGGATTCGAGGCGGCGGTCGAGTTCGCTGCGGTGCAGTAAGCCGGTCACGTTCGAAGCGAGGTCGACGAAGACACCGAAGTCGGCGTAGCCGTCGACGGTGCCTTTGTAAAATCGGCCGGGGACGAGCTGGTGGGGGCTATTGCCCCGGAATTCGAACCAGACGTCCTCCTCGTGCGTAATCCAATCCATTGCGTTGAGCAAACAACCCCTAACTAAAACGATTGTCGAAAAACGCTCAGGGAAGATTCGCGCGTTCGCGGGCGAGAAATCGGCGCTCGGTCGGTCGAAACGGACGTTATTCGGGGGCGGGGCGGGTCAGACGAGCGCGAGCGCCGCGGCGAGCTCTCCGAGGGCGCGGAAGCCGCCGAAGGCGTAGCCGAACACCACGCCGGCCGGGACGGCCGCCGCGACCGCGGCCTTCGGCACCGTCGTCTGGTGGACCTCGCTGATGCCGACGACGAGGAGAACCGCCCCGTAAACCGCACAGAGGGCGCGAACGCCGGGAATCGGAAGGCCGGCGAAGGCACAGGGCGCGGCGGCGTAGGCGATGACCTGCACCGTCTCGCTCACCCCCGCGCGGCGGGACAGAAGCGGGATGAGAAGCGCCGTCTGGATGGCCGCCGTCAGGTGGAGGAGCGCCGGCGCGACGAACAGCGCGACGACGAGCAGGGCGATGAGCGCCGAGACGACCGGGCCGCCCTCGACGGCCGGAATCGTCGCCGGCGCGAGGACGAACCCGAGGCCCTGATAGACGAGCGCGACCGCGATGGCGAACACGAGGCCGGGCGCTTGGTCGCCGGGGGCGACGCCGTCGCGGAAGAACTGGCGGGGGCGAGCGACCACGGCAACCCACGCGCGGAGGAGGCCGGCCAGCCCGCGGTCGCGGCCCTCTCGTGGGGTTTCGACCCAAGTAGTCACGTTAGCCTCTAGTCGCGCCGGAGGGTATGACAGTTCCGGCACCGCGCCTCGTAGGACTCCTCCGCGCCGACGAGGATGGTGGGGTCGTCGACGTGGGCGGGTTCGCCGTCGATGAGCCGCTGGTTCCGGGTCGCCGGCTCGCCGCAGATTGTGCAGATAGCTTGGAGTTTGTCGACGTACTCGGCGAGTGCCATCAGTTGCGGAAGCGGGTCGAACGGCTCGGCGCGGAACGTCTGGTCGGTCCCCGAGACGACGACGCGCTTACCGTCGGCGGCCAGCGCCTCGCACACGTCGACCAGTTCGGCCGAGAAGAAGTTGGCCTCGTCGATGGCGACCACGTCCTCGCCGTTGAGTTCCTCCGCGATTTGCCAGACGCCCTCGCCCTCGGAGGGGACGACGCTCGCCTCCCACGACCGGCCGGCGTGCGAGCCGACGGTCGTCTCGCCGTAGCGGTCGTCGAGTTGGGGCTTGAACACCGAAATATCCTGCCCGGCGATTTCGGCCCGACGGAGGCGTCGGAGGAGTTCCTCCGTCTTCCCCGAGAACATAGAGCCGGAGATGACCTCTATCCAGCCGCTCTGCGTAATGGCGTGCATATCCTGACTGGGGGACGAGGAGGGTGAAAACGATTGTTCATCTGCGGCGACGGTCGGGCGTCGAGACGGGTCGGCTCCGCGGTTCGACGCCCGATGGCAGACGGGTGGACGGATGGCTCGTGACGGCGAGTCAGTCGTCAGCGCCGACGTTTTCGCCGCTTTCGAACGTCGGCGGCTCCGGCTCGATGTTGGCGTAGACGACCGCGTCGCGGCCGAGTCGTTCGACCCGCTCGCGCAGGTCCTCGCTCGCGAGGTCGTCGCCGTCGAACGACGAGGAGACGCGGGGAATCGCGACCTGATGGGGGAGCACCCACGAGTTCAGCGACCGGCAGACTGACCGGAGATGTTCGAGGGCGGTCACGGGGAAGGAACCACCGGCGACGGCGAGTAGGCCGACGGTCTTCTCTCCGAACTCGTCGAAGCCGCAGTAGTCGAGGGCGTTCTTGAGGATTCCGGAGTACGAGCCGTGGTAGACCGGCGTCCCGAGGATGACCGCGTCCGCGCCGTCGACGACGCGGACGAGTTCCGCCGAGTCGCCCTGCTCGTCGTAGTCGGCGTCCAGCGGCGGAAGGTCGAACTCGCGGAGGTCCACGAGTTCCGTCGTTCCGCCGGCGGCGGACGCGCCTGCGAGGACGTGTTCGAGCGCCAATCGGGTGTAGCTGTGGTCGCGGAGACTGCCGCAGACGGCGACCACGTGTGGCTGCGTCATATCCTGTGTCTCCGTGACTGCGTGAAAACCCCGTCGGCCGCCTCCGGGCGTGTCGGACGGGCGCAACACACAGGGAGCCGGGGGGCGAAAACCAACCGTGAACGTCGTCTTCCACGTCTCCAGCGCCGACCTCGGCGACTGGCGACACGCCATCCGCAACGTCCGGAACCTGCTCGACGACGAGACGGTCGAGACGGACACTGTCACCCTCCTCGCCAACGGCGATGCGGCGCTCCTCTTTCTCGACGACTCGCCCGTCCGCGACCGCCTCGACCCGCTTTTCGAGGCCGGCGTCCGCTGTTGCGCCTGCCGGAACTCCCTCGACGGCCGCGGGTTCGACGCCGACCGCCTGGCCGACCGCGTCGAGGTGGTCCCCTCGGGCGTCGGTGAACTCGTGACGCGACAGGCGGCCGGCGACGCCTATCTGAAAGTGCCGTAGGAGAGGAATCGCACGGGGGCGGCGCTACTTCGCCAGCGAGACGCGGACGCCGTCGTCGCCCTCCGCGACATCGACGAGGCCGTCGGATTCGAGGTCGTCCACGAGGTCGCGGAGCCACTCCGCACCCGTGTCGCCNCTCCGCGACATCGACGAGGCCGTCGGATTCGAGGTCGTCCACGAGGTCGCGGAGCCACTCCGCACCCGTGTCGCCGCCGTAGTCGACGCGGACCCGCGGCCCCAACTCCGAGAGGCCGAGGTCGTCGTACTCACCGAGAACTCTGACGACCCGCCCGCGGAACTGCCGCCTGCTCCCCTCGAAACTCGGCTGAGTCGGCACGTCGGGCGCGGTGAAATCGCCCGTCTCGTAGGCGTGGCAGAACCGCCGCCACGGACAGCCGGACTCGTCGCAGGTGGGCGTCTTCCCGCAGGCCACGCCCCCCAATTCCATGACGGCGTTGTTCCAGACGCGGGACTCGCCGTCGGGCATGAGTTCCGAGGCGGCGGCCTCGAACGCCGCGTCGTCGTCGGGGACCGCGAAGGCGCGGTGATGTACGAAATGTACTATACATTTGAGAGGCATCTGTTCAGCGGATAACAGTTAAGAAGGAACGGTGTCTGCCGGGGTGTATGGGAAAATACGACGTGATGCAGGTCTGCTTGAACGGGCATAAAATCACAGACTCGTATATGAGTTCACCCGAATTCCGTCAATCGAAGTGTGATAAGTGTGGGGAAGATACGATACACGAGTGTCCGGAATGTGGAACACCGATTCGAGGGGAGTATCAGGTTGACGGCGTCGTGGATATGACTCCTGGTCCTGACCCGAAGGACTACTGCCACGAATGTGGAGAGTCGTATCCCTGGGCCGACGACGCGGAGGACTTCACGGATGTTGATTCGTCTGTTCTTGATGAAGAACTGGCGGCGAAGGCCCTGACTGAGTACGAAGACGGCCACCACCAGAGTGCTGTACGCACCTCGTTTGTCGTTCTAGAGGAGCGCGTCCGCGAGTTAGGCGGATTTCGGGAGAGCGACCACGGGGCCAGTTTGATGACTGAAGCGTTCCATCCCGATGGACCGCTGGCTATGGGGAAGACAGAGTCGGAGAAGGAGGGGACGATGTTGCTGTTCCGGAGTGCGGTGATGGCCCTCAGAAACCCAGCAAGCCACAGGTTCGTAGATGAAGTTGATGAAGACTATGCCAGGGACGTGATACACACGGTCAACCTCTTACTGCGGGTTATGGAGTCAGATGCGTAGCTTGTAGATTTCCTGACGGTAGTCGTCTTCGATGTCCTCGTACCAGGCGTGAATGTAGGAGTCAATGGCGTCCCTGGTCGACCGAATCTTCCCGCCACTCTGCCGGTCCCCGCGCAGGTACTTGATTAGGTCCCGTGACCATTCCCGTTCGATGCGGAACCAGGTGGTGAAGTAGTGTCGCCCGTAGTGCGACGACACCCCCCGATACCGCTCTGTTGGACCGTACTCCGGCCGGAAGTGTTTCTTCCAGATGTCGTTGATGTTCGTGTTGTCAATCTTCTTCCCGCCCGACTTCGACAGGAACAGCCACGGGCGGCCGTTGTCGGGACGGCACAGCAGGTACTGGAGAAGGGCCCGTCGAAGTTCGTCATCCAACGGGAGGACGCGGGGCCGCTCCGACTTGTTCCTGTCCCTGTCGTGCGGGATGTAGACCGCGTTCTCCCGTCCCTCCAGGGCTGGGTGCGTCCCCAGGTCCTCGTAGTGGTCCTGAAGTTCCGCGTTGGCGATATGGACTTCACTCAGTTTGATGTTCGACGTCTCCGACGCGCGAAGCCCCAGTTTGAACTGGGTGACGATGAGAGCGCGGTCCCGGACGTGCTTGATGCCGCGGATGGCGTCGCGTAGTTCCTCCAGCGGGATGGGGACCGGGTCCTGGGGGTCGTCGCCGTTCAGATCGATTTTCCCCTTCGCGGCGTCGAACGGGTTGAAGTCCGTCGGGTGGGGGAAGTGTGGTTCACTCTGGAAGTACCGAAACGCCCGACTGAGCGTCCCCAGTTTCGCCCCGACGGTGTTCTTCGAGTTGTCTCGTTCCTCCAGATAGTAGTGCGCGAAGTCGAGAACGTGACGGGTCGTCGGGACCGCTGGGTGACGGTCGTGGTTGTCCTCCATATAGTCGCGCCATTGGTCGATCCGACGCTGTAACGTCGTCACGGTCCCGTTCGCGTAGTCTTGACTGTGAACCTGTTCCTCCAGCCAGAGTTCGAACGGGTCGACATCCAGGTCCTGGAAGCCTTCATCGTACTCCGCCAGCGGGTCCGTCGTCCGTCCGAACGCTTGTGCTATCGTCTCGTGGGTCGTCTGATTGTCACTCATCGTTTCGGTCGCCGTAGTCGGGTTTGTAGTCAGTCTGCCAGTACCACACTTCGCGGGTGACACCTCCGGCGTGCCCCGCCAGCAGGATCGGATTGTAGACGTGCGGGTAGTCGACGTGATGGACCAGCCAGTTGAAGAACGTCTTCAGCGGGGACAGGTGCTGGTAGTAGACGGTGTTGTCGGACCGCTCCGTCACCTTAATCGAATACCCGCCGTCCCGGATGTGCGCCAGGTACGCTTCGACGTCCTCCGGGTGCGGGAGGGCGTGATGGCGGCCGACTTCCTCCCGCATATACTTCTTGAAGCGGTCCCCGCAGGGATACCAGGAATTCTTCTTCGTGGATTCGGCCAGGTCGTCGCGGGTCGCCAAGTACTCGCCCCAGGTGTCTTCGTCCCGGAACCGGGCTTCGAAACTCTCCAGCCGGTAGCGGTCCGGGACGTCGTCCACGGTCTTGTAGACGCCCAGCCAGTATTCGACGTCGCGGACGCCGGGCGCGTCGTCGGGACGGTCGGGGACGTCGACGTCGGCCCGCGGCATCACGAACCGCCCCCGTTGTCGGCCGGGTAGTACCCGCCGTCCTCGAAGCGGAGTTCATCCCCTTCCAGGTCATCCAGGTGCGTCGTCACGCGCTCCGGGACCGTGTCGATGACGTGCTGGATGACTTCGTCGTAGGTCGCCCCAGGGTTCGCTTCGACGTACCGCTTTATCGTCCGACGCTCGCCGTGGTACACGGCGTCCTCCAGTTCCTGAATCCGGTCCCTGGTCCGGTCCAGTTCCGTCTTCAGCCGGTTCCGCTGGGCGCGGAGTTCCTGGTTCGTCTCGTCGGGTTCGACGGCCGCGTCGAACTTCTTCATCCCGGCTTCGACCATCGCTTCGATGAATTCCAACATCGACATCCCCAGGTCGTCGGCGTGGTCCTGCCACCGCTCGTACTGCTGTTCGGACGGGTACGTCGCGGCGTGCTTGCTACTCCCCATCGGGGACCACCCACAGCATCGACCGGCCGACTTCCCGGCCGCCGATTCGCCCGTCGTCACGGAGCGCGGACAGGCGGTAGGTGGCGGTTCGTCGGGAACAGCCGACTTCGTCCGCGACTTCCTTTGTCGACCCCTCGCCGCCCAGCCGGTGAAGCGCGTCCACGAAGTCGGCCGGGTCGTACTGTTCGGAGAACTTCCCCGCGTCGTCGCGGTCGTCCTTCGAAGGTTTGTCTTCTGCCATATCCTACATTCGCAACGGTAGGCCAGTCACTTAACCGTTTCCTCACTTCGCAACGGTAACGTCTCCGACTCGCCGTCCGACTCCGGCGGTCGAACCAGCAGGTGCTGGCAGGATTCGAACCGGCCGACGTCGGGACACGCTCGAAGTTCCGACGGGAACAGCCCGGTCGCCGTGACGGTGTACCCCGCGTCCCGCAGGTCGGTAAGCGGCGTCTCCAGCGGTCGCCGGGAGAGAACGACGTGAACGACCGGGCCGTCCGTGTACGGAGACGGCTGGAGGTCGCAGGCGTGGACGACGTTCGACCAGGACCGGAGCGACCGGGCCGCCCGACTCGTCGTCATCCGTCCACCTGGCCGCCGTCGGTGACGGGCGTCGCGGCCAGTAGGTCGTTCATCTGTTCGTCCACCGACGCCGCGGCGATGTCGTCGGAGTCCTCCCCGGAACCGCTGTGGCGGACGGTGTCTTCGTCGGTCGAACCCTGGGGTTCACGGGTCGAAGACGTACTTCCTCGCCGGGACCCGGACGCTGGCCCGGACCCGTCCGCCGGGCTGGCCCGGTCCGTGTCGTCGCGGGCGGCTTCGAGGATGTCCGGGTCGGTGACGTCCGCCAGGTCGACCCGTAGCCGTTCCTTCCCGTGACGGGTGGCGACGTCGTAGCCGTCCGCGTCGCCTGCCAGCCGCAGGATGTCCTGGGCGTGACCTGGCGACGGGCGGTCCTCGAAGATGTCCCGGCGGACCGTCGTCGCGTCGACCTGGCCCTTCCCGCCGTTCGTCAGGGCGTCCCGCGCCAGTTCGATGCGGACTCCGCGGACCTTCTCCGGGCGGGACAGGGAGTCGTAGGGCTTCCTGTCGATGGCGGGCGCGTCCGGGGACGGAGCGCCCAGGTCGGCGGCGATGTCCTTCGCGTCGTCCTTCTGGATGAACAGGTCGCCGTTCCGCGGGTGTTCGACGTACTCCAGCCGCGACAGGACCTTCTCCGTGTAGTCCCGGACCGTCGGGTCGGAGTCACCCGCGACGTCACCGATGGCGTCCTCCAGTTCGTCCTGGGTGAACTGTTCGCCCAGCCGACGGCATATAGCCACGGTCCGCCGTTCCCGGAGCGACAGGCCGTCCTCCCCGTCGGCGGCTTCCGCCAGCAGGCCTTCGGCGTCGTCGGTCACTCGTTCCAACTTCTCCCGGACCCGACGGGACCGGCCACCGTCCCGACGCTGGCGAAGGGCGCGGGCCAGGGCGACGCCCAGCCGGTCGTTCGACGTCTCCTTCACGAACGCGGTGAAGTCGTCCTTCACCTCGCCGTCCACGCGGCAGGACACGCGGGTCGTATCCTCGCCATCCGGGTGGTCCGAAACGGGTTTTTTCTCCGTGAGGTTCGCGGGAGTCCGTCCGGCCGCCTGAACCAGCCGGTCGACCAGGTCTTCCACGGGTGCGTAGTCGTCGCCGTCGACCCACTCCAGCATCGCCCGTTCGACTTCACGGGCGACGTACCCCCGGATTTCCCCGTGTTCGTCGTGGACGTAGTCGATGAACGCATCCCACTCGTCGGACGGGACACGCCAGTCGACCTTCACCCGGTCCTTCACGCGGACCACCGGCCACGAAGGCCGTGACCCCAAACTGGTGTAAGCCGGGGACTCTCACCACCACTACTTACACCATACTGGGGGCAGACAAGGACAACGGACGGACCGTCCTCCCCTCCCGACGTCCCGTCGGTCGGTCGTCCATCCCGTCCCTGTCGGGCGATTCGCGGCGTTCCCGTGGTCCTCCGACGCCCCTCCCGACGCCGTCCCGGTTCGCTCGCAGAAAAAAAGCGCGTCACCGTCCGGTCGGACGTCGTCGTCATCGTTCGCCGTCACCTCCGGCTGGGGAGACGCGGAGGTCGCCGTCTTCGACCCACACGTCGACGGCGTCGGTAGCCGCGGGGTCGATGCCGATGTCGGCCAGTTCGTCGGCGTTCACCCACAGGGCGACGCCGATGGGGTCGCCGGACCCGTCCGTGTTGATACTCGCCGTTCGCCGGGACACGGAGTCGCCCGGTGGTTCGTCGTCGGTCGCTTCTCGTTCCGTCTCTGCCGTAGGTTTATGAGTTCGAAGGTCGTTTTTTCGCATTGGATGACTGCCTCAGGTTGAGTCAAATTCGAAGCCTGGCGGGGCGGTTATCCGACGCCGCCGGGTGCTGGAACCACCCGACGGCATCCCTCTGAGAACTACACGCTACCACCTGGTCCGGCCGGATAGACGCCCAGCCGACGAAGCCGGTGACGCTGGCGACGGGCCAGGCGGACCCGTTCATCGACCACCGGGTTCGGGACGTCCTCGCCGTCCTCGTTCACCGACAGGCCGTCCCGGACGATGGCGGCCATCGCCACCCGCTCCCGGTGGTGGTCGACGGCCACGCGCTTCAGCAGGCGCTCCGTGTCGTCGTCCACGTCGCCGGGGACGTCCGCCCGGTAGTCGGCCAGCAGGCGGTCCACGTTCTCCCTGGCGTCCGCCGACAGGACGTCGTAGACTTCCAGGGCGTCCGCTCGAAGGAACCGGAGCAGGCCGCTTTGAGTTGTTCCAGCGGCCACGGGGCCGTCGCCGCCGTTCGCAGAAGCGCTGTTTCCTGGCGTCATCGGCGGCCGTCACCTCCGGCGTGCGTGTCGACGTCGTCATCCTCCCGCTGGGCTACCTTCTGCGCGGCTTCGCCCCAGGACGCGACGGAGTCGGCCAGTTGGGCGTCGGGACTCTCCAGTACGCCCAGTTCCTTCAGCGTCCGAATCGTGTCCCCGGCCAGGCGGCTGTACGGCAGGTGCGCCGGGTTCTCCGACTTCTTGACGATGGGGTCGCCTTCGTCGTCGTAGCCGACGACGTTCTCCGTGATGACGCCCTTCGCGGCGATGTAGTCGTTCGCCTTCCGGCGTTTGTGTTCGTCGATGGCCGCCTTTCGGAGTAGTTCCACCCCGGCCAGGTTCTCGCGGGTGAAGGGCGCGTCCTCCAGCCACGAATCGACCATACCGTCCACCCACGCCTGTTCGTCGTCCTCCAGGCGCTCGTAGTAGAGCGAACGGTCGGCGTGGAGGCCGTGACGTTCGGCGTTCCCGTTCGCGGGCGGTGCGCCGCCGTCGTTCGCCAGGGCGTTGTCGTTCCCCTCCGGTGCGCCGTGTCCGGCCGGAGGACCGTCGGCGTCGTCCCGGTGAAGGTAACAGCGGTCCCCAGGGTTCGACACGGGACGCTGGCACGGGTCGCCGGTCGTCGTCTCTCTCGACTCACAGACGGGCGTGCTGGCGTCGTCTGACGTGTCCTCCGTGTTGGTCATCGTTCGGTGTCGGTGTCGGCGTCGGTCGTCTCTCCGGCGTGCTGGGCGTCGATGCGGGCCGCCAGGTTGCCGCAGTCGGTGGCGGTGGTGGTGGCGGACGTCATCGGTCCTCGTCGGTCGGTGCGTTCACGCCGACGTACCGCCAGGGCTGGCCCGCGACGCGGGGCGGGTCGACTCCCGGCAGGTCCCGGAGAACAGGACGGCCTACCTCCCGGAACCAGTCGTGCGGGTTGTCGAAGTGGCCTTCCTGCCGCCCGTAGTTCGACGGCGTGAACTGGTCTTTCAGGTCGGCGGCGTCCGCTTCGCCGTGTTCCTGAAGGTACTCGAAGGCCCGCTTCACGCCCAGCCGGTTCTTCGTCTTCACGCGGTCGCCCTCCACGCCGGGGTAGTTGAACGACTGAAGGACCGCGTCGACGTCGTCGGCGGACGGGTCCGTCGGGTTGTCCGGGACCGGCGGCCGGGAGTCGTCCGCGTCGGGGTCGTACCGCCAGCCGACGTCATCCCGGACGACACCGGGGAGAAGCGGCAGGAACGGTTCCCCGGCGTCCGTCCACCACGTCGACCGGCGCGGGTACTGCCGACTCAGGTTACTCTCGTCCCACACCGCCAGGGCGATGGCGTCCGCGCTGGCCCGCCCGGCGTCCTTCAGGAAGTAGTACGCTTCCCGCAGGGCGACGTGTTCGATGGCGGTGTTTTCGTGCGGGAGTTCGTCCGTGAACCGGCGGATGACGTCCCCGACGTCGTCCGGGTCGACGTCCTCCGTCCCGTCGATGACGGTCGTCATCGCTGGCCCTCCAGTTCCGCCAGGATGGCGTTGTGAAGGTCGTCCACGTCGGAGTACCGGCGCGGGTCGATGTCGTACTCCGCTCGAAGGTACGCGGACGGGCTGACGTTCTTCGCGTTCGCCTTCACGCGGTCCGCGCCGTCCATCGCCTGGAGCGCCAGGGCGTCGACGTCGGCGGCCGTCTCCGACGCGCTGGGGCCGCCGTCGGCCGCTTCCATCAGGGCGCTGGTCCCGTAGTGTTCACGGGCGTACTCCGTGAGAGACTGCCCAGCCGCGCGGGCGGCGATGCGTTCGGACCCGGAGAGAAGCCGCCGGGCGGCGTCCTCGTTCACCGACATCAGTTCGCCCCCGTGGCGGCCGGTGCGTCGTCTTCGACGGCGTCCGGTTCGTACTGGTCCGCCATCTTCGAAAGCAGTTCGTCGTAGGACTCTCCCGCTCGTTTACAGGCGCGGACCTTCGTCCGGGTCGCCTTCGTCACGGGGATGGTCGTTCGGGAATTCATCTGCATACGATGCGTGCCTTCTGTGAAGGATAAGAGGGCGTGACGCGCTGGTCAGGAGGACCTTCAGCCCGTGTCCGGCGGGAACGGCGGGCTACGGACCGTGTCGGTCGGGAGGGTGACGCGCTGGCGGGAAGTACCGGCAAAACACGCGGTCCGAACGTTCAACTGGCGCGTTTCCGATAGGAACGATATGGCGGGGAACGACACCGTGGACGGGCCGGTCCGGGACTCGACACGCGACGGACCGGACGGTCGGATAGATTCGAAGGTATGGGGACGGCGCGGGTACGCCGGGAAGTCTGCCAGGGAGATGCTGAACGACATCAGCCGCGACATCGCCCGGACCTGTCCCGACGACGTCACCCATCCCGAACATCCGTCCCTGTCCGACGTCATCCGCCACGGATATGACCCGCAGGTGAAAGCGGGTATCCTCGTTCGACTGACACACCAGGGGTTGACATTCCGGGAAGCCGCCTGCTGGTACTTCTACCGACACGCCCAGTTCGCCCTGTCGGAAATCTACTTCGCCACGAAACCGTTCGACCAGGGGGGCGCTCCAGAAGTCCGGCGGAGAGAGGTCCGGGACATCGCCCAGGTCATCCAGTCGGCGGCGTCGAAGTTGGCCGTCGAAGCGCCCTCGTTCGACCTGGAGGACGGCGGCGACGGGTGAAGTAGGGAGGAATTAACAAGAGGTAGCCCTTCCATACATTCACCTGGGGCGGAACACCGCCTGACCTTCGAACATCGGTTGCCTACCGATTCACGTCTCCCCTTCGCGGGGATTTTCCTTCCGCGCTCTCCGTCACTTTCGAAGCCGCGCCACCGTCTCGCCGTCGCGGTCGTCCACGTCGACCAGCCCATCATCCTCCAGGTCGGAGAGTAGGCCACGAAGCCACTCCCGGCCGTGGTCCCCGTCCGGCGTGTAGTCGACCCGGACGCGGTGGCCCAGGTCATCCAGCGGAACTTCCTCGTTGTCGCCCAGGATGCGGACGACACGTCCGCGGAACTGCCGTCGGCTTCCTTCGAAGGACGGCTGGGTCGGGACGTCCGGCGCGGTGAAGTCGCCCGTCTCGTAGGCGTGACACCACTCCCGCCACGGACACCCGGCTTCGTCACACCGCGGCGTTTTCTGACAGGCGACGCCGCCCAGTTCCATTATCGCGTTGTTCCAAACGCGGGATTCTCCGGGCGGCATAAGCGCGTTCGCCAGTTCTGCGAAGGTTTCGTCCGACGGTTCGTCTGTATTATGGATTTCGTCAAATGCGCGGTGGAGCACCCGCTTGACGTTGGTATCGACCACCGCGTCGCCGTTGTTGAACGCGAACGAGGCGACGGCGTTGGCGGTGTAGGGGCCGACGCCCATCAGCTCCGAGAGGCCGTCCGGCGTCCGGGGAAACTCGCCGCCGTGGTCCTCTTCGACCTGCCGGGCGGCCTCGTGGAGGTACTTCGCGCGGTTGTTGTAGCCCAGTCGGTGGTCCGTCCAGAAGCCCACCACGTCGGCGCGGTCGGCCGCCGCGAGGTCGACCGTCGTCGGCCACTCGTCGAGAAATTCTTCCCACGCCTCGACCACGCGGCCGAGTTGGGTCTGCTGGCTCATCACCTCGGAGACGAGAATCTCGTAGGGGTCGTCGGTGCGCCGCCACGGGAAATCCCGGTGGTCGGCCTCGTACCACTCGGTGAGCGCGGACTGGACTGCTTCGCGGTCGAGGTCGGCGGGGAGTTCGGACGGCGCGTCGCTCATCGCCCCGGCTTGGGACGGCCGGCGTTTAGCCGTGGCGATGCCGGAGCGCGGTCGTTCCCGCGCGGTCGAAACGCGTATCCCCGTGACGGCCCCATCGCCGGGCGATGACGCTCGACGAACTCACAGACGACGTTGACGCGGCCTACGGAGACCTCGGCGACAGCCTCGACGTGTCGCTGGACCGCGAGACGCGACACGAACTCGCCATGCTCGTCGCCCTGTTCGACCCCGACGACGCGGACGAACTCGTCCGCCGGGCGGTCCACGCGCTGTTCCAGTCGGAACTCGACCGCGGGCAACTCGACTTCCACCTCCGGCAGGGCTACGACGTGACCTACGACGAGTACCTCGCGGGGATGACCTACGACGAGATGACGGGGCAGTCGCAGGCCCCGCCGCGGGACGACGTGCGCCGCTACCAGATGTAACCGCGGGCGAGAGCGACCCGCCCCGCTCCGACCAGACCCGACTCAGACGATTTCGGCTTCGATTTCGACGCCGTCGATGCGGCGGTAGCGGTGGGGTTCGCTGTCGCCGCCGTCGTCGTCGCCGTCGCCGCCACTGTCGCCGCCACGGTCGACCTCGAACGTCCGGAGGAGCACCACCAGTCGGCCGTCGCCGAGGGTGGCGCGGAGGACGACGCCCTCGCCGGTGACGACCACGTAAGGCGGGGCTGCGACGGGCGGCGCGGCCATCGGTCGGCCGGTAGCCGTCACCGCGTCCGCGAGCGCTCGCGGCAGGCGAGAAAGCGCGCCGGAGCCGTCCAGCGCGCGCCTGAACGGGGGCACGACGCGCTCGCGGTCCGTCACGGAGTCGCCGTCCCACTCGGCGGCGACGGCGATTGCGCACTGGCCGACGACGGTCAGCAGTCGCTCGTGGTCGTCGCGGAGCACGCGGACGGCCTCCTCGGGCCCGGTGGTCGGTGTCGCGTCAGTCACGACCCGAGGTGCGTCGTCCCGCGATAAAAACCTCCGCGAGCGCGGTCGCCACCTCCCGGACGCTTTTTCCCGGCGCGGGCCGCCAGTACGCACATGGAACTCGCCGCCATCGAGGACCTCATCGAATCGCACATCGAGGACGCCGACGCGACGGTCTCGCGGCCGCGGACGGTCGACCAGGACCACGAGGACGACCACTACGCCGCCGTCGTCGTCTCGCCCGCCTTCGAGGGGAAGTCGCTCGTCCAGCAGCACCAGCTCGTCTACGACGCCCTCGGCGACCACATGACGACGGACATCCACGCGATGGAACTGAAGACGTACACGCCCGAGGAGTACGCGGCGCGCGAGGAGTGACCGAACCGTCGCGGTCGCCGCGGCCGTCGCGGTTGGCATGTCAGCCGACGCGCCGACTGACGCGCCGCGCGACCGCCGACGGTCGCGGCTGTCAGTGAGGCGCACGGACCAATGGATTTTACCTCCTGCCAAAACGACCCCCGAATCATGGGCGACGATGATTATCGAATCGAGCGGGACAGTCTCGGCGAGATGGAAGTGCCTGTCGACGCCTACTGGGGCGCACAGACCCAGCGGGCGGTCGAGAACTTCCCCATCTCCGGCATCACCTTCGGGCGGCGGTTCGTCCGCGCGCTCGGCGTGGTGAAGAAGGCCGCCGCGCAGGCCAACCGCGACCTCGGCATGATAGACGAGGACGTCGCGGCCGCCATCGTCGAGGCCGCCGACGAGGTCATCGCCGGCGACCTCGACGACCAGTTCCCCGTCGACGTGTTCCAGACCGGTTCGGGCACGTCCTCGAACATGAACGCCAACGAGGTCATCGCCAACCGCGCCGCGGAGATTATGGGCGAGGGCATCGGCGACCGCGTCGTCCACCCGAACGACCACGTCAACTTCGGCCAGTCCTCCAACGACGTGATTCCGACGGCCATGCACGTCGCCTCCCTCGAAGCCGTCGAGAAGGACCTGCTTCCCGCGCTGGAGACGCTCGCCGCGGCGCTCGGCGACAAGGAAGCCGAGTTCGACGGCGTCGTCAAGACCGGCCGCACCCACTTGCAGGACGCCACGCCCGTCCGCCTCGGACAGGAGTTCGGCGGCTACCGCACGCAGGTCGAAAAGGGCATCCGCCGCGTCGAGAACGTCCGCGAGCACCTCGGCGAACTCGCGCTCGGCGGCACCGCGGTCGGTACGGGACTGAACACCCACCCCGAGTTCCCGGCGAAGGCCGCCGAGTACATGTCCGAAGAGACTGGCGTCGAGTTCCGCGAGGCCGACAACCACTTCGAGGCGCAGGCGGCCCACGACGCGATGAGCGAGGCCCACGGCGCGCTCCGCACCGTCGCCGGCTCCCTGAACAAAATCGCCAACGACCTCCGGCTCTTGGCGTCCGGCCCGCGCAACGGCCTCGGCGAACTCGAACAGCCGGAGAACCAGCCCGGCTCGTCCATCATGCCCGGGAAAATCAACCCGGTCGTCGCGGAGGCGGTCAACCAGGTCCACAAGCAGGTCGTCGGCAACGACGCCGCCGTCTCCGCCGGCGCGGCGGAGGGTCAAATCGACCTCAACCTCTACAAGCCCGTTCTCGCGCACAACTTCCTCGAATCAGCGAAGCTGCTGGCGAACTCCTCGGAGGTCTTCGCCGAGCGGTTCGTCGCCAAACTCGAAGCCAACCAGGAACACTGCGAGACGCGGGTCGAACAGTCGATGGCGCTGGCGACGGCGCTCAACCCCGCAATCGGCTACGACAAGGCCTCGAAGGTCGCCAAACAGGCGCTCGCCGAGGACAAGAGCGTCCGGCAGGTCGCCGTCGACGAGGGCTACCTCACCGAGGCGGAAGCCGACGAGGTGCTCGACCCCGAGAAGATGACCCACCGCGGCATCCTCGGCGACGACTGAGCCCGACCGAAAAAACGGTCCACTTTTTGATACGTCGGCGCGAGCGGGCGAGTGCACCGATTCGAGGCGCGCGCTCGACGAATTCGGTCAGTTCAGCCCGAGAGCCGGTTATATTTACTCGGGTCGCGGTAGCAATCGCACTCCGGCGCAGCCGTGACAGTCACCCCCGAGCGAAGAACTGTCACGAAATCTCGAAAATCGGTATTTTGAAGCTTGATTTTGACGATTATACCAGTATGGCCGGACTGCAACAGCAGCGGGCCCGCGGGCGAGACATGTTGGAGTGTCGAGGTTGTGGGGCCGTATTCCCGGAGGGACGAGCGACGAACGACGGGTGGACGTACGTCTGTCCCGAGTGTGAACAGGTCGAAGGTATCGGCGACGGTCTGCGCCGTCTCTGACGGCAGACTGAATCCTTTTTTACTCCCCCCGAACGCAGGGAGTACCAATGACCGAGTACGACTACGACTACGAGGACCTCGGCCTCGTGGCTGGGCTGGAGATTCACCAGCAACTCGACACCGAGACGAAGCTGTTCTGCGGGTGTCCGACCGACCTCCGCGAGCCCGACGAGGCGACGCGCACGTTCACGCGCTTCCTCCATCCGACCAAGAGCGAACTGGGCGAACTCGACGACGCCGCGCTCGAAGAGAGCCGCGTCGAACGCGAGTTCGAGTATCTCGCCTACGACTCGACCTGTCTGGTCGAAGAGGACGACGAGCCGCCGCACGAACTCGACCACGAGGCGCGGACGGTCGCCATGCAGATTGCCGAACTGCTCGACATGAACGTCGTCGACGAGGCGCACGTCATGCGCAAACTCGTCATCGACGGCTCGAACACCTCGGGGTTCCAGCGCTCCTCGCTCATCGCGCAGGAAGGCGAGATTCAGACCAGCGAGGGCCCCGTCTCCGTCGTGGACCTCATGCTCGAAGAGGAGTCCGCCCAGCGCGTCGAAGAGCGAGACGACGGCGTCCTATACAGTCTCGACCGCCTCGGCATCCCGCTCGTCGAAATCGGGACCGGCCCGGACATCTCCTCGCCCGAACAGGCGCGCGAGGCGGCCCAGACCATCGGGATGCTCCTGCGCTCGACCGGGAAGGTCAAACGCGGTCTCGGTACCATCCGGCAGGACGTGAACGTCTCCATCGCCGACGGCGCGCGCGTCGAAATCAAGGGCGTGCAGGCGCTCGACCAAATCGACGAAATCGTCCGCTTCGAGGTCGGCCGACAGGCGGAACTCGTCGAGATTCGCGACGAACTCCAGTCGCGCGACGCCTCCGTCGGCGGCGTGGCCGACGTGACCGGCGTGTTCGAGGACTCGGACTCCGGCGTCATCCGCGGCGCGCTCGACGCCGGCGGGAAGGTCACGGCCGTCCCGCTGTACGGCTTCGACGGCCTCGTCGGCCGCGAACTCCAGCCCGACCGCCGCCTCGGCACCGAACTCTCCGACCACGCCAAGCGCCACGGCGCGGGCGGCATCTTCCACACCGACGAACTCCCGGCCTACGGCGTCACCGAGGCCGAGGTCGAATCGCTCCGCGAGGCGGTCGACGCCGGCCCCGAGGACGCGGTCGCCATCGTCGCCGACGACCCCGAGACGGCCGCCCTCGCCATCGATGCGGTCGCAGAACGCGCCGCGGTCGCCATCGAGGAGGTCCCCGAAGAGACCCGCGGGGCCAACGACGACGGCACGACGCGCTACCTCCGCCCGCTCCCCGGCGCGGCCCGGATGTACCCCGAGACGGACGTTCCCCCCGTCGACCTCGACCCGAGCGACGTGGAGACGCCCGAACTCCTGACCGAGAAGGTCGACCGCTACCAAGCCGAGTTCGGCCTCGACGCCGGCCTCGCGGAGCAGGTCGCCTACGGCCGAAAGATGCCGCTGTTCGAGGCGGCCGTGGACGCCGGCATCGACGCCACCTTTGCGGCGGGGCTGCTCGAATCGACGTTGACCGAACTCCGCCGCGACGACGTGGCCGTCTCCGAACTCACCGACGACCACCTGCTCGCGGTCATGCGCCTCGTCGAGGACGGCGACCTCGCCAAGGAGGGCGTCAACGACGTGCTCGCCACCATCGCCGCGGACCCGAGCCTCACGGCCGAGGAGGCCGTCGAGGAAGCCGGCCTCTCCGGCGTCTCCGAGGACGAGGTCCGCGAGGCCATCGCCGGGGTCGTCGAGCGCAACGCCGACCAGGTCGAAGAGCAAGGTATGGGCGCGTTCTCCGCGCTCATGGGCGAGGCGATGGGCGCGCTCCGCGGCAAAGCCGACGGCGAAGTCGTCAGCGACGTGCTCCGCGAGGAGATTCAAAAGCGGGCCTGAACGCCGAGCGTTCCGAGCCTTCGGACCGCACCCAATTTTCTCTCCTTCTCACGACGCCGAGCGCCCGCTACCGCGGACGAACCGCCGCCAGCCCCACCGCCCCGCGAACTCGACGCCGGCCGCGACGACGAGAAGCACCAACAGCACCGGCCCGAAGATGAGGAACATCCCGAGCGCATCGGTCTCGCCGCGGACGTGGAGGAACGCCCACCAGACGAGTTCCGTGACGCCGAACAGGCCGACGAGCGGCGCGACCAGCCCCCGGCGGGCGAACAGCAGGGCCGAGACGGCGACGAACCCGGCGAGCAGGAGGAACGAAACGCCGAGGAAGCCCGCCGCGGTCAGCGGGTCTTCGACCAGCCCCGAAGGGACCGCGTCGGTGGCGAGTCGGGCCGCGGTCCAGACGGCGAGCGTGGCGAGGGCGTAGCCGCCGCCGAGGGCCGCGGGCGTCAGGAAGCTTCGGGCGCTCCGGGCGCGGGTCGCGTAGACGACGGCGACGGTGCCGAACGCGGCGGCGACGGCGACGACGTGGGTGAGGAGCCAGTTGCCGAGCACCGGGTCGGGCGAGCCGGGCATCTCAGCGCACCTCGATTCGCGTCATCGACTCGTCGGCCATCGCGGCCAGTCGCTCCACGCGCTCGTCGGTCGAGGGGTGGGTCGAAAGCAGGTCCGACACCGAGTCTTCGACCTCGACCTCGCCGTACACCCACAGCGGCGACAGCCCGAGTTGCGGCCGGGCGGCCCGCTCTAACTTCCGCAGGGCCGACGCGAGCGCCATCGGCTTGCCCGTCACCTCGGCGGCCCGCGCGTCGGCGGCGAACTCCCGCTTTCTCGACTGCGACCGGACGAACACGGTGAGGCCGAAGCCGAACAGGCCGACGACCTCGTCCAGTCGGAGGCGAATCCGCCCGGCGAGCGTCTCGTGCCACGACCCCGGCCGGCCGCGCATCCACGCCGAGCCGAGGGCGACGCCCGTCGTCAGGAACGTCACGGGCGAGACGAACAGGTAGCCGACGCCGACGACCGTCTGGAGGACGCTCGCCACGAGCGACTGGACCAGCCCGTCTTTCCGTTCGAGGTGCGCGAGTTCGTGCGCGAGCAGCGCCTCGAACTCGTCGGCGTCGAGGAGGCGGAACAGCGAGGCGTCGAGGACGACCACGTCGCGGCCCATCGGGTCGAGCGCCAGCGCGTTCGGCGCGGCAAAGCGCGCGAGCTTCAGCGTCGGCGGGTCGAGGTCCATCCGCTCGGCGAGGCGGTCTCGGAGGCGGTGGACCGACGGCGACTCCGCGGGCGACAGATCCCGCGCGTCGAGTTGGCCGAGCAGGCGCACCGTGCCGAAGCGGAAGCTCAGATAGCCGAGGACGACGGCGACGCCGACGCCGACGACGGCGGCGGTAACGGGGTCGGGGCGAAGCCGCCAGAGCGTCACCACCGCGAACGCGCTGAGCGCGCTGAGCGAGAGGTAGAACGCGAGGACGACGACGCCGACGACGACCATCGGGAGGCGAGAGCGGCGCGGGGACGTTGCCATCTCGCGTGGGGATACGGGGTCGGACCGCAAAAGCTGTCTGGCGCTCAGGGGTGGGGGAACGAAAACGGGGGTGCGGTCGGCCGCGTGCGCCGCCCGGACCGCCGACACCGCTACTTTCTCCACGGGGCCGGCCGAAGGGGAGTCATGCAGTTCTTCGAGGATTTCGCGGCCGGCGACACCCACGAGTTCGGCGCGTACGACGTGACCGAATCGGAGGTGCTGGAGTTCGCCGAACAGTACGACCCGCAGTGGTTCCACACCGACCCGGAGCGCGCCGAGTCCGAGTCGATGTACGGCGGCGTCATCGCCAGCGGTTGGCACACCACGGCGATGACGATGCGCCTGCTCGTGGACGGCTTCCTCGGTGACTCGGCCGCCCTCGGCGCGAAAGGCGTCGACGAGCTTCGCTGGTGGAAACCGGTGTATCCGGGGGACACGCTCGTCGTGGAAAACGAGGTGCTGGAGACGACCGTCGAGACCGACAGCCGCGGCCTCGTGGAGATTCGGACGACGACCCGCGCGGAGCGCGAGTCGGGCGAGGTCGAGAAAGTCTGTTCGTTCGTGAGCTACGTGATGTTCGCCCGCCGGGACGACGACGCGGAGTAGCGCGGACGCGTCAGCTCTCGTCGTCACCGTCGCGGAAGCGGTCCGGGTCGCGGACGGCCTCGGCGGCCCGGCGGAACACGCCCGTCAGCGTCGCGGCCTCGCGCTCGGTCGGGTGGGCGCGGCCGAGCAGTCGGCGCATCATCCGCGAGGTCTTGGTCCGCTTGTGCTCCCGGTAGTCGACGGCGTCGAGCAACTCGTCGAAAAAGCGGTAGACGACCTCGATTTCCGCCTCGGAGGCGCGCTCGCGTTCCACATCCGGTAGCTGCGTCTCCTCGACCGTAAACCGGCGAAGTTCGTACATGAGAAGCGTCGCCGCCTGCCCGAGGTTGAGCACGGGGTAGCGGTCGTCGGCGGGGATACAACAGACCTCGTCGAGCATCGCCAACTCCTCGTTGTCGAGGCCGGTTCCCTCGCGGCCGAAGACGAGCGCGGTCTTCGCCTCCACCGACTCCAGCGAGTCGGCGATTTCGACCGGCGTCTTGAACGGGTAGCGGACGTGCCGGGTGGAGTCCTCGTGGGAGACCGCGGTCGTCCCGACGGTGTGGAACTCCTCGACGACTTCCTCTAGAGTCGTCTCGGTGGCGTTCGGGAGCACGTCCTCGCGGGCGTGGCCGGCGAAGCCGTAGGCCTCGCCGTCGGGGTCGAGCGGCGGCGGGTCGACGAGGCGGAGATCGTAGATGCCGAAGTTCTTCATCGCCCGCGCGATGGTCCCGACGTTGCCGGGCGTCTCGGGTTCGACGACGACGACGACGAACTCGCGGTCCCCGATGTCACCGGTGGCGGCGTTGGCGGTATCGGCGGTATCGGCGGCGTCGGCAACATCGACGGCGTCGGCGTCTGGGTCGTCGCTCATTTCGTCGGGTAGTCCGTATCGAGGTCGACGCCGTCGAGGTCGTCTTCGGTCAGGGGCGTCCCGTCCTCGTCGTCCGCGCCGGGGCCGTAGTCGCGGAGATTGATACGCTCGCCCTCGACGAAGTTCTCCTCCAGCCGGCGCTGTATCTCGTTGGCATCCGGCGGCGACGGGAGTTCGTCGGGTTCGGTGTCGACGTACTCCAGCCCGCCGTAGCCGTCGGGCGCGCGGCCGCCGGCGGCGAACCACTCGTGGAAGGCGTCGGCGAACACCGCGTCGCCGACGAGGTCGCGGCCGTCCTCCTCGCGGAACCAGTAGAGGAAGTCCGGCTCGTGATGCTCGCAGAGAAGCACCTCCTCGCGGGGCTCGCCGTAGACGATGGCGGCCTGTCGGCACTGCTGTATCTCCTCGTCGCCGTGGATTAGATAGCAGGCGTCGCACGGCTCCTCGACGAGCGAGACGAGGCGCATGAGACGCTCCCGTGGGTCCTCGGGAATCTCGTCGAGCGGTTTGAACTCGCCCTCGTCGGTGAATATCTCGGACTCTTCGAAGCGCCATCCGCGGAGTCCGACGCTGACCTTCGCCATGGTCCGAGGTAGCCGAGCGGCGGATAAAAGTGGCGTGATGCCGGTCAGTCGTCCGCGAGCGACGGCGAACGAGCGCCGCAGGGCTGGCTGCCCGCCTTCCGCGACCGGTCGGCATATAGTCGTGTGGTCCAACCGACGGGTATGCGCACCGTCGATGCGGCAGGACTCGAAATCGGCGACGACCACCCGCCCCGAATCATGGGCGTGCTGAACGTCTCCAAGGAGTCCCCGTACAAGCCGAGCGTGTTCAACGACCCGAGCGAGGCCGCCGAGTACGTCGACCGCGAACTCATCGACGAGGGGGCCGACATCGTCGATATCGGCCTCGAATCCGCGAACAAGCGCCTCGACGTGCTGTCGGCCGAAGACGAACTCGACCGCCTCGATACGGCGCTTTCGGTCCTCGACAGCGTCTCCGGCGACGCCGTCTTCTCCATCGAGACGCGCTACCACGAGGTCGCGGAGGCGGCGCTCGACGGCGGCTTCGACATGGTCAACGACATCTGCGGCTTCGCCGACCCGGAGATGCCCCGCGTCTGCGAGGAGTTCGACGCCGCCGTCGCCAAGATGGCGAGCCCCCCGGACCTCACCCGCCCCGGTGCGGTCGAGGAGGTCGACGACATCTACGACGCCCTCGAACTGAACGGCTTCACCGACAAGACCATTCTCGACCCCGCTTTCGGCGGCTGGTCGGAGGCGAAGACGCTCGAACACGACCGCGAGACGTTCGACCGCCTGCGGGAGTTCCGCGGCTACGGCTACCCCATCCTCGTCTCCATCAACCGCAAGAACTTCCTCCGCGACGTGGCCGGCCGCTCGACCGAGGAAGCGCTGCCCGTGAGCCTCGCCGCCACCTCGATGGCGGTCGAGCGCGGTGCCCACGTCGTCCGCACCCACGACGTGAAAGAGACCCGCGACGCGGCCCTCATCGGCCACGAGTTCACGCGCCGTCGCGTCCGCGAACCCGGCGACGTGTCGGTCGAGGAACTCGACGTGACGACGACCGGCGAGGCCGCGAGGCACCTCGACCGCGTCGGCGGGACCCGCGAGGTCGCCGCCGAGAGCGTCACGCGCGTCTTCGAACTGGAAGGACTCGGAGCCGACGACCGCGAGGCCCTCGAAGCCGCCGCCGGCGACGCGGGAGCCGTCTTGGCCGCCGGCGACACCGGGGCGCTCTTGGTCGGGACGCCCGCCGCGCTCGCCCGGCTTTCGACGCTCGTCACGGACGCCTCCGACGCCCTCGAAGCCGCCCTCGAAACGGTCGAGCGGGCGACGCGATAACTGGTGCGTGAACCCCTCACAGACCCGTCTCGGCGTCTGACGTTCGGCAGACGTTGACCGTTCTACTAAGAGAAAACTTATACCATCCGACTCTAAAACGGTCCTGTGGACGCCGGAAGGGCACGCGGGTAGGGGTACACGAGTGCCGTTCCGGCCCATACAGTTACATTCTGAGCGACAGCTACACCATGGATTTCACCACATGGGAACCCGTCTACGGACGGATTCTCGACGACTTCGGCTTCGACCGAACCGGCGACGAGCGCGCCAGAGACGCGCTCGCGGACCTCGTGGAACCGTTCGACCGCGACCGACTGGACTGGGCGGGCGCGACCGTCGCCGTCTGCGGGGCGGCCCCGACGCTCGACGCCGAACTCGGCCGACTCGACGACCCCGACGTGGACGTGGTCGTCGCCGCCTCCACCGCCGCCGACGCGGTCCGCGACGCCGGGTTCGACCTCGGTTTGATGGTGACCGACCTCGACAAGAACCCCGAGACGGCGGCCGAACTGACCGAATCGGGCGTGCCCGTCGCGGCTCACGCCCACGGCGATAACCTCCCCGCGGTCCGCGAATGGGTCCCGCGGTTCGACGGCGACCACGTCCTCGGGACGACGCAGGCGGCTCCCGTCGGCCCCGTCGTCAACTGGGGCGGCTTCACCGACGGCGACCGGGCGGCCTTCATCGCCGACGAGCTCGGGGCGGAGCGGCTGGTCTTCGCCGGCTGGGACTTCGACGACCCGACCGTGGACGCGATGAAAGCGCGGAAACTGCGGTGGGCAGAGCGCCTGCTCCGGTGGCTCGAACGACGCCGCGACGAGCGCTTTTCGGTGCTCGACGGGCGGCGCGACGGCATCGACTCGCTCCCCTGAGAGGCCCGCGCTCGCGCCGGCCCGTCGGCGCTCGTCGGGCGCGGCGTGCCTCGCGCTCGCGCCCCGCTTACCGCGTGTTCTGCGGGTGCACGCCGGCACCCTCGTCGGACCCGGACGGCTCGCCGGCCGACTGCTCGACCACGCCGTCGAACAGCGTCGCGTCACAGCCCCGGCAGACGGCCGAGACGTGCCGTTTCGTCCCGTCGGGGGTCCGCACCCGTTCGGTTTCGACCGCGACCGCGCCGTCACAGGTCGGGCACGTCCGGAGACACAGCCGAAGCGCCCCGAGGACGCGGTTCCGGTCGGCCGTCGAGAGCCGCCACCACTCGGGGTAGTACCGGCGGAACGTCGCGACCGCCGTGCGGTCGGCGACGAACGCGGCGCGGGAGGACCACCGACCGACGGTTCCGTGGTCGAGTCGCGCGAACAGCCCCCGCTCGTTCCACCCCATCTCGATTCTGTCCGAGTCGACGCCGAGAAGCGCCGCGAGCGCCTCGCGGTCGCCGTCTCGCCCGTCGGCTTCGAGCATTCGGGCGCGCCAGTCGTCGGCAAACTGCGGCGACAGCGAGAGGCTGTCGTCCGCATCGGTCGCGAAGACGCCCGCGCCGTGCAACGCGGCGGCGAGGTCGACCCGGCCGTCGAGCGAGAGCGGCGGCGACGGCCGCGCCGACGGGAGTTGCGGGGGCGACGGCGAGGCCGACGAGAGTTCGACGAACGCGAAGCCGAAGACGACGACGGGCGGGAGCACGCCGAGGAACGCGCCGTAGGGGACCCAGACGAGCCACCCGAGCGTCCCGCAGACGAACGTCAAGAGGAGGAGCGGAAACACGAGCGGAGACCGGAGACGCGGCTGTCGGACCCCGGAGTCAGGAAGGCAGCGATGCCCGGACATACCAGAACCGTGGGTACGACGCGGTATAGGTATGAACCGGGTACACCAGATAGCAAGAACGTAAACGTGCTCCCGTCCCGGAATTCGGTCGATAACATCACATTACCCGCGACAGTCGCGCCAACCCGAGGGTCGGCCATCGTACCATATCCATGCCAACGGGTGTCCGAAAACGAGCGACTGCCGCCGCGGGACGCGGTAGGACACCGTTTCCAGCGACAGCGAGCGATTAAGTTCAGTCGAACGAGCCGGTCGGCCGATTTTTCGGCCCGCCGGCGTCCGACCGCCGCTACATTCACATAGCCGCCGTCCTGAGGCGCGCACATGCAACTGCACTGGCACCGCCGGGACCTGCGCGTCGCGGACAACCGCGGCCTCGCGACGGCCGCGGAGGCGGGCCCCGTCGCCCCGCTTTTCGTCTTCGACCGGGACGTGCTCGACCACGCCGGCGCGCCCCGCGTCAGGTACCTGCTCGACGCGCTTTCCGAGCTCCGCGACGCCTACCGAGAGCGCGGGAGCGACCTGCTCGTCGCCCGCGGCGACCCCCGGACGGTCGTGCCGGCGGTGGCGGCGGCGTTCGACGCCGAGCGGGCCGTGTGGGGTATCGACTACTCCGGGCTCGCCCGCGAGCGCGACGCGGACGTGCGACTCGCCCTCGACGAGGCCGGCGTCGCCCGCGAACCGGTCCACGACGCCATCTTCCACCCGCCGGGGAGCATCACGACAAACGCGGGCGACACGTACTCCGTCTACACCTACTTCTGGAAGAAGTGGCGCGACCGCGACAAGCCCGACCCGTACCCGGAACCGGACGCCGACGACCTCGCCGACGCCGCGACGCTCGAAACCGCCGCAGAGAGCCTCTCCGACGCCGACGCCGAGTTCGACATCGCCGTCGGCGGCCTCCCGACCATCTCGGACCTCGGCTTCGAGGAGCCGTCGGCATCGGTCCGGTCGGCGGGGACCGAGGCGGCCCGCGAGCGCCTCTCGGCGTTCTGCGCGGACGCCATCTACCGCTACGCCGACGACCGCGACTACCCGACGCGGGACGCCACGTCGCGGCTCTCGACGGACCTCAAGTTCGGGACCATCGGCATCCGCGAGGTGTACGCGGCGACCGCCGCGGCCCGCGAGGGCGTCGGCGGCGAGAGAGACGAGTCGGTCGAGGAGTTCCAGTCGCAGTTGGCGTGGCGGGAGTTCTACGCGCACGTCCTCCGGGAGCACCCGAACGTGGTCACGGAGAACTACAAGGAGTACGAAAACGACATCGCGTGGCGCGACGACGACGAGGAACTCGCGGCGTGGAAGGCGGGCGAAACCGGTTACCCCATCGTCGACGCCGGGATGCGACAGCTCCGCGAGGAGGCGTACATGCACAACCGCGTCCGGATGATCGTCGCGTCGTTCCTCACGAAGGACCTGCTGTGCGACTGGCGACACGGCTACGCGCACTTCCGCGAGCACCTCGCGGACCACGACACCGCAAACGACAACGGCGGCTGGCAGTGGGCCGCCTCGACGGGGACCGACGCCCAGCCGTACTTCCGCATCTTCAACCCGATGACGCAGGGCGAGCGCTACGACCCCGACGGCGAGTACATCAAGCGGTACGTCCCCGAGCTCTCGGACGTGACGGCCAACACCATCCACGAGTGGCACGAACTGAGCGACCTCGAACGCGAGCGGCTCGCACCCGACTACCCGGAGCCCATCGTGGACCACGCCGAGCGCCGCGAGCGCGCGATTTCGATGTTCGAGGCCGCCCGCGGCGACGACTGAGCGACGACTGACCCCGCCTGCTTTTTTTTGCCCTCGGTCGCCGCGGCGCGAACGACTTTGTCCTCGGGACCCGACTCCGAGTTCATGCACGTCGCTATCATCCTCTACGACGGCTTCGACGAACTCGACGCCGTCGCGCCGTTCGAGGTGTTCCAGAACGCCGGCGCGGCCGGGGCCGACTGCGAGGCCGAACTCGTCGCGCTCGACGACCGCGAGTTCGTGACCGCGAGCCACGGGATGCGCATCGGCGTCGACGGCGTCCTCGACCCGGAAACCGACCGCCCGGACCTGCTCGTCGTCCCCGGCGGCGGCTGGAACTCCCGCGCCGACCAGAGCGCGTGGGCCGAAGCCGAGAAGGGCGAGATTCCCGACGCCATCGCCGCGTTCCACGAGGCCGGAACGACCGTCGCCGGCGTCTGTACCGGCGGGATGCTCCTCGCCCGCGCCGGCATCCTCGACGGTCGCCCCGCGGTCACCCACGGCGGCGCGCTCTCCGACCTCCACGAGACGGCCGCCGAAGTCGTCGAAGCGCGCGTCGTCGACGACGGCGACGTGCTCACCGCGGGCGGCGTCACCTCCGGCCTCGACCTCTCGTTACATCTCGTCGAACGGGAGTTCGGGTCGGACATCGCCGACGCCGTCTCGACGGAAATCGAGTACGAGCGCCGGACGAAGCCGTTCGCCGGCTGACACGCTCGCGCGAACCGGAGTTTCTCGAAGCGGAGAAATCGACCGATAGCGACCCGCACATTGTGGTTTGTGCTAGCATACCCCTCCTCAAGTTTTAACAGGATTCCGCCCGACGCATGATACGGAG